>JAHDDV010000213.1 GCA_020629205.1 Chitinophagales bacterium | reverse complement strand
ATGGTGCATGGTGCATGGTGCATGGTGCATGGTGCATACAATATAGCATACGGTGCCAAAGATAAACAGAACAAAAGAACAAAGGGCGCCTCCACCAATAAAGATGGAAACGCCCTGTGAATCTGGCTCACTGCCAGTCTTGGAAGCGGAAACGAATTAGGGATAGAGAATCCCTTAGTGCTTTACAATCTTCTGCTGTCGTCGCTGAGAGCCGGAAATGATCTCTACGATGTAGATTCCAGTTGGAATATCTTGCAGGTCAATTCTGGCTGGACCGATCTGGGAAAGCACTTGTTCAGTGATCAAGCGGCCGCCCATATCGATCAATCGCAAAGAAGTTAGCTCCGTATTTGGGGAGTCGATAATCAGGTACTCAGAGATTGGATTAGGGTAAACTTGCACTTGGGCCAATTCTGGGGTCGGCAGACTACTAGCTTCTTCAAGCGTTAGGGTTGTTTTTTCGCCTTCGATCGGGCTTAGCTGACCACTACCGCGCATCACGGCGGCAGAAAACAGGTCGAGATCCATTTCCGCCGTTGCTTGCTTTCCATTGATATTATCAATCACCACAAAGGACATATCACCAACTTTGCCTCCGAAAGAGATGCTAGAATGATCGGTTAGTACAGACGCAATATCCACTCTCCCACTAAGGACCTTGCTGAAGTCAAGTCTTTCCGTCTCTCCAAAATCACTGTCTTCGAAGCTAAACTCCACGGATCCCTCTTCGACATATTCCGGATTGAAGCTTATGCTGTAAGCGAATCCGTAGACATCATCCTGAGCTGCATCTTCAGAAAGGAACACTTCAACATGCACGGTGTCACCTTCCTGAATTAAGGACTCTTCAAGCTGAAGACTGAAGGCACTTTCACCAGAAGTTTCGCCGGTCTTTCCAGTTTGCGAACCATAGTTGATATCAATTGGCACAAGATCAAGATCTGTGATCGTTCCATCTCCGTTACAATCACTGTGCTTTGCATTTACCGCAAGGATATCAGGTGCAGTCCAATCGGCAGCGTATACGCCTTCCCACACACCTGAATCATAGAATCTCAAAGGTCCCTGACGACTGAAATTGTATCCGATGTTGAGGACATCAAAGTTGTTTACAGTACCATCATTGTTGCTATCTCCTGGCCATACGCACTCGTCTCCCAGACAAGCAAGATCCTCACCGACATGGACATTGACCGTCACATAGTCCGTATATCCGGCCGGATCTTCGACAATTACGCTTAGCGTCTGCGTTCCAGAGAAGCCCGGTAGAGAAATGTAGGTGAAGCAGCTACCGCCAGCATCCCAGCTAACTGTTTCGTGAAAGTTTGAAACGATAGAGACAATGTTCCATCCTGATAGATTGCAAAAGTCTGGACAAATCTCCAATGGGGTCATTGGCAAAACATAGTGATCCTCAATTGGATTAGTACATTCATTGGGATAATAACCTGGAAGAATATCGATCTGCACTAGCACCGTGTCTAGCAGTTGATCCTGATATACCCCCAGTATAAATAGCTCGTCCGTGATCACTTCAGGGTCAGTAGCTAAATACGTAATGGTGTTGATGTCCTGAGTGAATGCAATATTGCCTGCGTTGCTGCTTACTATCACATCATCTGGGATTAGTCCTAATGACTGCAACTTGCAAAAACTGAAGTCTATCGTTCTGGGCTCCAGCAGATTCACTGATTCCTGCTGTACTGGATTTTCACAGTCCAGCTCAGGTACTAATTGGAAGTAATAGGTTTCGGCATTTGTTGTTGTCGGGTCCACTGCCATGGCAGTCACTTCTGCAATGGCGTTTTCATAACCTGGGGCAGGGGCATAGGAAATGCAATTTGTGACGAGACCTTCTGAGCTTTCCCCCGATTCAGGGTCCATCAAGTGAATGTCAAGCAATTCAAATTCTTCTGGCATGTTACAGAACCAAGGACAAAACTCAAAGGGCTGGCCCGCGGGAAACACGAATACTTGATTAGATAAACAATCTGGGTAATCGAGACCGTCGACAACCTCTATCCAAGTGGAGAAATTGTCACATTCGTCCAATTCATTGCATATCTGACCAGTTACGTTCAAGAGTCCAAAGAAACCAGGCAGGGAAGTAAATTCCAGGCAATTGTCAACTTGCTCTAAGGAGCAATCAAAGTCCGTACTGAGATTGAAGAATTCATAAGCACCTGTGATGGAGCAGGGTACTGGACAAAACTCTACGGTTTGCATGGACAGTGCCTGAATTTGCGGCTGCGGACAGTCATCTGCCTGCAGGGATACGGTAAAGCATAGGGTTAAAAGGCTGATAAAAAACTTTATAGTTCTCATGTTTGGGTATTTTGGAATTTGGACAATACTTGTTCTTCAATTCGATAGTGTCGACGATACAAATTTGGCCAATCTAATCCTCGATTCGTAGTACAAATTTCCTGCTTTGTAGTAAGAATTGGGACACCCTACTGCTTCAAACTGCGAACGCATCCATTGACAATCAAACACTTATCGTTAAATTCTTGTGCACCGAAATCCACACAAGTAGGAACACAAAGGGGAGAATTTGTAGCAAGGGGCTGATTTTCTCGCTAAATTAGCGGTAGAATGGGAGTCGAAAAAATCATGAATGTAGATGAAAACGAAGCTACAAGAATGCGTAGACAGTCTAAACAAGAAGGATCGACAAGGTCTTGTCAAACAGATCAGTCAAATAAGCGCAGCAAGAAAGGAGCCAAAGCATCGATTGCTGCAGTTCTTATTGCAGGAAAATGATCAGCAAACACAAACAAGAACAGAGCGGGAGCAGATGCATCAAATGTGCTTCCCAAAAGCCACAGTATTCGTTGATGTCAAGCTTCGACATGCTGAATCTGCTGCTCTCAGCCTGATCGAAGACTTCTTCATCAGGGAGCGACTTGCCGAAGACAAGATCACTGCTGGACTATTACTGCTGGAGAGTTTTGGCAAGCGCGGGCTCAATAAGCACTTCAAGCAGCTTGAACAGAAGCTTCAAAGGCAATTTGCCAGGATCAAGGAACGCAAGCCAGAACATTACCATGCAGAGTATCAGTTTCGACAAATCTGCAACCGATTTATCGATCAGCAAAGTGTTCGTTTTGAGGATTTGCAAATTGGGGAGGCCATCGCCAGCATTGATCGGTACTACCTCGCTCGAAAGTTGAAGCTCAGCAATGAGCTGCTGAATTTGCAGCAGGTGGCTTCACTTGATTACCCCAATCCATTCTCGGAACAATTGATTCAGCAGCTTCCGGAATCAGCTTATACAGAGGAGCCCTTACTTCAACTGCATTATCTGGTGAATCTGAGTCTCACCGAACCGGAAGAGGAGCAGCACTTTTCCGCCTTGAAAACAGCACTGCAGACTGCTCATTTGCATGTCAGTAGAGAGGAAGTGAGGGACATCTATCTATTTGCCTTCAACTATTGCACCCGTAAAATTAACCGAGCCCATGCGAAGTACTTCACAGAGTTGTTTGAACTCTACAAGCTATCTCTCGAATCAGACATCATTCTTGAAAACGGAGTTCTATCCCCCTGGAATTACAAGAACATCGTGACCGTGGCCTTGCGTCTACAGGAATATGACTGGGTCTACGAATTCATCCATAGATATCGTGCTAAGCTCGACCTCAAGGAATCTGACAATGCCTATCATTTTAATCTAGCCACCTACTACTTCCATATCAAGGATTGGGATAAGGTACTGCAGCTTCTACAAAAAGTGAGCTTTAGTGATATCTTCTACGGCCTGGATACACGAACGTTGCAACTGAAAATCTACTTTGAGCAACAAGAGTGGGAAAGCCTGTACGCAATGATCGACAGCTTTCGGAAAGTCCTGCGCAGAAAGAAGATTATCAGTGATTACCATCGGGAGAATTATCTAAACCTTATCAAGTACATTCGCCAATTGGCTAAAGCTAATCCCAGGGACAGAAAGAAGCACGAGCGTTTGCAAAAGCAAGTCGAAGATGACAACAGAATAGCTGATAAGAACTGGCTGAAGGAAAAGATTGCAGAGCGGCTCACTTAGGGATTGGGAATCAATAACTGCCCCTTAGTTCTTATCCGGCCCTCTCTTCAAGACCTGCCCAAAGAACTCCCCTAGCGTATCGAATTCCTCCGTAACCGCGACACTCGCACCTGTCTTATTATAGCGATCGCTAAAGATATCTCGTTCTGAGACACTGAACAGCTTGATCCGGTACTTTCCGTCTCTGGTGATCTTGTAAGAAATGATGAAGTCACCCGCGATCGCAATGTTCTGCTCGGCACTTGACTCTGCTCCCCCTACATCGAAATCGGTTCCGATGTCGATAGAGATTCTATCGTCAAGGAATCGCTTGGTGAAGACCACATTTACCTCATTTCTATTGTCTCTCAAAGCTGGCTCTTCTGCATCTTCCAATGAGTAGTTTCTCCAAATGAAGTTCAAATCACTGTCCGGAATCACTGATGACACCACATCATCCAAATAAGAGGAAAACTGCGTAGATACAAATTCGCTCACTGTTGTATTCACACCTGCTAAGAGATCGTTGGAACTTTCTGCAAGTGAAATGGACTCATAAGAAAGAAACTTGTTCAGCACCAGCAATCCAAAGACCTGCTTATTCAATTCGTTGATTCCTCTGGTGTTGATATCGTCTATCCTTCTTTGAGCCAGATTATCAACTGCAGTCACTCCTCTCTCCGGGAAGTTGATTCGGAAATCAATATCCGGACTGGCAAGTGAACCCTGCATGTTTAGATTGACATCAACAGGCACTCTTCGCTTGGCTTCATTTTCCTGACCTGATTCCAAAACTTCCTTTATGATATCGAACCGAGATGCTTTCAAATTATAAATGGCGTCAATATTCAGCTGTGCATTATAGGGGTCTCCAGCAAAGCGAATTGTGCCCCCCGGCTTTATATCAAATTGCTTAGTGAAAATGTTCTGCATGGTAAACTGATAGTCCCCTTCTGTGACAGTATAGTCTCCGTGCATATTAAACTCGCCCAATAAGGTACTGTAGTTCATCTGGATATTACCGGTGCCCCGTCCACGAATGATATCCTTGGTCAAGGGATCCAAAATCATTTCTACCAGAGCATCGGGCGTCATTTCAAAGATGAAGTTGAGCTGTAAGTTATCAAATGAAAATCCTAGCTTCTCCTCCACTTCCAATGTATCAACGCCCGTATTGATAAAGCGATAGAAATTATCCTCGCCCAAATAGTCATCATCTGATATTGGAATAGAAACATGTGTGCCCGGCATCGACTGAGCAGCGATGTCTATGGTGAAGTCGTCAAATGGCCCGTAGAAATCTACGGTTCCTTTGCCGAACACGGTCCCATAAAACAATTCATTATCCTGAGGCCCTGTTTCGACAAAAAGAAAATTTTCAGAGATCGCCTGAGCTTCCAGACTGATGTCCTTGAAATCATTCAGATCCAAATAGCCATCGAAGAAAGCTGTATTGTCAAATCGATCGTGAACTTTGATATTATTAAGGTTGATGATCTTGTTCTGTACTGTCACGGGACCTTCTTCAAAGGTGTAGTGCACATTGAGATAGTCAATCGTAGAGCCAGCATCTTTCACCATCAGCTCGCCGTAGAATCCCAGATCATTCGGAGGCCCCGAAATGTTCAATAGCCCTTTTCCGCTACCTGTGGTATTGCTAATCATATCTCCAATCACCGTTTCCAGAAAGGCCAACTGAAAGGCCCTGACATCCAAATCCAGATCAACAAATCCATCCTTCTTCTTAGGGTCACTCTTATCTGGCAATTCATAGAATCCTCTGGCATCCAAATTGTACTCGTCATTATTGATTCGCGACTGGATGATCACCTTATCCTCATCGTGCTTCTTTCTTGCAGAAATCTGCACATCTCCCACAACTTCCTCGTTGAACACAAACTCCTTGATCTTTAGATCGGAGGAGAACTTCGGTTCATTGAAAATGTTCTTAGCGGCAAAGTTGCCATCAGCCCTTCCTCTAAACTTCCATTTTCGATCTCCAATCATCTCGCTAACCGCACCCAAATCAAAATTGTCCAGATAGAGTTCAGAATAATTTTTGTAGTTTCGAGAAGGCTTGCTGTTCAGCGTGATGCTCTGATCATCCTGCACTAAACGAAGGTCTTCGATACTGAAATTCTCCTTGTCATAGAAACTCAGATTACCGGTACTTGCCTCCCAGCGTTTTCCATCTACGTACAAATCCGTCGACTCCACATTCATTTTCAGGGTATCTGCATTGGTGAAAAGCAGCCCACCCAATCGCAATCGGTTTAGGGAGGTATCAGTATGTGCCTTGAGATAAAAGCGCAGGCTATCATCAAACAAGCGCCCATCCAATGCAAGCTCCGGAACAGCAATATCATCCTTTACAAACTCTCCGACATCCAACTTAAACTCCAAAGCATCAATATCTGAGTCGGTAGCCAAGCGAATGCTATCGACCATAAAACCATCATAAACAATGCTGTCGAATTCTGCATCCAATTTGAGCTTCTTGCTCATACTATTGAAGGTTCCTTTCAGGCTACCCGTGGGCAGATGCTGCATCTTTGGAATGAACTCCTCCAGATCAGCCACGTCTTCATAAAGCTCGACATCAAACTCAATCTGCTGAGCCTCATTGGATGCCTGCTCATCTGCGCCCCAGATATCCCCCCATCGATAAGGAAAGTAGGTCGAGAGATAGTCCTTAAAAGTGGGACTCAATTTCTTGAAACTAAAGTCTCCCTTGAAACTTGCTCCTACGATCGGGGATTGCAAGACAATATCTTTGGAACTTCCATCGGTCTCAGATATGGCCACCAGCGAATCCATCGCGATCGTCTTACCCTTGAACTCCACAACAATATCCTTCAAGAACGCTTCTCCATCAAAATCATCGATATCACTACCCTCCAAACTCAAGTCCGCAATAGCGGTGATACTCAAGTCGTCCTTAACCAACTTCAATGCTTTGAGGTCAGCTCTATCGATCTTGCTTTCAAATTTAAACACGGGTACCTCCTGACTCAAATCTACCAATCCCGTAAAGTCCATGGCCAGATGTTCATCCTCAATAGCCAATTCTCCCTTAAAGAGTCGTTGCTCGATCTCCCCATCCAAAACTACATCTCGATAGTCGTAGCCATTAAAGTGAAATTGATCAATACTGCCATCCACATCCAGACGTAGATCATCAAGTTTGAAGCCGCGACCATCCACCTTACCCTGGGCTGATAGCACACCGAATCGATCATCACCCAGCCATTCACGCATGTTGAAATCCTGCACAGCCAGATCTCCACGATAGACAGGCGTGTCTTTAACCTTTAGATTTAGATCCGCTTCCAGATTTCCGATCGCTGTTTGTATCGCTCCGTCTGTTACAAAATCGACGGGCGATCCCGTGAGACGCCCTCTGAAGTTCATCTCTCCCAGCTTGGAGAAATTATCCGGCAACTTCAGATCCCCTGTAACACGAGCGATATCACCTGCATGCGTTCGCATTCGATTCACATCCAGATCAAAGAAGGTTCGATCAAAGTTTGGTAGACCGGTCAGTCGAAAATCTCCATCGAAATAGGTATAGCGACCAAAGGCCAGAGAAATATCCTCTCCCCTGAGACTCTTCACTTTTCCTTTCACTCGTCCTCCCACCTTGATCACCTCATTGAGTTGACTCGCCAGAATCTTCTGTTGCTTCATCTTCGGAGCGAAATAAGCCGCATCTTTCAGACGAAAGAAGCCATCTCCAAGGTCCATCTTCATGCGGACCTTATTATTGAAGTCCTTAAAGTCGGCGAAGCTCTTATACTTCAACTCAAAGGACTGCCCGATTTCACTATTGGGTGTACAGATATGCATGCCTTGCAAAGACAAAAGTTTTGAAGTCAAGGCCAGCTGCGATTGAAATTGGGACAACTGAAATCCACTAGCTTCATCAAAAGCAAGATGAGGCAGATCAGTCCCTAGAGAATCCCCTGCAAAATGGAAATCCCACAGATCAAGATACAAGGAAGTCAAGTCAATATGTTTAGTATCGAAACCCTCTGCTCTTCTCGGTTCATGCCCCAGATCCAATGTATAATGTCCTGCCTCGATAGCCAGGACCTCAGCCTTAAAAGTCCAGCCAGTAGGATTCAGCGGCTTGGGTTCTTTCTTTTTCTTCTTTTCAGGCTTCTTTTCCTTTTTCTGCCCAGCATAGATACGCGTTGCAATGTCCGGCTCTATCACATACAAATCCTGTATGCTCAACAACTTCCGATCAATATCGAAGTCCTCGATTAGAACATCCAGCAATGGCAGATCTATACCCAAAGCCAGACCATCTACATCATCCTTATACAAGACGGTCGTGCCCGACAAAGCCAGCTTTGCAAGACTCAATTTGACAGGAAACTCTTTACTTTCCTTGACCTTCGAAGTATCTGCAGGTTCCTGCTTGCTTTCTGCTTCGGGCTCCGAAGATTCTTCTTGCTTATTACCCGAACCAAGATTCTCAGCTATAAAGGCATAGTTGAAACCAAGCTGCTCATTGGGTCGATAAATATTGATGTATGCACCTTGCAAAGAGATGTCTTGAATATCGACCACCCCGCTTATCAATCCGAGTTCATTGAGATTGATCTCCAGCTCTGCAGCATACAGCAAGGTGTCCGCCACCTGATCTTCGATCAAGATGTTTTTGAGGTGTATATTGTTCCAGATATCGACGTGAACGGCCTCTAGATCCACCTTGGTTCCCAGCTTGTTCTCCAGATAATTTGTGGCCTGATTTACAGCGATCTTTTGGGCCCATGGCTGTCGTATGATAATCACAAATAGCAAGAACAGGAGCAGCAGTATAAACAATACTACGACCACTAAGGCAGCTATTTTATTACGAAGTTTTGCCAAACTGTAGGGGACCTTTTAAGAGAAATTACAGGATACACCAAAAGTAATATAAAACCATTGTTCGGACTTTCTATATTTGCCCTGGTTTATCCACAATCACTGTTTAATAACGACTATGGGACCGATCATATTAGCCATCGAAAGTTCTTGTGACGACACAGCCGCTGCTGTGATACAAAACGGCACTATCCTCTCCAACGTTGTCGCCAATCAGGAGGTGCACCAAAAGTGGGGTGGCGTTGTTCCTGAATTAGCGTCCCGTGCCCATATGGCCAATATCATACCCACGGTAGACCTGGCCCTCAAGCAAGCGGAGATCGAAAAATCGCAGCTTCAGGCCATTGCTTTTACCCAGGGCCCCGGCCTTTTGGGCTCATTGTTAGTCGGCACCTGCTTTGCCAAGGGTTTCGCCCAATCGCTAGATATTCCCCTGATTCCGGTCAATCATATGAAGGCCCATATTTTGGCCCATTTTATCGACGATCCCAAGCCCAATTTTCCTTTCCTTTGCCTGACTGTTTCCGGTGGCCATACACAGATAGTGCTGGTCGAGGATCATGCCAAAATGACCGTGATCGGTGAGACCCTGGATGATGCTGCAGGCGAGGCATTCGACAAGGCTGCCAAGATCATGGGTCTCCCCTATCCGGGCGGTCCCTTGGTCGATAAATACGCGCAAGAGGGCGATGAGCGTGCCTTCGATTTCGCCAAGAGTCGCGTCCCCGATCTGAGTTTTAGCTTCAGCGGCATCAAGACCTCCATTCTCTACTTCCTCAAAAAGCGCATGGCCGAAGATCCCGAATTTATTGACAAGAATCTCAAAGATCTTTGCGCCTCCATTCAGCGCAATATAGTCGAGATGCTAACAGACAAACTGGTCAAAGCCACGAAGAAAACGGGTATCAAAGAAGTGGCCATCGCCGGAGGTGTTTCGGCTAATTCAGAGCTTCGCAAGCAGCTAGGCATCTTCGGCAAAAATCGTGGTTGGAATACCTACATCCCAAAATTCGAATACTGTACCGATAATGCAGCTATGATTGCTATCACTGCTCACTACAAGTATTTGGCCGGCGACTTCGGTGATTTGACGACTGTCCCTATGGCAAGGATGAAGATTTAGTGGGATTGTGGAATGTTGATTGT
>JAHDDV010000212.1:8506-10173 GCA_020629205.1 Chitinophagales bacterium | reverse complement strand
TCAGGGTGAATAACCCGCGTAAGCGATAGAAGCGGAACGAGCCGCCGGGGGCAGCGTGTGAGGCATGGCCTATGGGGGCTCTGAGGCACGAAGAGACCACAGAGGCCATAAGCCGAACCGCTGCACACAAGGTGAGTATTAGCGGATAGCGCGGCCCGGAATGAACGGAGCAGCAGCAAAGCGGAGGCGTAGTGAATGAAGGGATACGCCCTGATAAATACTGTGCTTTCAATGATGGATCACCTCCTGCTAGTAGGCGGACCTAATCCCTCATTAATATCCATCATCATCTTGATTTACTGGCAATTTTCACGATAATCATTTAACTTGAGGACTCAAGAAAAAGCGGTCATCATGAGACTTTTATTGGTATCGATATTCACACTTACCCTATTGTTCCTGAGCTCCTGCGATAAAAGCCATTGCTATTACGGAAAAGGCGACGGCATCATGGCTGAACTGGCCAAAATGGGACATATCGTAAACGTAAACAGCAGCAATTACGAGCGTGTTGAGACGGAATCCCTGCAGCGACTTGATGAACACTCTCCCTATTCGGATGGCGTGATCGAATATCGAGAAAATGGTGACCTCATAGCCAGTATTGATTTCGGCGCGGGAGAAATAGACAAGGCACAATACACCGGCAAAGGCGGTGACAAAGAGGTCGACCTCAAATGGGATGACAAAGACAAGAAAGAGGACTACTACAAAAAAGTAGTCACCGAGCCACTGGTGAAAGCCGATGACTGCGAATACATCGTTGCCGGCATCATCAAATTCTACGAGATTAAATCCGGCCAATGGGCAGCCACCTTCGATTATGGAGACGGAACCTGCGACGAGTTCATCAACAAAAAGACCGATAAGGGCGAGAGCACTTTCAGCATGAATGATTATCCCGAGTGGAATTAAGCGAGCAGGGCTTCACTTCCTGTACTAAGCTAATGCATGATGCTAAAATGGCTGCTATTCGACCTGGACAATACGCTTGTAGATTCTGATAAGGCAAGCAGAGAATCCTTCTTCCGCAGCTGCGAAAAGTTTAAGGTCGATGCAAATGAAGACTTCTTCCAGAGATACAAAAAGATCAATTCTGAAGTCTGGGGTTTGTTTGAACAAGCCGAGATCACCGCTGTGACCCTACGAACGCTACGTTTCAAGCGCTTCTTCGACTCAGAAGAAATCCAGCCCTGCACGCCATTGGAATTCAGCACCAGCTATCTCAATCAACTCATTGATACCACCCATTGCTACGAACATGTTCCAGAGCTACTGGATATGTGGCAGCAAGATTTCAATCTCAGCATAGTCACCAACGGCCTACGCGAAGTACAACGCGCCAGACTCGACAAGCTCGGTCTCACCAAATACTTCAACAGCATCATTGTCAGCGACGAAATCGGTCATGCAAAACCGGGCAAAGCCTACTTCGACCTTGCATTGAAGAGTATCCCCAATCCCCCTTCAAGAGCAAGAACCCTCATCATCGGCGATAGCCTTCAATCTGATATTCAAGGAGGCATCAATGCCGGTATCAAGACCTGCTGGATCAGTCACGGAAGGAAGAATGACTCTGGCTTGAGCATTAATTTTGAGATTGATGGAATTCGAAGTTTGGAGGAGGTCTTGGCTGAAGCGGAAAGGTAATGCAGCGGTGCGGAAAG
>JAHDDV010000212.1:0-8406 GCA_020629205.1 Chitinophagales bacterium | reverse complement strand
GCGGAAAGGTAATGCAGCGGTGCGGAAAGTCTATATTGGAGATACTTCTTCATAAATGGCGGACTGATATTACGAGCTCGCGTCTTGCCCCTTAGGTTTTGCTTGTCTATTACTTGCACTATACACGAGATTGATCAAGAACAAAAACTGAGCGAGGAAAACTAGAATCGCAATAAGGCTGACGATCTCATTCATCCTCTGAAAATGATTGAATCTATCAAAATCTTCGTAACTGTAGTATCGTCTTGGCACTCCGGTCATCGCAAGAGCATGCACCGGAATCAGCAGCATCGAAATCCCGGCAAAGGTGATCCAGAAATGCAGCAGACCTAAAGTCCGGTTTAGCTCTCGGCCCAATACTTTAGGATAGGCAAAGTAGACCAATGCAAATACAAAAAAGAGCAGAGAGCAAAGCGCAAGAATATGCGAATGAGCTATCACAAAGTAGCTGTCGTGCAGCGCTATATCTAATGCTGAATTGCCAAACGTAGTAGCTATAATTCGGCTCAATATCAGCATCACCATACTTCCGATGGCAAAGTGCAAGACCAGTGTATTAACTCTCATCACTGCATGTGCATATACACCTCCTCCACTTCACCGCTGCAAATCCAACTGGGAAAAGAAGCAATATCCATTATCAACCTGCTTTCCAATTCCTTAGTGAGTGGTGTGGAAGATCGACAGCCTTCATACTCAAAGGCCCCACGCTCATTCACACGCAATTGCAGTAGAATCTCAGCCTCTTCCAAATGGGAAGCCAAGAGCTGATGACTCATACAGTACAGAAGATAGCTTTTCAACTGGTATTCAATTACGAAACCAGGTGGCTCTCCGGGCCATTCAAAGGAAGGAACAAACCAGGTAGGAGCTTTCGGTAATGTGATGTAGGAAAACCCTGCTGCAGGACCTCCCACCGCACCAATTTCTTTGATTGGCTTTAGTTTGTCTAAGGCTAGAAACTGATCGAAACTAAGTTCGATTGTTTCTGCTTGCTCGACCGCCAGTGGCAGTCGTTCTATCAAATTTGTTATTAGTCGTTGCCCAGCTAAGTTACGTTTCCCACGCTGATCGTCGATATCAAAGTAATGCAGTCCAGCTCTTGATCTGTAGGTCAATGACATTCTCGGACGATCTATGGGATGTTCAAAAAGGAATAGATCCAGATAGTGTACAGAAGAATCTGCCCTGAGTGCTATCTCATATCCTTTTTGACTGAGCAATCCCTCCGCAAATGTCCGTAATTCAAGTGCATTGTACTCATGTGTAACCAGATCACCGCCTGCTAATACATTTACCTTAACAATCAATTTTGTTGCAGCAGCGCTTTGTACATTTAGCAAAGTACAAAGCAGGATAAACAGGATAAGGGTTTTCATAGGTAGAAGCAATATAGTGAATATCGATGAATCTGTGAAGTCTTCTGATAGAGCCCTAGCTGCTATGACGGCGAAGGGATAGGCCCCGTATAATTATCCAGCCATCAATCCGTTTTCACCGATAAAATCCATACTTTGTTGAATACAAAATAGCAAGACTTGGCATCAGCATTATCCAAAAAAGCCATCGTCATAGACGATGAACCATCGGCACGAAAAAACCTGATCAATATACTGTCCATGGTCTGTCCACATGTCGAGGTGGTGCAGCAGGCGGACTCCGTGAAGTCCGCCAGAGCGATGCTGGACTCGATGCAGGTGGAGCTGGTATTTTTGGATATCGATCTCGGGGACGGCAATGCCTTTGATCTATTGGACCAAATCAAAGAGAAGAACTTTGATCTGATCTTTGTGACAGGTCGAAATGATTTTGGGATAAAGGCCTTTCAATACTCGGCCCTGGACTATGTGCTCAAACCAATCGATCCAGAAAATTTGAAGCGAGCGGTGGCTAAATCCAGCCGGAACCTGGAGCAATTTATCGATCAGCGATTTCAGCTTTTGTTTGAAAACTACCGACACCAACGCTTTCAAAAGATCGCTTTGCCATTTCAAGACGGAGTGGAGATCGTGGCTACATCGAACATAGAATATTGTGAAGCCAAAGACAATTATTGCCAAATTGTGCTGGATGCACCGGATAAGCAAAAGTCGCTTTTGGTATCACGCAATATTGGACAGATGGAGGAGCTAATGCCCGGCTTCTTTTATCGGACCCATAAATCCTTTTTGATCAATCTGCATAAAATTGAACGGGTACTGAAGATCGATGGCGGTTATGTAGTGATGGAATCGAAGGCCGAGATTCCGATCGCCAGACGCAGAAAAGAACATTTTTACGAGCGTTTAGCCCAGTTATAGCTCGATTTCACCAATTCCTTACCGCTCCTACACCCGGAGCGACCGTTCCCTCATTGACTGGTATTGACCGGTATGATTCAGGCTAAATTTGGATCATCAACTAATCAAAACCATTTGAGATGAAACGTCTTACCAACCTAATCCTACTGATACTGTTAAGCAGCCTTGGCCTTGATGCAGATTCTTGCCAAACCATAGAACTTTACGGCGGCCCGAATGCCGGTGGCTATGCCATTTTCAATTGTCTAAGTATTGAGGAAGTTAATAATGATGATGCACCAGATCAACTTGACCTAAACTGTACGGAGGATGATTTTCTACTCGACTTCCTGGAGAACTCCCCTCAGAGCTGGTATGGATTCCCGGAAGTAAAGGTACCATTGGAGCGAAACAGGACCTACAGGGCAAGGGTTACTTATTCGATTTTTGCGGATAATGCAACACTGGACATTTTGGAAGATTTGGTAACTAGCGTTCCTCTTGAACTGGAGTACAAGGAGACCCATAACAATAATTCTCCCAGCAATGAAATGTTTACAGAGTTGGGATCCCTGCAATTTTCCTACAATGATGGAAGCTCTGTTGCCTACTATGGTTCGGTAGACTTCCAGATAGGGGAGCATACTGTAGTAGATTTTGGAAACGGCTGGAGACCTGCCTCAATAGAAATCAAGACCTTGTTCCCAGTAAATACAGAGTATAATCTCTCTTTTTTGAATAGCAGAATGCAAGTGGCACCGGCTGTATATGGTATCCTGGATGATGAGGTGCCAATTCAAGACGTGAGCTATACACCAGCGATGCCGATGCTTGTCTTGCATGATCCACCGGGAGACAAAAGCTATGCTACCTGGAGCAATACTGTGGAGCATTGTACCAATATCGCCTGGTCTGTGGCAGATGAAACGGCAGTCGGAGGATGGGCATCGGTTAAAGTAGGTGCCGCTGGCTCTGTTGGGGTTCTGGGTATTGTATCTACAGATTATGAGGTCTATGCACAGGCTAGTGGAAGTGTACAAATGGACTTGAGCACCAACGAATATGGAGAGACCGAGCGTTGCCTTTCTACCACCACTACCTGGGCTACCGATGGGGAGAGCGGCAATATCACCGGATCCAAGGGCGACCTCTTTATAGGTAAAGCTACAGAGTTGAGTTTTGGCTCTTATCGGGTAGCTGATTTCACCTGCGATGGACCAGTAACGGACACCAGATTAGTAATGGCACCTACAGGTGTGGAAACGGAATTTGCTTACACGGAAGATCATATCCGGAATTCAGTGATACCGGACTTGCAAGCGACCATGGCCCAAAATCCGAATGATGTACAAACAGCAAGACAGTTGCAAGTGTGGCAAGATGCTCTGGCAGAAAATGAAGCAGTACTGAATGGAACAGTTGTGGAAACCAAAAACTTCTCCGCTGGCGGCGGCGGTTTTCAGGAAATCACCACCTCCGTGACGGAGCTAAGTACGATTGAAACGACAGTCGATCTGGATATGGGATTGGCTGCAGAGGTTGGGGCCACTATTGGCGGAGCCGGTGCCTCCGGTGGAGCCAGCATCAACTTGAGAACCAGTACCTCCCAATCTAGCACCAATATATCAAGCAACAGCAACACGATCTCCTACTTCCTCGGAGATGATGACACTGGCGGATCTGCAGATGAGTTTCAGGTATCTGTGATCAATGATGGAAGATTTGGAACCCCTGCCTTCCGACTCAATGAAGCAGCATCAAGAACCAGCTGCCCCTACGAGGGAGGCTACCAAATGGACGACCCTAGACTTAGCTTTGAAGATGGCAGTGGACTTGGTTCATTTACCGGACCAGTAGGTGAGGCTATCGTTATTCCTCTTGAAATCTGCAATGACTCCGATTACAATCGGGAGTACTATCTGCGACAAGAAGGAAACGGATCGGGCTTGCTGATGCAAGCCGAAGGAACCAATCTAAACAGCACCACTGAAGGGCATCCATTTTCCAATATCCCTGCAAATGATTGTAGAAACACACTGCTGATTGTGGAGTCTCCCACAGCATCTCTGACTAGTTTTGAAGGCATCAGCTTATATCTCTACGCTTGCACTGAAGGTGATGATGGCGAAGCAACAGCCTCTATCGTCTACATGGACGTGTACTTTGGCGAAGAGGTAGTTCCTTCGGATTTTGACGCTGCTTGCGCTGCCATGATGCTGGCTGTAGATGGTTCCCTACATGGACCATTTAGCAATGCAAATGCTACGGCGGATCTAGGAGAAGCCGCCATCAGTCCTGCGGGAACCGGTTGCGAAATGCAAGATGGCTGGTGTTCTGATGCATCTACTATAGAAAACTCTGTTTGGTTTACTTTTATCGCTCCGGCTTCTGGAGAGATGACTGTGAGTACTTGTGATCTGGCAGATTTTGATACGCAGATTGCGGTCTATCGAGCTGGCGGTTGCGAGGATTATAGCAGTTATGAGTTGATCGCCGCAAACGACGATGGACCAGCAGCCTGTTCCACGGACTATGATAGCTTTTTGAGCCTGCAGGATCTGACCCCGGGTGCAACTTATCACTTGCTGGTGGATGGTTACCTGAGTGCTTCGGGTGAATTTTCAGTGCAGCTGACAGCCACAGGCGTAGCCACCTCAATTGAGCAGAAAGTTGAAAGCAGCTTCAGCTTGTACCCCAACCCTTGCTCGAATGTGCTAAATCTGGAACTTAGCGAGGAAATGCAAAACTTCTCGCTTTACAATGCTGCTGGCCAAGAGGTATATCGCGAAGACATCAGGGGGAATATGCATGGCGAAGTGTATAGCATCGATCTGCCCGAACTTCCAAATGCTTTCTACCTGGCAAGAGTAGAAGGCAAGACTGGAAGTCAAAGCATCAAAGTACTGATACAACAATAGCTTCCCTAAGGGATAGAGAATCAATCCCTAAGCGGCCCATCTGATATTTGCAAGCAAGTAATTAATGGTTGATAAGCAGATGGTTGATATGAGGAGCGTCACCTTGTGACGCTCCTTTTGTTTTCATGTTGAATTAGCTTAAATTGAGTTGCTTCAACATGCTTTATATGAGTATTGCAGACGAGATCATTTCTGTCCAGCAGCAGTTAAGCCTTTTACAAGGAGCAGAACTGTTGAGTGCCTACCAAAAATTACATCAGCTCTATGCACATCAGGATCTTCACAGGGCCCTTGACATTATTGATCAAATAGTGCCTCTTTGTGAAGACTTGGGCGATATCCGATCGGCTTTATACAATGAAAATTTCCGGTTTCTGTATCTCTCAAATTTGGGTCACCAGCAGCAGGCGCGTGACGGCTATTTGGGTTTGCTGCAGTCGGCTCAGGAATATGGAGATGATGTCTTGCTGTCTGCGATTCATAACAACATGGGTATGACCTGGCATGAGGAGGATATGGAAAAGGCATTTGACTGGTACTTGAAAGCCCTCAGCTTTAGTCGCAAGGCCAACAAGCAACAATTTATGGCGATTCAGCTACGCAATCTGGCAGAGCTGCACAAGTCGATGGGTAGCATTTCCAGTGAAACCTTTAGCTACTACAAAGAGGCAATCGAGCTTTTCGAACACTTGGAAGCCAAGCTGGAAATTAGCTTTTGCTATAGTACAATGGCTGGTGCATATATGGACATAGGAGACTTCAACCAGGCTAGTCAATGCATATTGCAAGGCCGTCGATTTGCGGGGGATAGTGAATTCCACCAGATGATAGCCAGGGAGTACGAGATGCAGCTGCGTTTTTTGGAACAAGCTTTTCCCGCTTGCCTGGCATTGACCCAGGACCTGATTCCTTTTTTCGAGCGGCATGGAGAGTCTCGGTCTTTAATGTTTGCCAGGCATTATTCGGGCATTTGTCATTTTCGACTTGGTAAGACGACCAAGGCACAGCAAGAACTATTGACCGCCAAACATCTGGCTAATGACACGCATCCTTTGTACAATATCACCATCAATCAGGGGCTCATAGATCTTGCTGTGGCAAAAGATGATTACAAACGGGCCTTCGAGCTCATGCAGGAAAATAGTCTCCTGGAAAAGCAAAAAATCGATGAGGAGAAACTCAAGGTCATAAGCAAATTACAAACCGAATTTGATACCGTCAGAAAAGACAAAGAAAATGTAGAGCTCAAGCTGAAAGCCCTTCGTGCTCAGATGAACCCGCATTTCATTTTCAACTCGCTCAATGCCATCCAGTCCTTTGTATCGGAGAACCGAAATCTGGATGCCATTCATTTCATTGCTTCTTTCTCTAAGCTGATGCGTCAGACCTTAAGCAGCAGTGAACGAGGCATGATTCGCCTTGACAAAGAAATCGAATTCTTAAGACGTTATTTGGACCTGGAGAAAATGCGCTTTGAGGAGGCTTTCGATTTTGAGATAAAGTTTCCGGCAGATTTGGAGACGGAGTTCATCAGCTTGCCACCGATGCTCTTACAGCCCTTCGTCGAAAACGCCATTGTTCATGGTGTGAATGGACTGGATCGCAAGGGCATGATCAAGCTACAGTTTAACGAGTCCGATGATGGCCATCAGTTGATCTGCCAGATTGAAGACAATGGTCGTGGTCGCAAAGCTGCTCAAGCCAGCCGAAAAAAAGACACAACACACAAAAGTATGGGTATACAAATCACCCGTGATCGTCTGGATGCTTTAAACCCCGGGCAAGACACCAAAGTGGTTTATGAAGACCTTGTGGATGCAGAAGGTCAGCCCTGTGGGACCAGGGTTAGCCTTTGCATCGGCCTGAGCTAAAGAATTGCATCAGGGCATTAGGATTTCAGAAGAATAGCTCTATGAAAAACAATTATGAATTCTTGAGTCTTTTAGCCATAATTCTAGGCATCGTATTGGGCGTTTTTCTGCCCGATCATGCTGGCTACTTCGAATTCATTGGAAAGATCTTTTTGTCTCTCCTGCAGGTTCTGATATTGCCCATAATCGTTCTTTCATTATTCCTGGCCATTGCTCGAATTTCGAATGTGAATAGCCTAAAGGAATTGGGAGCGAGAACCATTGCCTACTATCTGCTCACGACTTCCGTCGCCGTAATTACAGGACTGAGCCTTGCCAACATTTTCATTTTCCAAGATGGCTATGCTTCTATTGAACCCGCTAATACGAAATCGGGCATCAGTTTTATCGATCGCATTTTCTCAGAAAATATTTTCAGCTCCCTGGCCAATGGGGACATCTTGCACATTGTGGTGTTCACCATTCTATTCAGTCTGGCATTTATCTTCTTAGAAGAAAGAAAGAAGGAGCCTATACTTGAAATCACTGATTCCCTTTACGAGGTTGTAATGAAGTTGATCGATTGGGTCCTTAAGCTCGCTCCCTTAGGGATTTTGAGTTTGGTCTGGTCCAGTGTTTCCGGCTTTGATGCAAGCACCTATGAAAACATCAAATCCTTCTTCATAGCCACCACGATTGCTGCCTTGTTTCATTCTTGCATTTCACTACCCTTGATAGGTACGCTTCTCGGCCGATTTAATGTTCTGCAATACTTCTGGAAAGTAAAACAGGCGTTGATTGTCGCCTTTGCTACGGCCTCAAGTGCGGCAACGCTTCCTGTGTCAACCAAGGTAGTCGAAGACTCTGGAGTATCCAGAAGAGTGGCACGCTTCGTGCTTCCGATCGGAGCTACCTTGAATATGGATGGATCGGCATTATTCCAGGCACTGATTGCCATGCTATTCGTTTCCCTGGCAGGCATTGACTTTTCATTTTTCGAGCAAGTATCCTTATTCATCTTCATTGTGTTATCCTCCTCTGGGACTGCAGGTATTCCCTCCGGTGGAATCGTGATGATGACTATGGTGATCAATTTGTTGAATATCCCTCACCCTGAGTACTACTTAGGAATCTATGTGATGGTGGACCGGTTTTGGGATTATCCGATTACTTCAATCAATGTCTGGGGAGACTTGATAGGGGCTAAGACGGTGGATTCTTTGGTTCAGTCGGAGCGATGAAGACAAGGCGGTGCCTTGTCTCAGAAGTTCGGCGACATATCAATGTCGGAGCCAATGCCCTTCGTCACCCTATAATGTTGCTGCCATCTGAGCAGATTCAATGACAGGCAATTGATCA
>JAHDDV010000211.1 GCA_020629205.1 Chitinophagales bacterium | reverse complement strand
ATCAAGCATTCGATTGGACCAGAATCGGCCGCGCTGGCAGTATATGAGATTTGAATGGCTAGCTCCGCGCTGCGACATTGATATGTCGCTAAACCTCGTGGTGACTGGTGACTGGTTAGCGCGATAGAAAGACTGTGCTAAAATAGCCCCGGGCGCAGCGGAACGAAGTGCTCAGATAGCGTCGTGAGTGCCAGTCTGTGGTGGCTCGACGATAGGAGAGACACAACAGGCTGTGCAACGAACAGCTAGCTGAGTGCTGAGTATTAGCGTAGCACGGGATGGGTGTCGCAACGGCCGAATTATGCTGCGCTCCAAAAAGAAAGAGCTTACATAGTTTTTCATATAGATTGCATTGGTGAATGACAATCCGATTAGCAGGCTTTTCTTATCTTGGCCCAAATCCATATTGTCATGTTGAAGAACTACTTTCTGCTCTTGCTTTCGATTGCTTGTTTCCTTGTCTTTGCTTGTGAGAAGGATGATGATCCGGTAAATGATCCTGACCCTAATCAAAATGATACCATGTCGGTGGATACTACGGGCATGGACACCATAGTAGAAGTGCTTCCTTGTAATGGTGATACCAGTTTGTGTAATAAGCGTTATAACGAGATGGTCTTTGCGATCACGCATAATGCCCATGCAGATACAGGAGACTTTAGCCCTTTTGCGGCCAATCAGAATCATCCAATTAGTCTGCAGCTGGAAAATGGTATTCGAGCGATCAATATCAAAGCCTATTATACGGATGATGAGAGCTGTGGAGAATTGGGCATGTACGTCTATCATGGATTTCCACTCTTGGGTTGTGTTCCTTTGTCCAAATCTATGAATGAAGTTAGCGCCTTTATGGAAGCAAATCCGCGTGAGGTGATCACACTGGCTTTTGAAGGATCAGTGAGTCCGGAACAGTTAAATCCGGAATTGGAAGCGGCTGGTCTGACACAATATCTTTATGAGCATAGCCTGGGAGAGCCATGGCCTACGATGGGTGAATTGCTTGATTCGGGGGAGCGGCTATTGGTCTTTACCGGCGCGGGGGAGACCGGAGATATAGACGGCATTCACAACCTTTGGGAGTTTAGAAAGGACAATGACTATGCCTATGAGACTCCGGAGATGATGACCCATTGTGAGCCCATTCGTGGCAATTTGGATTCGGACCTTTATCAGATCAACAATTTCCTAACCAACATCACGCCTCAGGCAGATGGTGCCATGATTGTCAATGAGTATTCCTTTCTGAAGGCCCGTATTGAGAACTGCATGAATGCTACTGGCTTAAAGCCGACCTATGTAATGATCGATTTCTATGAGTTTGGGGATGTGCTTCAAGTAGTAGATGAGTTGAATGGGCTCTAGTCGGTAATTGCTCTATCCAGTCTAAAAATCAAACAAATACTGGCCGAATCTTTAGGATTATCAACTTAAGGAGAATTTTGTTTTGATTGATCTCTGGAGCGCTTAATTCCCCCGAGAATTTGTCTTAGCTTGCAGATTTTCTGTAATAGCTGGGGCTTTGCCTGCTGGCAAGCTCCTTGAAATCATTCATCGGTGCCGCAGACGATTTTCGATTGGAACGAACAAAGGACGAAACAATTCATTGCTTTCTTTCTTGGCTTTACCGCTATCATCTACTACCTGCTTCATACTCGCTACATTCTATATGATGGAGATGATGTTTGGTTCCTTACACGCATACACCACTATTTCACTACGGGCTTAAATGAGGACACCATCTTTGCAGCTGTAGAGGTGACTGATCGCACACAGATCTTCTATGTCCTTTACAATTCGCTTCATGGTTATGTCTTAAACTTTCTGGGATGGACTAAGAGCAATGTGCATCTGATCAGCACCTTCTTCATCGCAGGAAGTGCCATCCTCTGGTACTATATCGCGAAGCAACTTCGCTTTGACTATGAGGTGTCTCTGCTATTTGCCATGACAATGCTTTTGTTTCCGGTCTTCTTTGGGGCTGCGAATCTTTGTAGACCTGATCCTTTGGCATTCTTTCTGGCTTCGATTTCCTTTTTGCTCTTTCTTCGGCAGTACTACCTGCTGGCAGGGTTAATGATCATGGTGGCTTTTGAATCTCATTTGATGAGCTGCATGTTTGGCTTCTATATACTGGTGCATGTGGGCTGCAATTGGAAAGACTACGCTGCTGATACTATACTGCTGGTTAAAAATGTAGCCAAGTTTACTGCTGGCATCTTGTTGGGTTGTGTCTACTTCTACTATCTGCATATGGATGTGCTCACCTACGAAAGGGTGAGTGACATCCTACTGAGCCATCGAACCATGGGTAAGGATTCCGGCTTCAAGCATCTATTCATTTCCTACTTCCTGCAGCCACTTTGGTACCTGCATGTCTTCGAGCTAATCTTGATCATCCTTACGTTCTATTACTACATCAAGCATAAGTTGTACAAAAAGACACCATTTCTCTGGGCTACCTTGCTGGTGCTTTTTGCCTTGACATTGCTACTTTCCCGGCCCAATCGCAACTACATGATCTATTTCTTTCCGATTCTTCAATTGATGAGCTTTTACACTTTCAAGTCAATCGGAAAGCAAAAGCAGTTTGTGGCCGTTTTCCTGCTGGCCTGTGTGCTTCAGTACGGATATGTGTATATACAGCACAGAACATACGACTTTGGGGAGATTGCTACGCGGCTGCAAAAGAGCCTTAAAGACCCAAGCATCCCTGTTGTAGGAATGACTGACAATTGGTATGCTGCTAAAGAGCATCCCTATCACTTGATTTATAACTCGATGCACCATCTGCCCGATCTAGGGCTAAAGGAGCTGTACCTCATCCAAACCGACTATATGCACAACGAGACTTTCAGTTCGCGAATGGAGGGAAAACTGATCCAGTCCGGCTATATCAAAGACACCCTGCTGCTCAAAAGACGTAATCACTACTTCAAACAGATCAAGTATTTCAAATCCAACTACGATTGTCAAGAGCTTGATCGCTTTCCTGCCTTTAAAGATCAGGATGCTGTGATCTACAAATGCCAGTGAGCCCATTTAGAGAAACAACATCATTACTCCAAAGAAACTAGTCCCGTGATATCTATCGTCATCCCGATTTACAACGAAGAAGAAAACATCGAACATCTGTACAGCAGACTCACTGCTGCCGGGCCCTCCTGGGAGGAGGACTACGAAGTTGTACTTGTAGATGATGGCTCCGTGGATCGTTCACTGTCCATGATGCTGGAATTGGTGGAGAAGGACGAGCGAATCAAAGTAGTGAAGCTCTCCCGAAACTTTGGTCATCAGCAAGCTATCACTGCCGGACTAAGAAAAGCCTCTGGTGATTGTGCCATCCTGATGGATGGCGATCTACAAGATCCTCCGGAGGAGCTACCTCGCTTTCTCAAAAAATGGCGAGAGGGTTATCATGTGGTATATGCAGTACGGACAAAAAGAAAGGAGTTCATTCTCAAGCGCATGGCATACAGTATCTTCTATCGGCTTTTAGCCTCCATGAGCAATATCAACATTCCCTTAGACAGTGGAGATTTCTGTCTGATAGATCGCAGGGTAGTTGATGTACTCAATGATGACTTTACAGAGAACATCAGATTCGTAAGAGGACTGCGTGCTTATGTTGGTTTCAAGCAAATCGGTGTAAAGTACGAAAGGGCCGAGCGCTCGGCGGGAGAAGTAAAGTATACGCTGAAGCAACTCATGCGATTAGCCATGGATGGTCTATTGGACTTTTCCTTCGTTCCCCTACGACTGGCTTCCTTTCTCGGAATTGCTACCGCATTCATTTCTCTTGGCTTTGGACTCTTCCACATTATTCAAATGCTGACGGGCAAAGAGCTGTTCGGATTTACCAGTGCTGTTGATGCAGGAATGACCTCCATGGCTATTGCCGGATTTTTCATTGGAGGTATGATTCTATTGGTACTAGGAATCATCGGGGAGTACATCGGCCGCATCTACTTCGAAGTAAAACGCAGGCCGGCATTTGTGATAGAAGATTTCTACACAAACAGCAAGATCATCAGCTAAGCCATACCAGAAAATTCTTAGGTCTATAATTACAATATTTACACCAAACCTGGCCTTTGCTCGTCAATCCGACAGAGGAAGGCAGCAAATGTCTCAGACCACCCCCAAAATTTCATATTCGAGCTTGCTCAATCGAGATTCGCACAAGTGCATTCCAAATTCGTCTAAATCACCTCTTTTTCAACAACATACATAACACAGGATTTTGATTACATAAACAGTTTCCACAAAAAAATATCTATTAAAATTCACTGACCCGAAGACAAGGCCAATAATACTTTTAGCAAAAACTTGGGAATCAGTTTGCACTATTTTCTATATTTGAACTTGCAGTTGTCACAATCTCCACTTAAATTTGGCCTATCGATTTGATCAATATAAGAAGATTGATCTACTGAAGAAACGGAAGTAGTCCCGCTTCCGTACATACATATACGTTTTTTTATTCACGTGACATAAACTGGAGTTGGCTGCAGGCTAGCTTTGGTATATGCCACTATTTACCTAATATCTATGATGTCTGGGCAAGGCCCCCTTTGCCTAAAGACATCTACTACAAAACTTATTTTATGTTTAGATCTACAACCCTGCTTTCCTTGATCATGTTGTGCTTGATGACAATTGGCACATCCGAGGCGAAAGCACAATGTGGCTGCGAATTCAAATACGAACTCAGTAGCTCAAACAACGAGATCACTGTGAAGATCAGAACCAATGGGGACTACAAACTATCAGGTTCTTTCCTGGACCCTGCTGAAGATTATGATCTCTGCTGGAACCAGTATGATCCAATCCAGGCTCCCTTTACCTTTACTGGTGCGACGGGCACTGGTTATACCCTAACTATTACTAATCTGGACCACAACTGTAGTGAAACCATTGAGTATCAGATGCAAAATGGATACCTCTACGTCACCAATGGCGCCTACAACTGTCCATATGGCTGTAGTGCCCATGCTTGCGACTTTCACATCAAAGTGAAAACAGATCGCACGGAAATCTACACCTACCCTCATGGTGGTGTGATGCATCAGGTGAGATATCGAGCGTGTGCTGGTGGACTCTGGAAAAACTTCAAACCATCAACGAAATATCATAGAACACTGAAAGACCTACTGCCTAATACTTGCTACGAGGTACAAGTAAGAGAGCAATGTAGCCCATGGCCAAATGCAATATGGACGGACTGGTCAGATGCGGCAGAGTGGACAACATTGCCTTAATGATCCGTAAATACTGACTAGATAACGATAATGCCGGAAACAGAGATTCTGTTTCCGGCATTTCTATCTTTTGTCTAGCCAACTGCCCCCTTGTGTGCCTAAAAAAGCCACGATGCCCAAACAAACAACACTTGTCACAATAAAATATACATACACGAGATAGCCGCCAAACCCAGCTCCATACTGGTTTTAGCCCCCTTTCACAAAATTGCCTTCTGTAAACTTCTATATGAAAACTTGCAGTTTTCAATTTCTCCATGTACATTTGACCTAGCAGTTCACTCGCTGCTCATTTGGAAGCTTCTCACTCTCTCACACCTGCTTCCATAAATTATCTACGTTATCCACTTCAACATCAAACCGTTTGCAAGGCCTATAGTCTTGCCCGGTAGACGTATATAATTTGCTGACACTTTCCAAGTATTGGGCCTCGCGCCTTCTCACAACACATTCTTGGAGATACCATAACTATACTAATTGATTGTACCCTAACCCCATATCTAACAAATTGAATTACAACACTTAACCGGTCGTACTTACCATAAGAGTAACTTGTAGATGGATTCCAATAGGGCGCTTGGCATAGAATTGTGCCGTCCATGCCCCAGTAATCCACTACCCAAATTGAAAGTTTCTATCCAGTTGCTTATTGGCCGAACTCTGTCCTGTCATGATGGCTCTGGACTTTATCTAACAAGTCTCCTTGTTGGACTAGGGAACACCTATGCCATCAGAGACCATAAAAACCATTTTATATTATGTTGAGATTATCTACAATGTTGGCTGTACTTACAGCTTTCCTATTCTGCTTCAGCACTCAGTCTGTAGAGGCAAAAGATCCATGTGTTTGCGAATTTGAATACGAAGTTAGCGGTCACTCGGACGACAGTGGCCAAACTTATGACATCGAAGTGTACATTGCGAGTAATGGCACATACGAGCTAAACGGAGATTTTGTAAATGGTGCAAGTATGGAAGTGTGCAATTCCTGCCATGGAGATGACAACGGCCCCAAAGATGCTTCTTACGTTTTTGTTGGAACATACAGCTACGGCAACTCACTGACGATCACCAACCTCGACACTGGCTGCAGTCAAACTATTACTTATGATCTTCCGCTGCATCAACCAGTAAATCCTCATGTGGACATGGATCTGGTCGTAACAAATTATGCAGGAGCTTGCGATGAAGGCTGCGTAGCACATGCATGTGACCTATGGGTCGATCCGAAACCAAGCAAGATCTACTTCTATGCTTTCAATCACCAGGGAACCCTGCACCAGATTAGATACAAGAAGAAGCACTTGGGTATCTATGTGGAATTCCCCCCAACTACTTCGCACTACAATCAAACCAGTCAATTCTCTGGAAATACGGAATACCAAGCAGAAATCCGTGTATTCTGCGATGGTGAATGGACAGATTGGTCGGGCCCTCGCTTCTTTACGACGCTATAGACTTTGGCTTTAGTTTCCAGGGCACTAGAAAGAAAAATGCCCGGAGGAAAAATTTTCCTCCGGGCACACTTTTGATTCACATACAGTACTTATCCGTTACAACAAACTCTTAAACCGAGGCCGCTTAGGCGTAATATCCCCAAGCCGCTCTTTCTTACTGGCCTCATAAGCACTGAAGTTTCCTTCAAAATACACCAACTGCCCCTCATCTTCATATGACAAAATATGCGTAGCCAAACGATCAATAAACCAACGGTCGTGTGAAATCAGCAAAACACAACCCGCAAAGTTTTCAATCGCCTCTTCGAGTGCCCGAAGCGTATTCACATCGATATCATTGGTAGGCTCATCAAGCAGCAAAACATTGCCGCCCTCCTTCAAAGTCATCGCCAAATGCAGTCGATTACGCTCTCCACCAGAAAGCACACCAACCTTCTTCTGCTGATCTCCACCAGCAAAATTAAACTTACTCAAATAAGCCCGTGCATGCACATCCTTGCCCGCAATATTCAGAAACTCCGCCCCTTTAGTCACTACCTCATGAATCGTCTTTTCCGGTAGCAAATCCTTATGCGACTGATCCACATAAGCAAGCTGCACAGTCTTACCAATATCAATGGTACCACTATCGGGCTGCTCCTCTCCCATTAGCATTCTAAACAGTGTCGACTTACCCACACCATTCGGACCAATAATCCCTAGAATTGCATTCTTCGGAATGGACATGCTAAAATCATCAATCAAAACGCGGTTATCATATGACTTGGTCAGGTTGTTAATTTCAATCACCTTATCACCCAATCGCGGCCCAGGTGGAATAAACAATTCCAGCTTCGCCTCTCGCTCTTTCACCTCCGCATTGCTCATCGACTCATATGCATTCAATCTCGCCTTTCCCTTCGATTGCTTCGCCTTCTGACTCATACGAGACCACTCCAATTCCCGCTTCAATATCTTCTGACGCTTGCTTTCTGCCTTCTCCTCATTCGCCAGTCGATTCGATTTCTGATCCAACCATGAGCTGTAGTTACCCTGCCATGGAATCCCTTCACCACGATCCAACTCCAATATCCAACCAGCCACATTATCCAAAAAGTAACGGTCGTGGGTCACGGCAATAACAGTACCGGGAAAAGACTTCAAAAACTGCTCTAACCAATGCACACTTTCGGCATCCAAATGGTTGGTAGGCTCATCGAGCAACAAAATATCCGGCTTACTCAAGAGCAATCGACACAATGCTACCCTTCTTCGCTCCCCTCCGGAAAGCACCTTTACCGAAGCATCATCAGGTGGACAACGCAGCGAATCCATCGCCACTTCAAGCGTATGATCCAAATCCCAGGCATTCAAATGATCCATCTTTTCCAGCCACTCCCCTTGTTCCTCAATCACCTTCATCATCTCATCATTGTCCATGGGCTCAGACAACTTTGCCGTCACCGCCTCATAGGCATTCACCACATCCACGATATGCTGCACCCCTTCCTGCACTACTTCCTTGACCGTCTTATTTTCATCCAACTCAGGCTCCTGAGCCAGATATCCAATCTTGTACTCTTTATCAAAAGTCACCTTACCCTGAAAATCTTCATCCAAGCCCGCGATGATTTTCAATAGCGATGACTTACCCGAACCATTAAGTCCAAGCACGCCAATCTTCGCACCGTAATAAAAGGATAACCAGATGTTTTTCAAAACTTGTTTGGAAGGAGGATAAATCTTACTGACTCCCTCCATCGAGAATATTACTTTCTTGTCTGACATTTGCTTCGATTTCTATTGGCTCAGCACATTAGTGCCTTGGGACCTAATTGATGAACCGTTTCCATTGTATTTTGCGCCGGTGAAGATAATAATTTTTCTGCCTCCTAAGTTCCTGTAATGCGAAATCGATCAGGGACCCTCTTTCCCCAGATTCGATATTCGACTCTCTCCAATTTCTTCTTTTTTTGGAGCGCAGCAGATAGCCTCGCTCAAGCTGTCTACACGTGCTCCGCTAAAACTCAGCACCCAGCTAGCTGCTCCTTGCTCAGCATGTTGCGTCTCTCCTATCGTCGAGCCACCACAGGCTGGCAGTCGCGACGCTATCCGGGCACTTCGTTCCGCTGCGCCCGCGGCTAGCTTTCACCACCTTTCCACGTAGCAGCAGCTTCTTTTCTAAACTTCTGTCAGCCAGCGACTTTACAAACAAGCAAAGATTTCATATCTTCCTTGTGCCACGTGCACAAAGTTCGTAAGGCCTTTGTGGAGCTTATCATCTTGTAAGCCGAGGCACCAGCAGAGAGCATCAAATTAGTTCTTGAAACACGAAGCACTAGACACTAGGCACTAAACACTAAACACCATCTCATGAAAGCACTCATCCTTACACTAGCCCTACTATACACACATACAGCATTCGCTCAGGAACCTGGCATGCCATTATGTGACTACACTAGCGAATGGATCGTCAACGGTACTTTTGTCTATCAGGAATTCATACACTGCCAGCAAGACATAGCTGTCGACAATACCACCATCACCTACACCGTATCAGGTGATACACTGCTCAATGGCATCAGCTATCTAAAAATTAATCAGCATAGAGTCGACTCCAGCAACTGTGTCTCCAACCCATTGATCTCCTGGGTCACCGAATCCGATATGCTTGCCTACATTATACGGGAAGAAAGCAATGTGCTATATCTCTACGACACCTTTCAGGGGGAGGAAAGCATACTTTACGATTATAATGAAATTGAGATTGGTACTGTCTTGAGCAATGACTGCACCGTGGCTAGTATTGATACGCTCTATCTATTGTACCAGCCTTACCTGCGCTACAACTGTGATTGTGATTCCGAATTTCTGGTACAAGCCGCAGGCACAAAAAGACTCTTCAATGCGCCATTGAACTGTGGAATCGGCATCGAAGGTGATTGGGCAAATGTGTGCTACAGCAAGAACGGTTTCTCGATTCAATTGCATGAGGAGGCCAGCTGCATTGATACAGGCGATCCCTCGCTCTATGGTCCTGATTCCATGGAGTCTAACTCCAAACAGACCCTTCAGATTTCGCCAAACCCCACCAGAGAAAAAATCCGTATTAAACTAGCAAAACCTTCCAATGGGATCATTAGCCTGATGACTATGAAGGGAAGAGCTATCCTCATTCAAAGCTTCGAAAACCAAATGCAAATGGAATTGAATCTTCGGGATACTCCTACAGGCGTGTACTTGCTCCAGCTACAGGACGGTGAATCTGTACTGACCAGAAAGGTGCTTGTCCTGGACTAGTGATGCTGATGCTGATGCTGATGACTGATGACTGATGACTGATGACTGATGACTGATGACTGATGACTGATGACGAAAGTGGGTTAAAATCTGAGAAAACAGTTCATAAACCCAAACAGTGACCGGCCTAGGATAGTTTTGCGCTAAGAAATTCGGAAGCAAGGCGCGGCCCGAGGCACTAGAAACTAGAAACTAGAAACTAATTCAGTTGGAAAAAGGTTTTGAAAGTAGCAAAGACAAAAATTGCCTAATTTGTAAGATGG
>JAHDDV010000210.1 GCA_020629205.1 Chitinophagales bacterium | reverse complement strand
AGCCTGGAGGCCTTAGTCGGTTTGCCTTGGTCTGTCTTGGGTGTAACTGGCCTAGCGGCCAGCCTTACAATCAGGGCCGCTCCTCTGGAGCTCTTCTTGGGTGCTTTCAAGGCAGTTTAAATAGGAGCAGCTGCGCTAGGAGCGATAATGATTGTTGGGCTGGCCGGCAGACTGACTAGCTAGAAAATTATTTGCTGGTTTTGTTGAGATGTGGTGGTCGTGTGCCTGGTGTGAGGAGTGATGCCGGTGATGCATAGCCGGGATAGAAATGGAAATGGTGGCGCTATGCAGCGACTGAGTCACTGTGCCGAAGCTGGCTCGACGATAGGAGAGACAGATGCGGCGCAGTAGCGAAGCCGCTGGAGAGTGCCATCATTGTAATGGATAGCCCGTAATTGGGTCAAAGGAGTGGCGTTGCTGTGCTCCAAAAAAAGAAATCCTACACCAATTTCTTGATGGCTCTTTGATTGTAGAAGATGAACTCGACTCCCGAATACACGGTGATGCACATGGCGAGAATGGCCAGGGCAATTATACAATTGTGTTGTATGTCGAGGTCTACAAAGGGTTTTAGATTTGACTTGAAGATTAGGATCAGATAGACGCTGACGAGTACGCCGATTTGAATGACGGTCTTGAGTTTTCCGCTACCACGAGCGGCAAGTACGACTTTCTTGGGTAGTAGTAATAGCCTGATGACGGTGAGTAGGATTTCTCGGATGACGATCAATGCGGTGATGAAAATGGGGACGACACCATTATAGGTGAAGGCCATGAAAACGCCCAGGATTAGTGCTTTGTCGGCGATTGGATCAGCGATCTTGCCGAAGGTGGATACGATTTTCCATTTTCTAGCGAGAAATCCGTCGAGGAAATCTGTGGCAGAAGCAAGTAGAAAAATGGTCAATGAGATGGCTAGAGACCAGGGTTTGTGTGCTAATGCAAAATAGACGCACATCATCGCCATCGGTATGCGAAGCAGGGTCAGAAAATTCGGAATTTGCCTCTTGATTTCTTGTTCCATCGCTGTGTTAGTCTGCATAATGAGCTGGCTCGGCAAGTTCCATGCTCTTGTGTTTAAAAGTTGTTGGATTTCATCAAGGCAATATAGCCTGATGGAGAAGGACTTAGTCGTTTGGCTTCTCTTTGGGACCAGAAAAGCGCTGTACCTTCATATCCATATAGAATACGAAGGTACAGTGCTAGAGTTACAATTGCCAGTCAAATCTGCGGCCGAGAACATTACTATTAGTGAAATGGCGGACCTTCTCTTGGCAATAAACTGCATTTATCGCATCAATACAAGCCTTTTTGACTCTTTGATGTCTTCATTGTTAAACAGAATCAAGTACACCCCATCTGCCTGCTTGCTCAGGTTGACTTGGAGTCTTGCTTGATTTACCTGCATTTCTTGTACCACTTTGCCAGCAGGATCTATCACCTGAAGGCTTCCTGACTTTTGGTCGCCTAGATCGATGGTGAAAATGCCTTGAGAAGGATTAGGATAAAGGGCGATTGCCTTAGCTTCCAGATTCTCGTTATTGACATTGATCTCCTCTCCTAGCAGCCCTTCTCTATAAAGCGTAATCATTTCTCGCATCAGCGCTACTTGCTGAGCGGTAAACATGTTTTGGCAGCTCTCGCTTGAGTAGTCCATATAATTTTCGACCATATCGGGATATGCTGCGGCAGTATCAATGCCTGGAAGTACTTCCTCATCAGGGCAGGTATCTTTGCTGAGATCGCATACCTGAGCTCCATTGCTTGTAGCTCTGGGTGTATCGTCTATGAAGTCATCCTCTTCGCAGGTGCCTGGAGTACCTAGCAGCGGATTACCACCGTCACCCCAGATATGACGGAGGCCTAAGTAGTGGCCCATTTCGTGCACGCAGGTTTTGCCGTCCCAATTGGTATCTGCGAGTGTGTTACCGTTGCCCATATCGATGGTTTCAGCAATAGGATTGTTGACGCCAAAGGCACGGTAGTCAATCACCAGTCCGTCGGCATCTTCGACATTGGGCGGAAAGGTTTCAGCCGGAAAGATGGTGGTCTCGACAGGTGGATAGGCAAATCCCAGCGCACCGGGAGTCTCTGTGCCAAAGATATCCAAAGCCATATTGCCCACCCAGATATTGCAGTAGCGTTCGGTATCCCAGGGATCGGATCCTCCTTGTGCGGATGACTTTATTGCATCCAGCCCTCCTGGTTGAAGTGCGGTAAGCAAGTCGGCCCAGTAGTAGTTGTCTACTTCTTTTCGAACAATACCATTGGTTGGCTCTCCATCTGGGTCAACGTCAGCCAAATAAAACTCGATATTGGCGGAAGTGGCCAGTGGCAGGAAGATTTCTCTGGTATTGGCCGTATCGGCGGAGAGGCGATTGAAGTGTAGATTTAGCGCCTCGATTTGACTGTGAACCAGATCGTCGGAGATTTCCTGCTCTGGTGTATTGTGCAGCAGGTGTACTACGATAGGGATTCGGAGAGTTTCCTCATCAGCTGTTTTGCCGCTTCGGGCAAGCACATTGTTCTTTGCTTTTTCAAAGGCTTTGTCTGCTGCCGCTTTGTATGCTGGATGTAATTCGGTCTGCATATGTACGGCCTGATCATAGGCACAGTGAAGGCCGTGTTGTGCTAGTAGGGACGAGCACTGAAGTAACAATAAAGCAAGGAGAATACCAGGTAGGATATTTTTATACATATTGATTATTTATACAGGTAAAGTTTTTCAATTTTTTCAAAGTTTGTTGTGTTCATTTTTAGGATATAGATGCCGGGGCTTAATAGAGAGAGGTCCAAGCTTTGGACGCCGGGACTACTGTTTGCTTGTAGGATATTCTGACCGGCCATATCGAAGATTTCAATTTGCAGATCTTCTTGAAAGAAGTTGTAGAAGTTTACTTGCTCAGCTACGGGATTGGGAAAGAAGCCGGCATCGTCTTTAAAGTCTGACTTGTCTGGGCCAAAGATATTGAAGCTCTGTACAATCCGACAACCGTTGTCAAGACTAGTGACAGCGACCTGGTATTGACCTTGTGCAAGATTTTCAACACTCTGAGTATTTGCATTGAGGTTAAACCAGTCAAAGGAGTAGCGATCAGGGTCTAGAATGTTGACGCTGGCGGTTCCTGAGTTTTCCGACTCAGTGCTGTGTTCGAAGCTGAGAGCAAAATCAAAAGATTCCACCACTGACATGTAGTTGGGGTAAAATCGCTCCTGACCATCTATTGTCACTGTCAGGTCATAGGTACCCGGATTGGGGTATTTGACAATGGGCAGATTGCTTATGATGGTTTTTGGCAGTGCACCAGGGATTCTCCAGGATACGGTACCTTTCTCTGGGATACAGAAAAGCTTTGCTAAGTCAATATCGGTATTAGCGCAGACAGTGATTTGGTTGGAGACATCGATGGTCTTGGTCTTTTTGCAAGCATTTCCATCCTGAACGGCGATCATATAACTGCCTTGATGGACTTCGATAAAATTAGATTTTGGTGTTTCACCATTTACGGCAATGTTAAAAGGAGATGTTCCGATCAGATTCTTAATCTCTAGTATTCCCGGGAGGCTTTCTGTTGGAGGTAGCAGGCAGGTCTCGAAGTCCGGACCAGTGACTATCTCAAAATCCTGACTTAAGACATTATTGTTTGCTTGCTGATCGGTCCCACCATTGACTTTCTCGATGGCTACAGTTAAACTGTGGCTTCCATTGTCTCGGTAGTTTTGCGGAAGAGAGATGATCCCAGTTTCCTGAACATCGATAAAACCTGTCCACTCATAGTCGATTGCTGCTTCGCCATCAAAGCTGTAAGCCAGGCTCAGGCTCTCGATGGGCACTGCGCCCGAGTTTTCTATCACCACTCGCGAAACTATTTCATTGCTGCAGAACACTTCGGTAGGGATGACGATTTCACTTATCGAGGCATCACGGTCAGCGTTGCCGCAGTTCAATCCATCGATCGAAAGGCTATTGGGATCATTGGCTCCCAACCAGGGAAACAGGCTTCCTGAGGTAGTTCCATTCCCGTTCCATGATCTATGAAACTGACCGAAGAAATCGGGATTGCCGGATAGCACGCAAGAAGCTGTTCCGCCTTGCAGATGTCCTACGATTCTTTGGTTTTGATCGTAGAGTGGAGCACCGGATGAACCAGATTCGGTGGTACCATCCCCCCAATTATTGACTTTCCAGAATGGAATGTCCTCGACGACGCTCTGCTGGTCGTAGCTGATCTTTTTGATATCCCCACTTGGATGATGAATACAGACCACCTCGGTGGCTGCTTCAGTGCTTCTTGACCAGCCCGATAAGAACACATTGTAATCAGGCGGTGGCTCTGCGCTCAGCTCTACCAAAAGGAAATCGCTGTCGCTGTTTTTGGCCTTTAACTGGCAACCGACAATGCTCTGGCTGATGGAGGCATTCTGGCTTGCACAAGTGGGGGATTCGTAATTGAAGACAAACATCCATTGCGGTAGCTGGGTAGCCGAATAGCAGTGGTTGGCGGAGAGGAAATAGGGCTTGCAGTCATTATTGGTATTGTTCAACATGGCACCGGAGCAGAGTCGAAAGCCCTCATAGATAATCATGGCTACCGAGCTGATCTGCCGCTCCCAGCCTTGGGCTTCCGGGCAATTCACATTGTTGTTGCAATTGCCTGAATCGTTATACCCTCTGCTGACTCCTTCAAAGCCGCTGTGATAATCTCTGTAACCATGCACGACCGAAGAAATTTCGATGCGCGCCTGATTGGCTACCTCTTTGGGTTCGTAGTACTCAATGGTGCAATTAGAACCTGCAATGATACCCGTGGCAAACTTGCCGCTGGATTTGTTATTAGCATGGGTAAATGCTCCCAACAGCTGCTCACGGTCCCTTGAGTAGATATGAAAACGGCTTCCCAAGGGCAAGTAGAATTTGTCGTACATTAGATTGATGCTGTTAGCCTCTGGACAATGTAATTCCAACTGCCAGATGCGATCCCCGTTTTCCAGTTCTGTCCAGGTACCGGTCGAGGCTGGTATGAAACTGACCGGCATGGCATAGCCAAATCGAAATGCTGCAGCTTTGTCTGTTTGCTCGCTATCTTCTTGCAATAACCTCTTAGTATCGACCTCAGGCATAGTGATGCGCTGTACCTCCTGCAGTTGTTCTACAGGGAGTGCCCAAGAGCGTGGTTGTTCACCATGGCTGATCTGCGCACAGAGCAGATTAGACATGCTTGCGAAGCACAGGAGTAATAGTATCTCTTTGACTTTTAGTGTCATACAGTAGATCTTGGCCTGCTGATAAGGTGAGAGAAGACTGAATGCAATGTGATATATGCTATAATCAAAAATAACGAAATGCTATAGCAGGCATTGTCTCTCAGTGTTCAATAACGTTCAAATGTCAGGAGTGGAGGCTTCAAAGTCCAATTCCAATTGTTCAGCTTCTGGTAACAATCTGAAGGTCTTTCGATGCAGTGAGCAAGAACCATGTAGCCGAATACCTTCCCGATGTTTTTTGGTGGGATAACCCTTATTGTTGCACCAATCGTAACAAGGATGTTGAAGATGCATCCGTTCCATGTATTCATCACGGTAGGTCTTTGCGAGTATGGAAGCGGCAGCGATGGAAGCAAACTTCCCATCTCCTTTGATAATGCACTCGAAGTCAATGTCTTTATAAGGCCTAAATCTGTTGCCATCGACCAGTATCAAATCTGGGCGAATTTGCAATTGATCCAGTGCTCGATGCATAGCGAGGTGGGAGGCATTGAGGATATTAACTTCATCAATTTCCCTATTGTCCAAAGAGCCAACCGCCCAGGCGAGTGCGCGCTTTTCTATCTTGTCGCGCAGCTTGAGACGATCCTCCAGCTTTAGCTTTTTGGAATCGTCGAGGCCTTTCATTCGAAATCTTGCAGGAAGAATCACGGCAGCCGCGAACACTGGTCCGGCCAAACAGCCTCGGCCAGCTTCATCGCATCCAGCTTCGATCTTGCCTTTGGAAAATTTGGCTTTTAGCATCTTGGAGGGGTAGACAAATCAATAAAAGTTTTGGAAAGGGAAGATAGGAAAATTCAGTTGTAGTATCTATGCTGCGGGGACAATTTCCCTATAGGTCGGTACTTCACCAAAATCTATCTTCAGCCGCTCAAAAAACGAAAAGCCCTACTCAACCAGATGAGCAGGGCTTTTACTATAAATTAAGCAGCATTAAAATCAGGGGTAGAATCACCACCTTAATGTGGGTGAGCATATAAGTGGTGATCAGATAACCAGTGCGGACGGGCTATTTAGAAGTAGAAGCCAAACTGTAGTTGATACGTGCTGGTCTTTACTACTTCATTTGTTTTCGTTCCTTTTAGGTTGCTCTTGTACTGAAGTCCTACAGAGGCGATCTTACAATTGGGAAGTGCGAATTCCATACCACCACCGACTGTCAATCCAATATTGTGACGGCTGAGGTCTTTGGGCAAGATCTGATCGGTTCCTCTTTCATTGTCTTTCTTGGAGCTCATTCCGAGTACAAGAATACTATTATCAACACTTGCGGAGATGAAAGACTTGGAATGTTCGCCGATAAGTGGCGTTCTGTAACGGATACCAATAGGAATCGTTAGGTAGTTGGCTGAGCTGTGGATCACAAATTCTCGATCGACTTCCTCACCTTTTGAGGTAATGGTTTCTGTTCTTAGATACTCCATCTTCTCGTTGGTCAACTCAGCACCGGTTTGAATGGTCAAGTTGTTGCCCGCGATGTATCTTTCAGCCATCAGTCCAAAACTATAGGTTGTTCCGGCTTTGTCAGCTCTCAATTCTTGAAGATTTTGAAGCTGCAAGATACCTGTCTTTAGTTGTAGGCCGAGTCTATATGGTGTCTTTGCGTGGTAGTGTCTACAGTCGCTTTTCTTCTTCTTAGAAGTCTCTTTTTCTGTCTTCTCTGTAGTAGAGATATTGTCCTCTACTTTGCTATCCTGAGCAAAGATCTGGGTGGAAAATGAAATCAATAACACTGTAAGGAAAAATGATATTAGGGTTTTCATAGCTAACAATTTTAGGGAGGGTTAAGAGGGTATTGGGTTTTTATCTTTATCCTTTGCTTACTTATGTCAATAGTGACGAGATGTTACCCTCTGTTCGGAAAAAATGATTAAAAAAATTCAAAAAAACTCTTGTTGTTCGTGTTTCATGTTCTCAAATTAGGCTACAGGTGCTGAGCGGTCAATTACCTTTTTCGGCTGTAATTCTTGAATTTCTAGATCTTGTTTGCCTTTGTTAAGTTGTAAGTAGTTGATTTTCAGGGTGTTTTCGGGAGACATTTTGTTACCTAAGTCGGCCGAAATTTTCAAAACGCCGCAAATTATGACAGACAAAAGACCATCTATAACTAAGAACGTAAATTCTGGAAAAAGGTAAACATAAGTAATTGCTGTCAAGCACGAGCTTTGTTCAGATAGGAGTTGTTCACAAGTACAGAGTAGCCAAAACAGCACTTATGCAGCTATTCACTTGGGATTGCATAAACGTCTTTTTATTTTACCAACATGGAAATCACCAAAGAGCAGAAGCCTGCAACTGTATTAAGTAGCAAGCGTTTTAGCCATAACTTCTACAGCAGCGACAAAATTCTTCAAAACTATGTCTCCAAATTGAGTGAGCAAGGTCAAAACTACATGGCCGATAAGTACCACTGGATTGGTGAACAGGCTGCAGGCCAAATGAATGAATTATCCATGGATGCGGATAAACATGGTCCTGAACTCATTCATCGCACCGCATATGGGGAAGACAAACAGCAGATCAAGTTTCACCCCTCCTACTGGACACTCATGGATATCGCTCTGAAATCCGAGATGTTTTACGTGAAATGGAATGCTGCTCTAATGGAGGAGTTCAAATCCGAAAGACACCGTTTGGGTTTCGTATCTGGTCAGCTGTACAGCATGAGCGAGTTAGGTCAGTACTGCCCGATTGCCATGACCGATGGAGCAGCTCGCCTGGTGCATCGCTATGGGGATGAGGCGATGCAAGAGCGCATCTTACCAAAGATTCTTAGCATGGATGGCAAGGAACTCTTTACCGGAGCTATGTATCTCACTGAAAAATCCGGTGGCTCCGATGTGGGCAAAAATCAAACGATGGCCACTGTTGCAGATGATGGCTACCATCTGCTAAATGGGGAGAAATGGTTCTGCAGCAATGTAAATGCCGAGTTGACCTTTGTGCTGGCACGTACCGAAGCTGCGCCCGCTGGTACACGCGGGCTTTCCCTCTTTTTGGTGGAGCGTATTCTGGAGGATGGTACTCGCAATGATTTTCATATCCCAAGGATCAAAGAAAAGTTAGGGGTTCGCTCAATGGCCACCGGAGAGGTTATTTTTAAGGACACCAAGGCACGTCTATTTGGTGCGCCAGGGCAAGGGCTTAAGATTATGCTGGACATGGTCGGGCTGATGCGCCTGTACAATTCTATCTCGGCTATCTCCAGCTCTCGGCGTGCTCTCGTAGAAGCTTATCAACATCTGCTCAACCGAGTACTATTTGATAAGAATGGTCTGGAACATGCGCTGATTCGCGATCAGTTTGAGGAACTCTGTAGCCTGTATGCAGCAGATTTTTACCTCACCTGGCGTACAGTTGAAGCGCTTGACCATTCCGACAATGGCAATCAGGATGAAGCCGATCTCTTTCGCATTCTAGTGCCGATGATCAAGTACTGGACTTCCCAAAATAGTGTATACATTGCCAGAGAGTGCATGGAGTTGATGGGAGGATTAGGCTACATAGAAGACACCGTGATGCCCAAGATTTTTCGCGATGCGCAAGTCCTACCGATCTGGGAAGGCTCCAGCAATGTAATCGTACTTGATCTGCTTCGGGCCTTGCAAAGAAGTCCAAGATCGGTAGAGTTGCTCTTTGCCGAGATCACACAATATCTCGAACCCAATGCTGAGCAATACCCTGAATTAAAGCAAAGAGCCACTCAGTTGCAGAGTCAAGCAGAGATGATACCCCATATGGATCGCGATGCCATGGAATCCGCTTCCAAGCAGTTCTTCAAGCGATTGATTCCCATCTATCAATGTGCCATGATGTTGCGTATCAGGGATGATGAAAACAGTCAGTGGATAGATCCTGCCCTGCAATTTTTCAGCAAGAAGATTCAAGGCGAAACTGGTTTTCAAAAGCCAGTTTCAGTGGAGACAGTTCATGACCTAATGGCCTGGGTCACGGATTGAGATGTAAGTTTGATTTTTCTGGAGCACAGCAGACAAACTCGTAGCAATGGTATACCCGCTGTCCGTTACAATTCAGGCAGCACCCAGTCGCTTCGTGTATCCACTGCATCGGTCTCTCCGCCTGCGCTCCGAGCCCAATGCAGCGGCACACTCAGTCGCCTGCTTGCTACCTTCATTTACACTTCCATCGGGGCTATTTTGCACCACCCTTGCTCGTGGCTGAGGTGAATTTCCGAATTTCGATCAAGTACCTTCAATTGTAGCATGATACAATTTTCTCAATCCCAAGGATGCTCAAACAAGCGAAAATGAGAAATCTACTGAAAGTGTTGGAGACAATAAATTCTCTTTGCTCTAAAAGACTCTTATGCCCGATCATATTCAGCTGCGCTCTCAGTGTCACCAGCTTTGCCCAGGATAGCGGCTGGGGATCATTGTCAGAATACGAACTGCCAAAAGCTATTGTAAAGGGCTTGAGCAATCAGTTTTCAGATGTAGAAGCGATTGATGATTTGACCTTGTCCTGTACGAATACCACAGATTTCAGTGCCTACCGGAGCCACCATCGGTACTACCTGGTAGATGCTTCAGTAGATGAGGTCTGGAAGCAGTATCTTGATTCGGATTTGAAATCAGGCTGGTCAGGCAAGACCATCAATTACGGCTTTGCATACAGTAGAGCATCCAATGAAGTTTTTGCTGGAGATCATGATGTTGTTCTCAAACCAAACCCAGGGTTTGGGCTTTTTCTGGAATTGGATATTCTTAAGTTACTGAAAATTCCAGTAGCATTCGAACTGAGTCGGATCGATAAAGAAAGCAAGGTGCTACAGTTCACTTATCTCAAGAGAAACAAATCGAATGGACGGCAGACCATCACCTTTAAAGAATATGGCCAGCATCAAACCCTGATTCTCCATCAAACCTATTTCAGAAGTGACAAGAAATTCCGTGATAAATATCTCTATGCCCCAATTCACACAAATCTCATAGACCAGTTTCATGCTATGGTCTTAAAAGATATTGCCTCTATTGAAACTGTTTCACTAAGGAAGATGAAAAAGAGTTTTCCTGAATATTGGATCAATTAAGGATCAAGGA
>JAHDDV010000209.1 GCA_020629205.1 Chitinophagales bacterium | reverse complement strand
AGGCTGCGTTCGTCGATTTCGACTTTCCAGACTTGTTTTGCTTTGTTGTCGTAGAGCTGAAGGGTGCATTTCCGCTTGCCGGGCTGTCCGGCTACACTTACTTTTCCGAAGTTTTGATGACCGTAGAAGGTCTCCGGTACATTGGTTGGGCCATCGCGTTCTTTGCGCCATGGGGTCACTTTGGAGAAACTGGTGAGAGGGGAGGAAGTGAAGTCGTAGAGCGGATAGCAATCATCACTTTTCAAGCGGTAAAGTTCTGCAAAATGTCGATCGCCTGAGAGGAAGATGACACCCTCGATTTTTTCATTTTTTATGAAATCCAGAAGCGCTTGTCGCTCTCCTGCGTAGCGCCTGTAGCCTTCTGAAATGGCCAGTGTATTGATGGCTTGCGTGCCGACCACTACAAACTTGAAAGTTGCTTTAGAGGATTTCAATTGATTCTTTAACCAGGCCATTTGTTGCTCTCCTAGCATCTTACTGTTCGGAAGATTGGGCAGGTCGCGGAAATAGCGTACATCTGTGAGAAAGAACTCACAATCCTTGTGAATGAAGTTTGAATAGATGCCTTGATACTCTTCTCCGTAGTAGGGATTTGCCCAGAATTTGGAGAAGATTTTTCGGGCCTCTGACTTGCCGTCAAAGGCCTTGCCGCTATTGTCTGGCCCATATTCGTGATCGTCCCAGGTGGCGACTTGCGGCATAGATTTTAGGAATAGATTTAGATCGTGGTGACTGCGGGTCTCGACAAATTTCCGAAACATGCCTTCATAGCTTGACCAGTCTTTTTCTTTATAATATAAATGATCACCGGTCCAAAGCATGAAGTCAGCCTCTTGTCGGCTCATCCTTTTGAAGATGGCAAAAGTTCCTACTGGAAGCAATGTGGTGCTTGCTGCTGCATAGTGCTCGGCGCAAGATCCTACGAGAAAGGAGAAGTCTGTTTCCTCCTTGTTCGACAAGATTAGATTCTTTCCTTGTTCGACTACTTCACCATCCAGACTAATGTCGAGTTTGTAGCTACGCTCCGGATCCAGGCCATCGATTTCGCGACTCACCGAACGGAAGCCATCGATTGGGCCTTCGCCTTCTTTGAAAACCACCTCCAGCACTTGCGATTGATCGCCGGAGCGAATCGTCCAGGTCATCTGTTCACAATCTTTGACCAATACCCAGATACTAACACTGTTGGTAGACAGGTAGCCTTGCATGGGACCACTGATCAGCTCAGCTGCGAAAAGACTAGTAGAGAGCAGGCTTGACGCAAGTAAAATGATCGGGATATACAGAGCTGTGAGGCTGATGGTTTTAAGAGAATTCATAGGGCGTTTATCGCTTTATTAGGGACAATTGTGATAAATCAATATTGTCATTGCGCTAACAACTAGTGCTTTGTAAGCGGAATAGTGGTGTTGGTACTGTTATTTTTCGACTTGGGAGCGTCACAAACGGGTGCCAAACTGCCTGCAAATTATCAAAAAAATATGAAGCTTCTTGCTCAAGCAATTAGAGAAGGATATTGCATCCTAGTGCTGACTTTCTGCTTGCTTCCCATGTTGCTGTCAGGGCAAGATTATGGGAACAATTGGATTCAGTCTGATCAGGAGTACTTTGAAGTGACGGTACATCAAGATGGTGTTTATCAGGTGTCTGCTGAGCTTTTGATGGAGGCCGGATTGCCGGCGGATGCTTCGGGATATCAAGTGATGAGTCGAGGGGAGGAAGTTCCGGTTTATCTCAGTGCAGAAGAGATGACGGATGGCGAGTATTTGCAGTTTTATGGAGAGCGCAATGATGGTTGGTTGGATACTCGTTTGTTTCGATATCCACATTGGCATCAGAAACCAGAGTGGAGTTTGTTTACCGATACTTCGGCTTACTATATTACCTGGTCGGAGGAAGGAAGTAGCAAGCGTATGCAAGATGTAGAGAATGATTTGACAGCCGAAGCCGCTTTGACATCATCGTATGTTCGGAAATCGATGAAGCTTTCCAATAATGCATTTTACGGAGGCGAGCCATTTCGATTGGCGGGTCTGAATCACAACTTTGCGGAGTACGAAAATGGGGAGGGCTTTTCTTCTGGTTTGATTTCTCCGGGTCTTGATTTGAACTTTACGCTACAGACGCCTGATGTTGATTTATATGGTGGCAATGCCTTATTGAATATCCGACTGCAAGGACGGTCGAATGATTTTCTGGTTTATCCAGAGCATCATTTTGAGATCTATTTCAATGAGCTGTATTGCTATGAGTATACCTTTGAAGGTTATCAACAGCAGGCCCTTAGTATTCCCATCCCTGTAAGTCAGATTGATTCGCAGACGCGCATTCGGATTCACAATACTGACTTGCTATCGGAGAACAATGTTACTTCGATGATTGCGGCTAGTATGACTTATCCATCGCAGTTTGTCTTTGCTGGTAGCAAGGAAGCGCGTTTCGAATTGGATAATGTCGCCCAAGGTATACAGCTCTGCGAATTTGACGGTGGAGATGAGACAGTGGTATGGGATATGAGTCAAATGATGCGCTTGGAGATGAGTGGGGGAGAGGGTGAGTATGTTTGTCATTTGCCATCGGGCAATCCCAATCTGTTTAAGCGCGAATTGTATTGTTTTAATGAGCAAAGCGCAGTGCGCGAAGTGTCGCAGATCAAGCAGATAGATTTCCCTGATTTCTTTGATCCTGAATTGCAGGGAGATTTTGTCATCATCGCAGCGCCGCAGTTATTTGGCCCTGAGCTGGACGACTATGTAGCTTATCGATCCTCTGAAGTAGGGGGAGGTCATCAGGTGGTGCTTGTGGATGTTGAGGACTTGTACGATCAATATGCTTTTGGGCTTCGTAAACACCCTTTGTCGATTCGCAATTTTATCAATTATGCTCTTAATCAGTGGCAGGTTAAACCCGAATACCTTTTGCTTATGGGCAAGGCGATCGACTATCGACATTGTCGCTACAATGCGCAGGCTTTTGAAGAGAAAAATCTGGTGCCAGCTTTTGGTTCTCCGCCATCTGATCTGATGTTGGTAACTAGTGGGAATGAGAGCTATGTGCCACAAATCGCTGTTGGGCGATTGCCTGTGACTGAGCGTGCTTCAATAGGGCACTATCTAGAGAAGTTACGGAGCTATGAAGATTGGCAGAGTTTTGATTGTGATTCCTATGATCGGGAGTGGATGAAGGATTGTCTAAATCTCATTGGAGGCTATGATCCTAATCAAGAGGCTTCCTTTCGTACTTATCTGGACTCCTATGTGCCCTTGTTGCAGGATACCTTGTTTGGAGGCAATTTGAAGGCCACGCTGACTCAAGGGCAGCCCTCCATCAAACCGCAACCGGAATTGCCTGAGCTGATGCAGCAAGGGGCGGGGCTGATTACATTCATGGGGCATCCGCTGGGGGACGAATGGCACTTTGATGTACTGGAGGCATCCGAATACAACAACGAAGGAAAGTATCCCTTTATCAATGCAAACTCTTGTTTCAGTGGCAACATCTTTAATGAGACTGGGCAGCTGATGGCGGAGGATTTTGTGCTGACGGAAAAGGCCGGAGCCATTGGCTATCTGGCAGTGGTCAACTTTGGCTTTCCCTATTATCTGGACATTTTCAACAAGCAGTTTTATCTGCGTTTGTTTCGAGACAATTACGGTCAGTCTGTGGGTCAATGCATGCTGGAGGCCATACAGGATATCGAGCGAGGGGACGAGCAGGGATTGGATGCTTTAGGCATCAAACGTACGAGTCAGGCATTAGTGCTTGCAGGCGATCCTGCTGTTGAACTCTTGCATCGTGACTTGCCGGATTACTATTTTAAAGACTCGGCGGCAAGCCTTGTACCAGAGTATTTGGAGACAGGTGCTGACTCTTTTTTGTTGGAGATTAACACTGGAAACCGTGGAAAGGCAATTGCTGATTCCAGCAATTTAGAAATCATTTTAGAACAGCCGGATGGAACGCTGGTGCCTTTTGAAAGGAGAGTGCCTGCCCTATTGTCTGCCTATCCGCAACGTATCTTCGTCGAGCTGCCAGACGAACCGGAGGAAGGGCTGTATCAGCTTCATCTACGGCTCGACAAGGATGATGAAGTGCAGGAATCTTGTGAAGAAAATAACAGTACCAGCATTTCATTTTGGTTGGCGGAGCAAGCTTGTTCACAAGAAATAAATCTCGACCAAATTCCTGACACCCTTTGTGTCACAGCCGCCAATGTCTTTCTCAATGTCATCCATCCGGATGCCACATTTATCCTAAATCAGGACACTACAAGTGTGTTAGATCCTAGTCAATTGGATATTGGTTTACAAGTGCTTAGGTGTGTCGTTCAGGAGGATTGTGGCATTTTGTCTGCTACAAAATTTGTTGAAATTTCGGACACATTGCGCATGCAAATTCAGAGTTCGGACTGGATCTGTCAAGGAGATACAGCATATCTGCAACTAGTCGGGGATACTTCTCTGTTAGCAGCCTTGGAATGGGACTTTGGTTCCGATGCCGAGCCTGAAACGGCTACCGGAAAAGGGCCTTTCGAAGTACTGTATAGCAGTGTTGGAGAGAAAATGATTCGGGCAATCAGTAGTTCAAATTGTGGTGTGGATACCCTGGAGCATATAACGAATGTGGTCAATCCATCGCCACCGGTGATGATCAATTGCCTGGAGACTGGATACAGCAGTGTTACAATAGGCTGGGAAGAAGTGGATGCGACTTTCTTTGCGATCTATTTGAACGGTGTGCAGTACAACATCTTTTCTGACACGAACTACTACCGTTTCTCCAACCTGCAGCAAGAAACCGATTATTCGATTCGTATGAAGGTTTTGGGTAATAGTCTCCTGGCCTCTTACTGTCCGGAGGGGGAGCTGTCCAATGAGATATCATGTACCACCGGTTCCTGTGAGGAAGTGCTTGTTTCGCTAACGGGTTTAGATGCCTACTATTGCATAGATGATGAAGCGGTCTCTTTGATGGGTGAACCAGCAGGAGGAACTTTTTTTGGTAAAGGAGTGAACGAGAATTCCTTTGACCCGGCTGAGGCAGGAATTGGTATTCACTGGATTACCTATTCCTGGCAAGATACTGTCGGCCAGTGTAGCTACAATGTACAGGAGTCGCTAAGGGTGAATTTCTATCCAAGGGTAGCACTAGAAGGCGATAGCCTGATCTGCCAAAATGGTATATCTCCTGTCTATGCAACCGAAGGCTTTACAAGCTACTCTTGGAATGCGCAGAATCCCATAGAGCAATACTGGTTTTGGGCCGAGCAGCCAGGTGTCGTGGAGGTGCAGGCAATCGATGGTAACTTCTGCGATGCAATAGCCTCTTATGAACTGTTTGAAAGTGAGTTGATAGCAGATCATGTTGATCTCGGACCGGATACTATCCTGCAAGTTGGGCAAACGCTTAGCTTAAGTCCAGGTTTGGACTTCGAGGAATATCGATGGTCGACAGGTGATTCACTGGCTAATATTGAAGTGTTCGAGACGGGGACCTATAGCCTGACGGTAACCTGTGCCAATGGCTGCTATGCCAGGGGCGAGGTGGAGGTCGGTTTTGAGGAAGCGACTGGTCTGGAAGCGAAGACAGAAGTTTTCAGGGTCTACCCAAATCCTTTTTCAGAGCAGCTTGTGCTTAGCGCTTCTCAAGCAGGGCGTTATGAGCTTTGGAGCCTGCAAGGAAAGCTCGTCCAGTCTGGCTTAGTCGAAAAAGGAGAACAGCATATCCTGTTAGATCGTTTGCCTGATGGGATTTATTTGCTCGCTTTTTTTAACGAAGAAAATCAGCCTTTCTTGCAGCGGATTTTACATCAGTGAAAGCACCAGCCTGTCTCCCATATAACATAAGTCGAAAGCTAATTCGCTGGAAGCTCAGATAAGCATTAATTTAGTCCAATGAACTACGGTAAGAAGAGCTTGCTGACAATCCTGATGCTCTGTGTATTCGGGCAGTTGTTTGCGCAAGAGTACGGGAATGAGTGGATTTCATTCGATCAAAGCTACTACAAGATTAAGGTAGCTAAAGACGGTGTATACCGAATTCCCTTTCAGCTATTGAGCGAACAAGGTTTGCCTGCAGATGCTGCTGCTTACAAACTCTACTTCAGAGGGGAAGAGGTGCCGATGTATCAAAGTGATGAACAATGGAGCGAGGATGGATACTTCGACTTTTATGGTCTGAAGAATAATGGCGATTTGGATTCCAGTCTCTACAAGATTCCGGACTGGCAGCCGATTCCGGATTTTAGCTTGTTTAGCGATACTTCAATTTACTTTCTGACACTCGTTGAAAGCGAAGTGGGAAAGCGCTATGAGCCACTAGATCATATGCCTTCGGAAGATTCTCAGGTCCTACGGTCTTTTCCTTATACGGCAACAAAGCTGGCCAACAATGCGCACTTTGCAGGTACACCCGTTCGCATTGCCGGTACCAATAACAACTTCGCTGACTTTGAAGATGGGGAAGGCTTTGTCTCTGGCTTAATCACGCCCGGTAGTCCAAAGCTAGTCAATTTGCAAACCCCTCATGTTGATCTGCTAGGAGGCGAGGCTATCATTCAAAGCAAATTGGTTGGTCGATCGAATGATTTTCTCTATGTGCCGGATCATCATATGACTATAGATATCAACGGGCTGTTTTGCTTCGAGATGACTTATGAAAGTTACAGCAATCATGTAGTGGAGATTCCCTTGCCGGTTAGCCAGATCAAAGCGCAGACCAGCTTGAGCTATGAGAGCATGGAGGACATCTCCTCCGAAGATGTTAATTCTATTGCTTACAGTCGGGTCTTGTATCCGAGGCTCTTTGAATTTGATGGTGCAGATTTCTTTAGCCTTGAACTTCCTGCAGAAGAATGCCATTTTGATATTCGCAATTTTGGCTCTGGTACCGACTTACGACTACTGGATATTTCAGGAGCCAATTACTTGGATGCAGTACAGGAATTTCAGAAGCATGAAATCGCACTGAATGCATTGGAGGACATAGAAGAGAGAGAAACGGTTCTCTACAATCCGGCCGAAGTAAGCGTAGTGACAGCAATCACTCAGCGAGATTTCACCGACTTTTCAGATCCGGAGAATCAAGGGGATTATTTGATTGTCACCGTCGAAGATTTCATGGGCACAGCCCTTCAGAATTTTGTCGATTATCGAGAGTCTGCAGCAGGTGGTAACCATCAAGTGGTCTTGATGGATGTAGAAGAGCTATACGACCAGTTCGTCTACGGTGTACGAAAGCATCCCAACTCTATCAAGCATTTGGTTAATCTCGGTTTGGATACCTGGGGCTTGAGTCCCGAATACCTGTTTCTGGTAGGAAAAGGGATCGATTACAAAGCCAGTCGATTCAACAGCACCTACTGGAACGATCTGAATCTTGTTCCTAGCTACGGCTCTCCACCTTCCGATCTATCCTTAACACGCCGCGACAATTTCTCTTATCAGCCGCAGTTAGCCGTAGGTCGTTTGCCTGTTTTGGAGGAGTCTCAAATCGATGCCTACTATCAAAAAGTGCTGGAATATGAAGCCTGGCAAAATGCTGATTGCGAAGCAAGTGATACAGAATGGTTGAAGCGTTCGGTGCATTTGGTTGGCGGAGACAATAGCAATGAAGAAACCTCTTTTCGAGGCTATCTGGATCGCTATGTACCGATTCTGCAGGACACCTTATTTGGGGTGAATGTGGAGGCCACTTTTACACAAGGCAGTACTTCGATTGTGCCTCAGCCGGAATTCCACGAACTCATGAATGATGGCATTTCGCTGATCACCTATATGGGACACCCCGGTGGTGAAGACTGGAGATTTGATATCCGCGAACCTGAAGAGTATGACAATGAAGGCAAGTATCCATTCATCAATGCCAACTCCTGCTTCAGCGGCAATATCTTTCATGAAACTGATCCTTTGATGGCCGAGCGTTATGTGCTTGCGCCGCAACGTGGCAGTATTGGCTACCTGTCAGTGGTCAATCTTGGATTCCCTAGCTATTTGGATGAGTTCAATATGAGCTTCTACCAAAATGCCTGTCGCACAAACTATGATGGCACGGTTGGTGAGCATATCAAAAATGCCATCATTGAAATCTACGACGGCGAAGGCAGTAGCGGTCATGCCATTGGTATCAAGCGCACTTGCCAGTCCTTGGTATTGGCTGGTGATCCGGCTATCGCTCTGTATACCTGGGAGCAGGCAGACTATCAGTTAGATGCGAACACAGTGAGCTTTAAGCCAAGTCAAGTACATGTCGATCAGGACTCGATACTGGTAGAATTACAGATCTACAACAAAGGCCGGGCGATTGGCGACTCGGTAGATGTACGAGTAGAAAGAGAGTGGGGTGCCGGTCAAATTATCAGCTATAACAAGCGAGCTCCGGCTATACGTTTTGCTAGTAGCTTCTCGTTTTTCATTCCCAATAATGACGCTGACTATGGAGGGCAAAACAGCCTCATCGTTACCGTCGATCCGGACAATCAGATTGCCGAGAGTTGTGAAGACAACAATTCCTATATCCATACTTTCGAGCTAAATGCTTCGACTTGTCAAGGGCAAAGCACAGGCATCAGCAATCTCTCTGAGCAATATTGCATCCTCGACGAAGCAGTAGAAATAGAAGTACAACCTGAAGGAATGGGAAGCGTCAGTATTAATGGCCAGACGACGAATCTCTTGCAACCCTCAGCACTCGGTCCCGGTCTTCACGAGCTGTTTTACAGCGCTGAACTGGACTGTGGCCTGTCCGAGCAATTGTACTTCATCGAAGTAATCGACAATGTAGATTTTTCCATTGATGGGCCCTCCGAAATCTGTGATGGCGATCTAGCCACTTACACGGTCATTGGTCCCACAGAGCTGGCAGGTGTCAACTACAGCTGGGACTTTGGTGAAGGCGCAAGTCCTGCCACTGGAGAAGGCATCGGTCCTTTTGAGGTGAGCTACGCAGAGCCAGGCATCAAGCAAGTCGGTCTGGTCGTAATTGGCGATTGTATCGAAGAAGATCTGACCTGGATGAGCGATGTGCAAAGCCCCCAGCCGGATATCACCATCTCCTGTTTGGAGTCAACGGGTTCCACCATTACGCTGGGCTGGGAACCCTCCGATGTGGATGCCGTTTTCTACGGCGTGGAGGCCAATGGAGCTGATCCCTATCATGTCTACTCGGCTAATGGCCAGTTTACACTGCAAGGTTTACAGCCCGGTACTGTTCTGGATATTCGTATGTATGTAGTAGGCCAATCCTTCAATAATGGCCCATGTGGTCTCGGCAATTTCTCCAATATGATCACTTGCGAGACCTTCATCTGTGAAGATATCGAGATTGATTTCGAAGGCACGGAGCCCTTCTTTTTCTGTATGAATGATGAGCCCATCGCTTTGATCGCCGATCCACCGGGAGGCGAATTTGACGGTCCCGGTATGGAGGAAAATATCTTCGATCCTGAAGGAGCCGGCATCGGCTACCATACCCTCGATTACTATTATCAAGACAGCATTACTCAATGTATCTATCGACATTCCAAAACAGTGCAGGTCAGTTTCTATCCATCTGTTTGGGTGGATGCTGATACCACAATATGCCAAGATGGCTGGCAGCTGCTTAGCGGTACTGTCGGTTTGGATTCCTACTATTGGGAACCTACGGGCGATACGACACAGCAGATATGGGTCAATGAGCCGGGCATCTATCAATTGCGTGCAGGTACATGGGCGCAATGCTATGACAATGCCGAGATCGAGCTTGTACAGTCTGACTTTGTCATTACGCCTATCGACCTTGGACCTGATACTACCCTTACTGAAGCAAGCCAGATCGTGATCGGTCAGGAGGTGTTGGATGGCACTTACCAATGGTCGACCGGGGAGATCACGCCCACCATTACCGTAGATACTAGTGGGCTTTACGGTCTGGCATACACCGATATCAATGGCTGTCAAAGCATCGATAGCATTTCCGTTATTATTGATACTGGTTCCGTTTCCAGTCTTGACCTTAGTGCTCTTGACATACAGTGCTATCCTAATCCAGTTCAAGATCGTCTCTTCATCAAGACACAATTGCACACACAGGAAGTCCGTATTCAGGATGTGCAAGGTCGGCAGGTCTATCAAGGCTTGATTCCTCGAAAGGGCATCGATATCAGGGCATGGCCTTCGGGTCTTTATGTATTGGAGGTACAGTTGGAGAATGGCTTGTATGTGGAGCGGGTGGTGAAGTTTTAGTTTCTTTGCTCTTTGCTCTTTGCTCCTTGCTCCTTGAACAAAAGAATGCACCGCGATCATTTTTGGAGCCCAGCAGCACAGTCCCGTTGCAGCGACCGTCCCGT
>JAHDDV010000208.1 GCA_020629205.1 Chitinophagales bacterium | reverse complement strand
CCATTGTCATAATGATAGATTCGGTTTTGATTACAGCAATCTTCTGCAGCCACCAAGGCACTCAGCCAAGGCAAATCAGCAATAGGATCTTCTACCTCATTGCAGGAGCTCGCAAAGCAATGCCACAACAGTTGCGGGTCTGTCAACTCTCCCGGAAGCACATCTTCACATAATGGCTGGAAGTCGGTGTTGCACAGCAGGTTGCCTTCAATGTCATAGAAGATAGCACTGTCTTCAGCACAATCTGGAATCAATAGTTCTCCAAAGCCGAGCACGGTCGTTCCTTCATAGCAATATTGGATCAATGCAGGATCACAAACACAGGCAAGGTCTATTAGTGTTAGCATTTCGTAGAACCAATCCAGATCAGCCTGAGTTACTGGCTCACAGATCGCTGCTTCTTCGCATTCCCAAAGCAGATAACCACTCATATTGTAGAGTTCCTGCTCACTGTAGCAGTTGGTTGGATACTCACTGCTGCAGACTAGGTTGCCGTCGCAATCATAGACCTGAGGTACTTGCGTACCCGGACAATCCGGCCCTGGGTAGCCAGGCTCGGTATAGAACCAGTGATCAATGCCATCGGTAAATCTGAAAATTTTCTTTAGTCCGCAGCAACCTTGCTCAGCCGCCAAATCTTCTAACCATGGATAATCTTCAATAGTCGCATTTGTTGGATCCTCTGGGCATGCGTAGTCAGGACATTCTCCTGATTCAAAAAGTCCAACACCATTGTATAGTGCTTCACAATCATTTCCATAAGTTACTCCATCGCAGCCACAGACAGGGTCATAGTTTTCGGGGCAACCGGCGTTCAAGAGTGGAAGAGGTTCTTCACACTCTGCTTCTTTCATACAAAGGATATGCATCACTGCGACTTCAGTACCATCGCAGTTGATCGGTGCAACCTCTCCCAGACTTCCTGTAAACCAAACTACTTCGCCTGGAATCAAGTCGATTGTGGCACCAGAAGGAAGATAGCTTAAACCACCAGGATAAGGTGAAAGTACGACCGTGTCCTGTCCATCACAAGTGAGCAATTCTACCAGAGCTGGTGTAGTGGGAACGCAGTTTTCACTGCAGTCCATCACCACGCCAAGATCCGTGGTGAGATTTGCGCTATCGTTGCAAAAATCGTAGCCTGTGGCATCATCAACACAACCAGCAATATTACCGAAGGCGTCATATGCATATACTGGCTGTAGACCGCCGCACATATTTCCTGGACCTGGGCCAAAGATGAAATAGTCATTGTCGCCATAGCAGATATGTCGCACCTCAAAAGCGCAAGCACAGGGAATTTCAATCGAAAGATCAGTAAACACCTGCGGTATCCATGGGGCTTCAAGAAGCGGGTCGCTGATGCTACAGGAAGAGGGTGAAGGGTCGCACGAATAGATTTGCGAAGCTGGATAACTGCCTAGACTGTACTCTTGGTAGCAGTTGTTTCCCGGCTCTGAAACACAGAGCAGATTCCCGAGACAATCATATAGCAAAGATGGCTGATCATTGCATCCCGGTTCATTGAATGCATCATCAATGTAAAATAGTGGTCCATCTGGTGTATCAAACTGAAATACGCGGTTGTATGCACAGCAATCTCCAAGGCTTAGAAGATTATTAAGCCAGGCCAGATCTGTTGTTGGATCTTCAAACTGACAGGTTTGGATCGGAGTACAATGGTCGATTACCTCGATAAGAACTCCCACTTCTATGAAGTCTGGGCAATTGCCAGTGTCGGGACCGCCGATTCCACCAAAACTGCAGATTTGATTGCCAGAGCAGTCCAGTAGCAATGCGCCAAAGTCAGGACCGACTTCACAGTTCCCAACCAGGAATACCGTTTCTCCGTAGTATTCATATTGCTCGATGCCTAATCCCAGCCAGTCTTGCAACCATGGTAGATCTACCAATGGGTCTTCAAAGCTACAGTCCGACTCACAGCCATCGAAAATGACCTCCACTGGATTTAAACCGCTCCCAATAAATAAGGCACAATCTTCAGGCTGTACACCTCCATTGACACTAGCTGTGCAAAGTAAGGTTCCTTCGCAATCGTAGTAGCTACGTACACTAGTTCCGATTTCGATGCAGTTGGCAACTTCAAAGATTGGATGTTGGAAATGCTCCATCTGGGTGATTACCATACCCGGCTGGGCAAGATCGGACAACCAGGCAAGATCGACTATTGGGTCATCAATATAGCAGAATCCGCCACAGAAAGTTAGCTGATTGACCAGCTGTGCAGTTTCGAAAAAGTCTTCGCAGCCCACTCCTGGATTTGCAGCTTTTCCACCCCAATAGCAGATCATTTCTCCATCACAATCGTAGATTACCTGCATACCGTCCGCAATGATCGGACAATCGCTCGTCATGAAAACTGTATTGCCTTGGTATTCATACCAGAAGATTTCATTGTGCTCATGGCTAAGATCCACCAACCAATCCAAATCCCAAGGACTTTCAAATAGGCATTGATCTGGAAAACAGGACTCCACAACCTGTACGAGAACCCCTGTCTCCTGAAAATCAGGGCAGTCTTCGATTTGAGGAGGAAAGAAACCACCCCACTGACAGATCCAATTTCCCTGGCAGTCGTACATGTTTGCTGTACCATCCACAGGAATTCCACACTCCCCTACTACAAATACTGTCTCTCCATTGTATTCATATTGTACGATCCCGTCCATTCCCGAATATGCTTGCAGCCAGGGTAGATCTACTAGTGGATTATCGAAATCACAAGTATTATCACAGGTTCGGAATTCTTCAACTAGAATAGCCTCTTCCGCAAAATCCGGACAATCCTCACCATTGCCTCCGGCAAATCCTCCCCAGAAACAGAGATCATTTCCTTCACAATCGAACAATGTTTGCATTCCGTCCAAAACCTCATCACAATCACCAACCAGGAACACATCTTGACCTTGATAGCTGTATTGAGATATCAAACCTGCAAAGTTTTGCATTTGTACCAACCATGGCAAATCCGTCAGTGGGTTTTCTACACCACAAGCTGAACCTTCTCCACAGGCACCAACAGAATATACGAGATCTAGACAATAAGCATCACAAGCCGTTGTATAAGTATTGCCGTCTTCACCACAAACAGGACCAAAGAGCAAATCAGCTGTGCATGCACAGGGGCATGTCCCTGGCTCCCATGATAGGTTTCCTGCACAGTAAGCCATAGTTTCATTATCATAGGTCATACCATCAGCTCCACAAACCGGCGAGTAATCGGAACTGATATTGCAATTGCTCCAAACAATGTCTCCTGATAATGGATCTCCCATGTTGGTACAGGTATCGCCAATCCATCCTCCCCATTCGCAGATGTATTCTCCCTCGCAGGAGTAAATCACGAAGGGTACATCTGCCCAATAATAGCCCGGCAAAAAGACAAAGAAAGTCTCGCCATTCCATTCGTAGCGCATAGCTATTTCATATTCTATGTGCGTATCAACAAACTGGTTAAACCATTCCAGCTCTTCAACGGGACCAGCACAGTCCGTGCTGCAGTTGCTTCCTACTACAAAGTTGTATGTCTCCAGACAAGATGCCTGATTGCTAAGAACCAGCGTATAAGAGCCTGGTTCAAGCCCAGAAATACCAGGTGTATTATCGCCAGTCGACCATTCGTAAGTCAAAACCTCCCCTTCAGAAGGATAGTAATATGGATTGATGCTACCATCATTTCCGCTACATGTTGCATCCTCTACCACTTCGAAAGTAGAAGCATATACTCCATTGTCCAACAATGGCAACAGCACTTTTTTGTATGACTTGCAGCCTTCCGAATCCTCAACTACGGCAATGTAATTGAATGAAGCATCCGGGTTGAAACCATCATAAAACCAAACTCCACCATCAAGACCTGCAAGTGATTCACCAGTCGCAATCAAGTCCAGAGAGCTGTTGTACCAGCTTACTTCATATGGCCCTGCTCCTTCGGAAATGCTGAGCGTAATTGCCCCATCCGCTTCATTGGGACAGGTTTGGGCAGAAATCGCTGCCTCTATTGCGGGACCACCTGCATCATTTACTTCTTGCAAGGCACTTCTGTAATTGAATCCTACAGATACAGAGAACTCATACAACCCTGCCTTCAAATCGACAAATGGAACATTCTCTTGATCCAGAACATTTCTCAGATTCTCATTAGGCTGCTCCACAACGGGAAGGCCAGGGTTGTCTGCATAGTAATATGTATAAGTAGGATTCAGCGCACCATCAGCATTTCCACAAGTGGGTTGCTGGACAGAAGGCTGAGGGATATCAATAATAATTTCAGGGCCATAGGTTGGCTGTATCCAGGCCAATTCCTCCACGAGAAATCCATTGTCCTCCGCCCAGACAAGTACTTCAGGGTATTGCATTTCTCTGACGTATAGATTGTTTCCTGTATCACAAATGTGATCTGCCAGATCCGAGGCTCCAGTTCCCTGCATCAGGTAACCTACAGCGCAAGCGGTATTGTTGTCATCGATGAAATATGGGGTTCGAACGCTGTGTCGAGAGTTCTGAGGGAACAATCCGCGATCCCGATACTCTGCAAGAATATCCAGACTCAACTCTCTGTTTTGCAACTGCTCTTGATTCAGACCTGCAGGTGTATTGGCTCGTAATTCCTGTTCTACCAAGCCCAAATGGTAGCGAATAATCTGTTGGTCTGACTGAAAAGCAAGCGCTTCATGAACGGGAAGATGCCCGACCAGCTTTTGCTTCCATTCGCCATTCAGCTTACAAAGATTTTCGTATATCAGTTGACCATCCAGGTCAGGCACTTGCGATTCTGCATTCGGGGATGCAATTAATAGCAACATTGTGCAGGCAAACAAAAATAAATGTCTCATCTCTTTTAAATGCGTTTTCATAGCTAATTTATTTAGGGTTAAAGGCAAAGGGCTTCTTTAGATCGCAGGGTTTTCGATCTTGCCCATGAAAAGAATGGCTCCAGTTTCTTTTTCACTAATCACCATCAAAAAGGGTTTGTTAAATCTAATGCTTGGAGGGGCGCTTGTCACTCCTACACCTATGGCCGTCACTGCAGCTGCCTCTGTACCGGCTTCGTCGAGCTTTAGGTAGCTCTTATGCTGCACTCGGCTGACATATAGAGATCCGCCTGCCGTACCAATACCGGTCAGATCAGCAGAAGAACCAAACAGAACACCCATACCCATAGCTGAAAGTATATCATTATAAGATATCTCATACTCCAGGTCGAGCTTTGGCAAGGAAAGAATGGTATTGGAATAGGGAGATAGACTAAGTCCGGCTTGGAGGGTATTCCATTCTTCCTGATTGAAGTCCTCAGCCAATTGATCGGCAGTCAGATTATCTTCCGGACGAATCAAGGTCATCGTATAAATAGAATCTCCATAAGCCAATTCCACAGCCTTGTAGTTTTCTGTAAAGTAGGTGGCTCTTTGCATCGCTGATTCCGACATCATCTCTACCGGTTCCACAGCACCAGCTTCAGTGATAAAGCCAGACTCTTGGGTAAGCTCCGGATCAAATGGGGTCGCCCAAAGGCCTTTGAAGTAAATGGCATTGATCAGGAACATTACTTCCTCGGCACCGATCTCATCAAGGATACTTTCTATTTTGCCATTGGTATTGTCAGAAACCCATGCATTTATCAGATCCACTGTAGCTGGATTGCGAAAATCTTCCGCAGTCACAAGGGCATCATAGTAGGTTTCATTAGTCTGCACGAATCCGTCATTGACAACAATGCCGTCATTGTCATGCCAGATGGAATTGGCGATATCTACTTGCACCGCCGGATCCAACTCAATCAATCTCTGATAAACATCGTGATAAGCAGCATTGATCTGATCGATACTTAGGTTTCCTAAACCTAAGGTCTCCGTGATCGCAGCTCTGCTATCGCCACGGGCTCCATTGTTAAGCATGGAGAAGGCCATGCTCACGCTAAAGGGCGAAATAAAGACATTCTCTCCATCCTCTTGCGCTACACAGGTACGCTTGAATATCTCAAAGCAAAAATCGTTTGCGCCGGAAATTAACTCCGCTTCTTCTTCCGGAGTCGCGAAAATTTGTTCAATTGGGTCTATATCCGGATCGCCTGGAGATACCACAGGCTCTTCATCCTCACATGAGCAAAAAGCAGCAAGGACGATTGTCAAGAAAAGAAAACTCAAAAATTTATTCATGGTTTCAGGGTTTGGGGTGCTTCAATGACACCGTAAAAAAATGGGTATTATTTAAAATTGCTTAGTACATTATCTTTTCAGTGTAGGATTTTCCATCTACAAAAAACTGAAGCAGATAGACTCCTGAGGGCATGCTTCCCAAGTTAATGTACTGAATAGCTGAATCGGCAATTCTACCACGCCATATCAGCTCTCCGTACAAATCAAAAAGGAACAGTTCATCAATGTCACTTGCATCATTTTTGCTCAGGTGAATGCCGCTGTTTGTTTTTGTCAAAATTTCCAAATGTTTAGACAGATTGAAGGCGGGCTTCTGAGCCACAGGTTTACGTGGAGTTTCTATCCCGGCCTCTGTTCCAAGCGATCCGCCATCGCAATTCTCCTGCACAATCAGGTTTACATAAGTAGTATCAATCTGCCCAAAGGTATCCTCACCCACCACTGTCAATTGCTCTTGACCGACAAATCCAGGTAAGGCCGTATAGGTAAAGCAGAGGTCGCTGGCGATACTGAGAGAACAGTTCCAAAGTGCTGTGACATCTACAATGGCAGCTTCTGGCAGATCACAAAAGTCCACACAGATTTCTGTGGGAGTGATAGGCTCTGCACAAGCTGGTATCTCATCAGGACAGTCGGCTGATACCAGCAATTCACATATTACATCGAGAAAGACTTCACCACATTCCGTCACCTTACAGTACGTGCAAACAAAACTATCTGGGCCGCTGTAGTCGAATTCTCCCAGGTAGTTTATGCCTCCATTAGCAAGAACAACTGAGCCTACAGTTGCTTCTCCAAGTTCGCAGATATTCCACTCAGTCAAGTCAAATCCTTGCAAACTGGTTTCTGGTAATTGTATATGACTTGATGTAGCTACTTCGTATGTACCTATAGTAGGCTCCAAAGTCTCCTCGGCGTGAAGAACATGGATTGTAACACTAGCATCCGAACCTCCATAGTCCGTACAAATGGTATATTCTATCTCTACCATTCCTGTAAATCCTTCTACAGGTACGAACTGTAATTCCTCAGCCATAATAACCTCTCCATATGGTGGATAGCTTATGTGACAGATGCTAGCCCCATCAATTAGTAAATCATTGTCAAAAATCGGGATGCTAACGGGAGTTCCGCAAACAGTTTCGATTTCATCGTCTCTAGCCAATGCTCCTCCACCTTCACAAGGGCCAGCTGTGTAGGAATGGATGCCATACAAATAGGTCGCCTCGCAGCCATTGTAATAATTCAGTCCATCGCAGCCACACACGGGAGCAAAAATTTCAAGACAGTTAACATCTGGATTCTGAAGTTCGCTATCGTAGCAAATCTCAGGGCAAGGTCCTTCGGACCACTCAAGAACACCATGCTTGTATTCCGCTATACAGGCATTCTCATACTCTTCACCATTGCAGCCACAAACAGTCTCCAAGATTCCAAAGCAGGCAATATCAGCATCGATCACTTCTTCATCAACACATTCATCATGACAAGTGCCTTCACTCCAGGACACCTGACCACCAATCTTCTCTGCAATGCATGCATTATCATAGGTCATCCCATCACAGCCACATACTGGTGCATACACATCATCACAGCCAGGGTTAGGAACGATCAAAGTAGAGTCGACACAAGAAGCACATTCCGGTGGGTAAATGAATAGAATCTCATTACATTGATTCAGTGCCTCCAAAAGATTATCGTCAGGTAGCGGTACATCATAGGACTTTGCAACTTCATCATAGACAACTTCGCCAAGTAGATCTGCTGCCGTAACATCAATCGGAAGAATGCAAATCATGCTTTCTGAGTAAGTGGTCACCGTTTTTGTCACCCCGTTTTCAAATAGCTTATCAGAAGCATAAAATCCGTTTGGGTCAAAAAGGAAGGCACCAGAATTGGCATTATTAATCGTGATATCAACCGACCAAGAGCCATCGCCGTTACAGTAAGGTGCTTCATGACTTACATCGATCACTATGTGCCTGTAGAAAGTGGAAGCTACATCACATTCACTAATGCTGACACAGCCATCGGCCAATTCTTCCAAATCTGTTGCATCATCAGCAGTGGAGAAGCCATTTACATCTCCCTGGGGAGCTATCAGCTGTTGAAGACAGTAATAACCAGCAGGAACTCCATTTAGGTCAATAGTGGCAGATGGAGCTAGCGGACTAACAAATTCACCGCCGGAATTCGACAGTACGTAAGTGGAAGAATAGGCACCATTTGAGGCTTCAGGATCTCCCAAAGTAGTCGAGATGCCAGTTTCTCCGAATTCAAAGTTTATTTCGGATTCACAGATAATTGGGTCTACCGTGAAACCAAGAACAGCCTCAATATCGCATGGTTCCTGAGCGACCATGGTACTGTACAAAAACAACAGCAACAATGCTAAGACTGATCTTTGGTTCATACAATGAGTTTGTAGCATCACGGTAAAAAATAGGTTAAACAATCGAGTTAAAGGGTTCTTCGTATAACTGAGTACAATTTACCCCCTTGTTGCTGCCGCATCAAACCAAGTTTTGTAGTTTTGTAAAAACCCAATAAATGTCAAAACCCAAAGACAGCAAGAAACAAGATAAACTACACAGCCTCATAGCTTCTCTCACCAAAGCCGAAAAAAGGTACTTTAAGCTGTTTTCCTCCTTACAAAAAGGAGACAAGAACTACTTAAAACTCTTCGAATATATTGATAATCAGGAGAATTACGACAAAACAGCAGCAGAACAACACTTCAGAGGTCAAGCCTTTGCCAAACAGCTCCATGTCACTAAGAACTACCTTTTCAAGCTTATACTTAAGAGTCTACATCAATACAATTTGGACAAAAATGTAAGATCCCAAGCCGAAGAGTTGCTAGCATACGCCCGTATTTTAAATACCAAAAAGATGCCTAAAGAGGCAATTCGATACTTGAAAAAGGCCAAAAATCTGGTGGAAGATTTCCAATTGTCTTCCCTACAGCTTGAAATTGTAGCCCTGGAAAGAGCAGTAATGTACACACAACTCAAGCCCGATGACTTTAAGCGCTTCTTGGAAGATAATAAACAGACCGTTAGCAATCTGCTTGCTGAGATTGAAAACGAGATGGGTTACTACAATCTGTATTACGACTTTCTACACTTCAATACCACCACAGGAATTCTTCAAAACAAAGATCAAGCTGCTGCTGTTCAAGGAATTATTGAGCACCCCTTTATGCAGAACGCAGGGCATGCACGCACTTTTCTTGGCCGATGTTATTACTACATCATTTGGGCAAATTATCACTGGTTTAAGTCGGATCTTGCCAAGCGATATGAGACTGGTCAGGCCTTTGTTTCCTTCATGGAAGATCATCCACAACGATTGAAAGAACACAACAAGTTCTATGCTGCCGCCCTACAGATACAAATTGCCAACTCCTTGTTTCTGGAAAAGTACGATGGCCTCGACGAATTGCTTTCGAAGTATAAATCTTTGCCCAGTCTTTATGACAAGCTGGGCAGTGAAAATCTTCGAGAGCGAGTCTTGCCCACCTACTTCAATCTTGGGCTCAACTACTACCGACGAACCTGGCAGTTCGAAAAGGCCAAGGATCTTATTAAAGAAGTGGAACTGCATTTCAAACATCTCAAACCAATTCAGCAAGTGGTAATTTGTGATGCAATTTCGGTGCTCTACTTCCTAAATGATGATTTCGAAAAATCTTTGGACTGGCTCAACAAATACCTCGACGAAAAATACAGCAGTGTACGCTCTAATGTGCAGTCCTATGGAATGATTCGAAGGCTACTGTTGCACTATGAGCTCGGTGATACCATGTTGTTACCCTACTTGCTACGTAATACGAAGCGCTATCTCGATAAAGGGGATCACTATCATTTGTTGGAAAGTACCCTCATCGAATTCTTCAAAAGAGTGATCAATGTAGTCGATAAGCAAGAACGTCTACAATTGTTTCAGGGTCTAAAACAGCAACTGCAAGTTGGTTTTGCCAACAATCAGTTCAAGATTCCCAAGTATCAGTCTGAGGATATCATGACCTGGATAGAAAGTAAGGTTCAGGGGAAGAGTTTCAGGGAGATCATGATAACTGGTGCTGACTGATGACTGCTGACTGATGACTGGGTTATGCCGATCGAAAAACCACATTAAGATATTTTGCGCGAACGACGGACGGTGGATCATAGC
>JAHDDV010000207.1:7791-10382 GCA_020629205.1 Chitinophagales bacterium | reverse complement strand
GGGTGGCTCGGAGCAAAGCGGAGAGACGCACTCGCCCGTGCATGAGCAGCTAGCTGAGTGCTGAGTATTAGCGGAACACGGGTAGATCGCTGCGACGACCCAAACTGTCGTGCTCCAATAAAGAAAAGGAAAAAATCATGCCATCATATCCTTATCTTTGAGGGTTTTGTTTAAGTGTCCGCTCTACTGAAAATTAGAAATATGACTAAGCGATTACTGCTTTTTGCGTTGATCTCATATGGGCTGATGGAGGCTTGTCTGCAGGGCCAATCGATTTCCATGACGACTGAGGAGCGATGGGCCATGGCGGATTTGGTGATTGAGGGGGACCTGGAAGAGGCTAATTTTCAAGTGATTCACGGAGAGGTGTTTACAGCGTATTCGCTGATAGATCGGGAGAGTGGAGAGCAGATATCCATCCTGGAGCCGGGTGGTATGATGGAGGGTCGACGTGTGCGCTATTGTCCGAACAATGGACTGTATGAAGGCATATCAGGGCGATTCTATTTGCAGCAGTTGGGGCAGCGATATGATGAGCGATATGCGGTTTTGCGGCGAGAGGTATTGGATCACAGATTGGCTAGGTCTCGTCAATCTGCCATTGAGATTACGGGGGTTTCTAAGCTTGAGGTGGCGGCAGGAAATCAGGATACGCTTGTCATTGAGGGGCTTGGTTTTGGAGATTTTGTGCAGGGGCAAAGCAAAATGGCGTTTAGCAATCCAGAATCTACGGAAGCCAATGATTTTACGAATGTGCCCAACTCCTATATCCTTGATTGGACGGACGAGTACATTGAGGTACTTGTGCCGGGATACGATCAAAGTGTGGGTGCAGGATCGGGGCCCATTATGGTACTTTCTGCAGCCGATGAAATGGCCGTGAGTGACTTTTCAGTGCGTGTAAAATTTAATAAGCGGGAGCATCAATATGGGCCAGTAGATCTGATAGATTCGAATTCGGAGAGCGGCTATACCTTTCATCTGCAGACTGCTCTGGCGGCCAATCAGGAGGCAGTGGATGCCTTATCGCGTGCTTTGAATCAGCTGAAATGTAAGACTGGTGTAGCCTTTAGCATAGGGGAGACGCTGGATACGACCAACTGCTTGTATGCGGATGGAATCAACTTGATTTCCTTTGAGTCTGATTGTGAGACCTGGCCTTTTAGTGGGGCAGCTGCCTGGACTCGTGTGGTTGAAAATGCTGATTGTGGGCTTGCATGGATCGAGGAAATAGATATCATTTTTGTGGATGCATTGAATTTTCATTTTGGCACTGAGCACCCACCTTCCAATGCCTTTGATTTTCAAACGGTAGCACTTCATGAGCTCGGGCATGCGATGGGTATGGCACATAGTCGTGATAGTGAAGCGGTGATGTATTCGGAGATTTCTTCCGGGGATAGCAATCGCACGATTGAGCCATGGTTTCAGGAGTGCGCCGATATTATCATGTCGGATAGTGCCATAGAAAATGAATGCGGACCAGGCCCAATTGCATCGATTGAGGAGGATTGTGAAGCACAGATAACAACGGAACAGATTTTTGTCAACATGTGTCATAAAGAGGTCTATCCGGTATGTTTTGAAATGCTTAAAGGGGAAGGACAGTACGAAGAGCAGTATGAACTGGAGGTAGTAAGCAGCCCTGCAAACGGGCAATTGTATTTTGTATGCGGGGGCTGTGATTTACTGGAGAGTGATTTGCTTTTGGATGCCGAGATGGATTGTGCGGGTGCGGAAGGATATGCGGAGGCCATGGTGGTTTATCAGCCCGATCCGGGTTTTGTGGGACAGGACACTTTTGTGATTCGTTATGCAAATACGGATGCAGCGGCATTGGTCAGTCTGGATCAGCGGCAGATTGCCTTTGTCAATAATTGTGCACCTTCTTTTATCGGGGAGTGTTCGATTGATTTTGAGTTTACTCAGCTAAGTGATCAGGTTTATCAATTTAGCCCTGTCAATCCCTTTGTCTTTTCCGAATCGATGATGGCTATTTTTGCGGATGATACTTATAGCTATACCTGGGATTTTGCCGAGGGAGATCCGATTGCCTTTGAAGCAGCTCTGGATCAGGAACCACTGACCACCTTTGCCTTTGCCAATGAAGGTTTGCATTTGGTTTGCCTGCAATTGGACGGACCGGAGTGTGTGCAACAAAACTGCAAGCTGGTGGATGTCGCCTTCGCAGAATGTGGCACTGAGGGTGGTCCGCAGCCAATGGATTGGTACGCCGATATGGATGGCGATGGACTTGGTGATGTGAATGAAGTGGTATCGGATACTTGCCTGCCTCCTGCAAATTATGTGGGCAATGCAGATGATCCGGATGACGATTGCTTCAGTAATTTGCTTGACGAATGTGGTGTTTGTGATGGAACGGGGCCGCAAGAGTGGTTTGCAGATGAGGATGGTGATGGACTGGGCGATCCCGCCCTGTCTGTGCTTTCTTGTACCGAAGTGTTTGGCTATGTTGACAATGCTTTGGATGTCGACGACTCTGTCGGTCTAGGAAGCCTTCGAACAGATGCTATCACTTTGTATCCCAACCCCGCAAATAGATTTCTTCTTATAGAGTCGACAGAAGCAAT
>JAHDDV010000207.1:0-7691 GCA_020629205.1 Chitinophagales bacterium | reverse complement strand
CCAGGATAGGATTGCTCAAAGTAGCCTGTGTCTTTTCCCAGATCATTGATCTTGCCAAGACCGATCTCAATGTTGCCAATCACCATTTGATTGATCGCAAAATCCATGCAAAGAAGCTGACTTATGAGGGATCCGTAGAGCTTGTTGCTCTTGATAAACTTCATCACGGTCTGCTCCATGGCGGTTACGATCTCAAACATACCTCTGAGTCGGAAAGACAGTATCTCCTGAGCATAGATATAGGCCAGAATATTTGCCAAAGATTGGTTGTAGTTGAGTAGCAATTTAGCGCGTTCTACCCAATAGTCGAATTCATCATATCGATGAAGGTAGACGCAAACGTAGAGAAAGTTATTAATACTGGACAGAAAATTATAGGCCTCATTCTCTCGCATTTTGCGTGAAGCTTCGAGCTCTGCGTAGTAGCCCACTAGTTTACGGTTAGTTTCGTATGCTCCTTCCATATCTCCGGAAGATACCTGACCTATGGACTTGAGGGCACAAACATATTGGAAGTCGATATCATGCTCTCGATCAGGACCTAGCAAGGGATGATTCATCTTCTCCCGGATTTTTCTGTGTCTTTCTTCGCTTTCGGATTGATGCGTCAGATAGGACAATTCCCGCGACAAGCGATGAAGCTGCACCATATCTTTTAGCAAAAGTACATGGCTTTCCATTTCATCGAAGCTTATCATACTTCGTCGAAAAGCCTCCTCCGGCTTTCCTTGCCAGATAGCCCCAAGTTTTTTCTCCAGAGCCAAAGCCTCTATCTTCAGCACCATCTCCTGAGTGTAGAGGCGATTTTCCTTGCAGAGCTTCTTTAGTCGCAGCAACTTCTTTTCTGCTTCCCCAAAAAGTTGCTTTTCCATCAGGATTTGAAACTCCTGCATCCCCTTGAGAAAAATGGCCTTTGGGTCCTTGCCAGACTGGTAGGAAATCATGGCCTTCATCAAGAGCTCAAACAAGAGGTTTTTGTACACCTTCAGGTTCTTGCTGAGCTTGTCTTCCTTGAAATGCTTACGAATTAGATCCTCATCGTAGACCTCCATCTTATTGATGAAGTTGAATAGCTCGGTGAGCTTGTTTTGTGAGGACCCATAATGTGTTTTATAGTAACGCTTCTCCGCAGGTGACATACCCCTGACAAAGCGAAATAGATGATCGCTTGGCTTCCTCATGACTGTTCAGTCTTTACTGCTTTTAAAATTCAATAGAACCTAAGCCCGCTCGCTTTGACACGAATCTTCACACTACAAGTGGCAGGAATATCTTCTATCTATTTAGACCCCTAACTTCACATATTTTCCCTTCAAAACCAGCAATTAATCCCAGACTTAAGTTGAATCAGCAAGAGAAAGGCGCTAAATGATCAGGCCTTCAAGCATTCAAAGAAAATCTCCTCTTAAGACAAGAGCTGGTAGACTGTAATCTGCTTGCAAGATACTAAACAATTCACTTTAGAAAAAATAGACTTTGTTACTTCTATTGCTATACATAGAGCTAGCCAAGATCGGAGATATTATGTAACTTGCAAGCCACTCTTAAACGCTCTTTTCCATGATACTCGCATATGAAGAGGGAGAAAAAAAATACCCAAACATGAGAACAAAAATCTTCGCTGTCCTTGTCACGACCATATTATTCTCTGTAGTACAGGCGCAAAACACGGTTGGATTGATTAGCTATGACATCACCCAATCCTATCAGGGATACACACTGATTTATCCACACAATCAGCCCAATGCCTACCTACTTAATAACTGCGGAGAGATTGTGCACACCTGGGAAGATGCAGAGGACTTTCGCCCTGGAAATACCGCAAGAATTCTTTCTGATGGATCCCTTATCAAAACCAAGAGAAAGTCGCTGGTTGCGGAAGATCCCATCTGGGCCGGCGGTGGTGGCGAGTATGTGGAGATTCGCTCCTGGGACAATGACTTGCTCTGGTCTTATCAACTCAACAATGAAAATGCGCGCCTACATCATGATGTAGAGATTCTACCTTCAGGCAATGTCCTGATGCTGGCCTGGGAGAAAAAAACCAAAGAAGAAGCTATCGCTGCGGGTAGAGATACAACTTTACTTAGTCAAGATGAGCTTTGGCCCGATTACCTATTCGAAGTTGATACAGCCAGCAATGAGATCGTATGGGAATGGCATGTCTGGGATCACCTGATTCAGGACTACGATGAAAGCAAGGAAAACTTCGGCTTCGTCGACGATCATCCAGGACGAGTAGACATCAACTGGGACACCAATGATGCCAAGGCCGATTGGATGCATAGCAACTCCATAGATTTCAGTCAGGAACTCAACCAGATTATGCTCAGCGTGCCTACTTTCAATGAAATCTGGATCATCGATCATTCGACCACCACGGAGCAGGCAGCCACCAATTTTGGTGGGCTGTCCAATCACGGTGGAGAGATCCTGTACCGCATCGGCAATCCACAGACCTATGGCAGAGGTGATTCTACAGATCAAATCCTGTTTTACCAGCATGACGCCCATTGGCACAATCCATTCCTGCCGACCTCTCATCCTGCTTATGGCTCCGTGATCTGTTTCAATAATCGCGTAGGCGAAGATTTCTCCGCCATCGAGACTTTCCGCACCAGCTGGGAGATGTATGAGTTCGACTACCTTCTGGAAGACGATGTATTCCCTCCCTCGGTCTTTGAAAACACAATCACCCATCCGGATCCCAGCTCTTTTGCCTCTTCCGGTTTGTCCAGTGCTCAATATCTGCCGAATGGCAATCTACTTGCTTGCAGCGGTCGTCAGGGTTATATCATGGAGCTGACGCCGGATAATGAAGTAGTTTGGGAATACATCACGCCGCGTCAAGGCATCAATCAGGTGACTCAGGGCACAGAGCTTGAACTCAACGACAACCTAACCTTTTTTGCCTTCCGATATCCGCCGGAGTACGAGGCATTCGATGGAAAGAACCTATCGAGCAAAGGCTATCTTGAGCTAGAGCCCAATGAGGCTTTTTGCGATGAGCTGGTGGCCAATGGCACTCCAGATTCATTCAATGCTGAACTCTATCCAGTTCCCGCCAGCAACTTTGTTCACTTAGGCTGGAATTCGGGCAAGATCATCGATATCAAAATTCATGATGCCATAGGTAAGCTGCGCATCCACACTCATGGCAATGGAGGTATGAAGTACCTGGACATTAGCAGCCTGGAACCTAACCTGTATTTCATCACTATCGATGGATTGGAAACACGAAAAATTGTGGTCAATTAAGCATGAGATGAGGTGTATTGTTGATTGGTGCTTGGTGCTTGGTGTTCAAGGATCAAGGTGCAAAGAGCAAGACGTTCCTTTTGTAGAGAGGCATTGCATATGTCTTGTTGGGTGCAAAAGTAATCAGTCATCGGTCATCAGTCAATATTACGTTCCTACCATGCTCGATAGCGGAAAGGCTATAGCCTTTCCCTACAACAGGCAACTGCTTGGGGTAGCCTACACTTTGAATGGGGTCTCGTGCATTACCCAAAATGCTCCCCTGTGCTTAGTCAGCAATCTGGTTATCCTACTGATGTTTTTTTTGGAGCAAAGCGGCATGCGCTCTAGGTACCGACCGTCTCGCTCTACGCTATAATAGCAGCACTATGGAGCAGCTTCCTGTATCCGCCATCGCTGTCTCGTCCTTTTGGGCCGAGCCAGCGCTACCGGCACAGTCAGTCTGCTCCATAGTGCTGCTATTCCGCTGCGATCGAGGCTAAGCATCACCGATCGTAGTTCTAGCTGATCGCGCTCTTGACACACAGCTGCTTATCCACTCCTGCCCAAGGGTCATTCGGCGCTCAGAAATGATGCTCCCCTCTTACTGCGCTGACCGATAATGACATTGGCTACTATTTGTAGTATTCTCCAATCACTTCGATCTTCCCAACTATCTTTGAATTGAACTCCTCCAACTCCTCTGCCGGGATCCACAATTCATCATGCATGCTTCCGCCCACGTTTTGCACATCAAACTTATTCAAGTAGGCCGTCTCAACTTCGAATTTAGTCACGAACCCACAACCATATGCTGGCACATTCCAGGACTTGGTAATCTGAGTAGCATAAGCTTCATTCAACACTGGATAGAAGATTGGCTGCTCCGGCAATCTTGGAGGAAAGCCCTTGTAACCAAGATCCTTGATTAGGGCCAACTCTACATCATTGACGGGTCGGTAAAGACTTGTTGTTTTAGTACTCATTTGTTTTAGTGTCTAGTCGAAACCTGCCTCTGAAAAAGGCATACATCTCCTTGATTATAGTGATCGGGCAAGCCGCTCGTATCTCTTAGTTTAGTTGTTCCAAGAAATTCAAATCCGAGTTTTGTATAGTGTTTGATGAGGCCTTTATTGTAACCAACGGTGTCCATTCTGATGAAGCTCAGATTATTCTTTTCAGCATATTCGTCTGCCCAATCCACGATTTTTCTTACCAAATTTTGCCCCCTAAAATTCGGATTGGTCGCGATCCTGTGAATGTACACCGCCGGGTCGCTATTCTTCTCGGCCCAAATCAATGCATCGCTATGGGTAGTCGCCCAAATGCAGGCAATTTGGCCATCGATCAGAATCTTCCATTGGCGCTTTTCCTGTATCTCCGTTTCGATCAATTCCAGTGGAAACTCAGGCCAGTAGACCTGGCCTTTGGATTTCATGTAGGCTGTGCCGAGTCGGTACAATTCGAAAATCTTTGCGACATCGCTGCTTTCACTGTTTCTGATTTGCATGGGGCAGTTTTTCAATTGCTTCTTGGATGAGTGGATAACTGCTTTTTGGGGGATTGAGTTCCATCAGCACGCATATATATATTCAATGCAGTTTTGTTGATTGTGAATAAACTGTGAAATTGCAAGAGGATAAGTCTACAAAACTCCCACCCCCTTCTAAATTCCGGCGCAAATGCCTAATTTAAAAGAAACAATGCACCATGAAGCAGCTATCAGTAATTCGGGGACTCTTCTTGTGCACAGCTTGCTTGCACAAAATCAATATCCAGAGATCAACAACCACAGTCTGGCTCTTAATCACTAAAGATAAAAAAGCCCAGTCCCCCCGGATCCCGAATAATGATATTATCGACAATTCCCTCCTTGTTAAAATGAGTAATCTCTTCCGCAATCTGGATCCCTGCCTTTCGGATATTCTCAATGACTTTGATATTGTTCTCACCATTAAAAAAAGTCAGCGATGGATTGAAAAACAAGTGAGGACAGGTCTGTGGTTTCATTAGACTAATGGTAAAACCTTCTTGATTATCCAGCAAGAGAAAGCCATTCTCCACCGTACCCATTTTTATAGAAAAACCCAGGGCCTCCCAGACCTCCACCGACCTGGCCATATCGGATGACTCCAAACTCATACCCTGGAAGTTGCCGGTAAGTCCGGTAGACTTGCCAGCGAGATCGGGTGCAGGATTCATTTCACCTTCCATCAGATAAATCCAACATCCATTGAAATCATTGACCAAATGTCCCTCCGCCAGCTTATGCACCGTAGTGAGCTTTTCCAATGCAACGATTTCCTTGGCCCAGGATTGCTTGTATATCTTAAGGCCAGCACGGGCATAGCGATCGGGGTTGATTTCTATAATGGCATGGCCATCGGTCAGGATGTTTGCATTCTCTTCAGTGAGATTCTTGTATTGCAGTTTCTTGTAGAAGCCAAGGCTTTGCTCCAGATGGTTTGTAGGTGTATGTACGATCACGGTCATAGCAGTCTCATTTGATTCTTGACTGGCATATAGGTGTATTGAGCACAGCATCAATATTGCCGGTAGTAGCATCTTCATTTCCTCAACATTTAGCCATTTAATCAATATCTAAAGTAAGGATTCTTGCGCTTGATCTACTATAGAATCGACCTAATCTTTCAATTTGGGACAAGGGTGGTGTATTGTGTATTGTAACGAAATCGTCATGCTTTCCAAATTGGTGGCGATGCAAGAGGAATGAGGCTCCAGCTCTTAGCTGACTGTCTCAAATTTTTCTATTTCATACATCTCAATAACCTTCTTGTTCATCATGCCCTTGGGAACACTAGCCATGATCAAATTCCTTAGGCCTCTACCATATTTCCAATGAGCCACTTTCCCAGTCATCCAGGATTGATTGACAATAGCATTCACTTTCTTCTGCCGCTTGTCTTGAAACATTCGGAATGCATCAGGGGCAGACGCGTTTTGTATGAAGTGGCTTAAGTAATAAGCATCCTCAATTGCCTGAGCACCTCCCTGTCCCATATTGGGTGTGGTAGCATGGCCAGCGTCCCCAATCAGGCATACTTTTGCCTCATACCACTTCTTCATCGGCTTCAAGTCATTGAGATCCCCTCTAATAATCTTGTCCGTAGGGGTGGCCTTCAAAAGCGCAATCACTGTGGAATCGAAACCTCTAAACATACTCAGCAGCTTTTGTTGCACAGCAGCCTGATCATCTTTAGCATTGGGGGCATCCAAAGCGACTGCAAACCAGTAATACTTAGCCTTGGAGATTCTTGAAAAGCCAAACCTGACCTGATTTCCCCAAAGCTCATAGACTCTGTTGTCAAAGGCCGAGTCCAGCTCTATATCCGCAACACCTCTCCAACAGGTTTGGCCTGAATATCGTATTTGGCTATCAGGGAACAGCTGATTTCTTACCCTTGACTTAATCCCATCTGCCCCGATTAGAAAATCTGTTCGGGCACCGGATCCATCGGAAAAGTTCAGGCTTAGCTGCGCTCCTTCGTCGCTGAAGGACTCAAATGCCTTCCCCAGATGGACTTTCTCCTTCGGTATCTTGTCCAGCAGCAGCTTCTGCAGCTTCGCTCTGTGAATGGCTATAGCGGAATAACCGAATCTTTGCTTGATAAGATTTTGAGGGATGTCCGAAATCGGAGATAAATCAGGCTTTCCAATAGTTATTCGATCGATGGAGTTGCCTTGTTGTTTTACCTCTTCCAACAGCTCCAAATGCTCGAGTACTTGCAGTGCATTTGGAGACAACCAGATACCAGCACCGACGGGGCTTAGTTTGGGGAATCGCTCATATACCTGATAGGCAATGCCCTTTCTTTGAAAAGCCAGCGCTGTAGTTAATCCCCCAATACCTGCTCCGATAATTGCGTAATTCATTGCTCCTGGTTTTTAGCAAGATAGCATTCAACTCGAAATAGCAAAAGCACTCCCCTACTTATTGCCGATGTCTCACGATCTTCTAATTCCTCATTGCAACACAAGTTTGGGCAATTTGTTTGGGTCTTTGCTTGGAAGGGGAGCCGGATGGTTATTGTGTATTGCTGATGGTTGATGGTTTTCCAGCGCGGTGATTGCAGGAAACATTGCTGAGACCAAGGCACGTAGGTGCGACATTGATATGTCGCTGAACCTCGGGGGCTGGACTTGGACCTTTTGTGTATTGTTGATTGTGTATTGGCGATACGAGCAGTTTTCCAGCGCGGTGATTGCGGGAAACATAGTTAAGACCTTGGCTCGTAGGGCGACATTGATATGTCGCTGAACCTCGGGGGCTGGACTTGGACTTTTTGTGTATTGTTGATTGTGTATTGTGTGTGTGGGTTCGAGCAGTTTTCCAGCGCGGTGATTGCGGGAAACATTGCTGAGACCAAGGCACGTAGGTGCGACATTGATATGTCGCTGAACCTCGGGGGCTGGACTTGGACTTTTTGTGTATT
>JAHDDV010000206.1:8946-10412 GCA_020629205.1 Chitinophagales bacterium | reverse complement strand
CATCAGTCATCAGTCATCAGTAAAGTTTCACCAATTTCCTAACCGCTTTATTTTGATCAGAGCCCAACTGCACAAGATAGGCTCCTGCTAAAAGCGAAGACAAATTCAAAGGATATGTTTCCCTGCCAATTAGGCTAGAGATTTCTGTTTCCAAAATCAATCTGCCTGTATAATCGAAGACAGACACCTGAATATCTGCCTGTGCCTCCGAATCGATCAGCAACTGCACTTCATCAGCAGAAGTGATGGACGGAACAATGTCAATAAAATCGAAACCACTGGCTGCTGCTCTCTGCAAGCTGATCACCTGTGAGCAAATGCTCAGCATACCATCTACACTTTGCTCCACCAGTCTGTAGTAGGTAATACCCACTCGTACATCTTCGTCCGCATGCTGGTAGCTCTTGCTTGAGCCAGATTGTTGAGTCGCTGGCAGGCTTGCAATGGTACTAAAGCTAGTTCCGTCAAAGGACCGCTGAAGCTGATAGGCATCGACACCCACTTCCGAAGCTGTCTGCCAGCTCAATAGGTTGTGATCAAAGCTTGCTTGTCCATCGAAGCTCAAGAGTTCCAGTGGCACCACATCACAGTTCGGCAAGTCATCAGAAGCGATCGTCCGTTCGCAGCCGACTTGATCTGTAGCAGTGAAGCTGTAGGAATTATCCGGACTCTGAGAAAAGGTGGTCGTAAAGCCCTGGCCAAACTTCACCGTGCCAATCCAGGAGCCTGTGATATCATAGCTGCTTTCCAGGTCAAATTCCCCATAGCCACCAATCACAACTGTGACAACCAGAATCTCCACTCCGGAGCAAATTTCATTTTGTTCGAATTCGATTGGGTTCAAGAAGACGATCGGTTGTCCTTTTCCGATCTTGAGACATTCATTGTCGAGATCCGGTAAGTTGTCTCCTGGACCAATTACTGGCGTAACAGAATAGACTCGGTTTGGCTCGATCGATGGCGAACTGGCCGAGCTAAAAACTCCATCGGGACTCAGTGCCAGGATAGACCCAATCTCACTCAAGCCTCCTGCGTGAAGCACATATCCAAGCACTTCATTCTGTCCAAAAACAGCATTGCTCACCGACAGTTGAACTGTTTGTTGTGCACAAACGAAGACGGTATCTGAGCTCATGGTACCCGGCTCCGATTCATTGTCTGTAACAAACACGGTGACTGAATCTGAGCCACTACATTCTGTTCCTTCCCCGACCACTACTTCATAGGTCGTCGTTTCGCTTGGACTGGCTATTGGGTTGAAAACATCCGTTGCACTTAGTGTCTCGCCTGGAGACCAGGCAAAGCTATTGCCTCCTGAGGCAAAAAGTTGTACTTCTGTGCCCAGACAAATGTACTTGTCTTCTCCAGCATTGACTGATTGATTGTTGAAGACTACCGCCTCTGCGGAGTCTGTCACTGTACAGCCATTGTCATCGGTGATGTTGACGTAGTACATGGTGGTTTCA
>JAHDDV010000206.1:1321-8846 GCA_020629205.1 Chitinophagales bacterium | reverse complement strand
GGATCGGCAATCTGGTAATCGCTGAGTGCAAAATCCTCTTGCCAGCGGAACAGATCTCCATCTCCCACAGCTTCCAATTGAACCGACTGTCCAGGACAGATGCTCTGGTCGGGGCCAGCATCGAGTGCAGGCTTGGGATCGACAAAGACCGTCATTGATGAGGAAGCACTGCAGTCTGTTCCAGCACCTGCTACCACTTCATAGGTCGTTGTTTCTGTTGGACTAGCTATTGGATTGGCAATATCATTTTCACTGAGGCTGGCAGCTGGTGACCAAAGGAACTCATTGCCCCCGAAAGCCGATAGCTCAACAGATTCGCCTTCGCATATCGTGACATCATTACCTGCCTGTACCAATTGAGAATCAAAGATGGTGACGGTCACCTCCTGCGAAATCTGGCAACCAAACTCGCTGACAATCGTAACGGAATAGGTGGTCGTTTCACTAGGAATTGCAAGGGGATTTGGAATGGTGCTATCGTTCAGACCTTCTGAAGGAAACCAGAAGTAGTTAAATCCGCCCGTTGCTTGAAGTTGTGTAAAGTCCCCTTCGCAAAGCACCACATCATCAGAAATGGAAACGGTTGTTTCATCAAAAACAAAGACCGTCATCGAATCGGTGACCAAGCAATCACCTGGGCCAGCGATGTCCACATAGTAAGTAGTTGTTTCCTGAGGACTCGCGGTTGGATTGGCAATGCTGTTGCTAGACAGGGCGATGTTTGGATACCAAAAGTAGCTCTGACCTCCACTTGCATCCAGTTCAACCGAGTTGCCGGGACAAGATTGGAAATCCGGTCCCGCATCGCCGGTGAAGTCAGCACTTACCTCCACAAACACGGAATCTACATCCGTGCAGGCACCATCTGTAACATACAGATAGTACCAAGTGCTCTGCGTGACCGTCGCCAATGGATTGGCAATGGTGTTATCAGACAATCCGTTGGATGGAGTCCATAGCAAATCTCCATCACCACTTCCATTTAGCTCCACTGTCTCGCCTCCACAAATGGTATAACCATCACCGGCATCAGCAGTCACCGCACTTTCGACGACAATGGTTGTTGAATCCGTGGCAACACAGTCTCCGCTGGAAACAGTCAGGTAGTAAGTGGTCGTCTCCGCTGGACTAGCCACCGGACCGGGCACTGAGGGATCGGATAATCCTGCCGCCGGGCTCCAGGAGTATTGAGAACCTCCACTGCCCGAGAGTTGAGTGGCCTGTCCGGGACAGATGGTTTGATCGGGGCCAGCGTTAGCCACGATTTCAGTGGCTACATAGACGATCACTGAGTCTACTGCAAAACAGTCTCCACTGGACACGGTCACATAATAGGTTGTCGTTTCCAATGGCTCAGCCTCCGGATCATTGACATCTGTTGCAGAGAGTCCTTCTGAAGGTGACCAGGCATACTCCTGCCCACCTGTAGCAAAGAGCTGTGCAGAGCCACCACCGCAAATCACCTGATTCTCACCTGCTTCGGCCTCTAAATCTTCGCCCACGACTACACGAACTGAATCCACAGATTCGCAGGCATTGGTACCAAAGGCGGTAAGGTAATAGGTAGTCGTTACGTCTGGTGTTGCAATAGGATCTGGTTGGTTGATCGAGCTGAGGCCGAAGGCAGGGCCCCAAAAATAGAACTCACCTCCACTTCCTTGTAACTGCACTTCTCCGTCGTTGCAGATGAAGGCATCTTCGCCAGCTTCTGCCGTCAATTGTGTTTTTACATTTACTTCCACCGAGTCAGTGGCTTCACAGAATTCATTGCTCGTGGTAACATAGTAGGTAGTTGTTTCTGTTGGGCTTGCGTTTGGATTTGGAATACCATTTACATCCAGACTTCCTGCCGGAGACCAGTCGTAATTGTCGGCTCCAGAGGCTGACAATTGAATGGACTCTCCATCGCAGATTTCAAGATCCTCTCCAGCTTCAATTGACACACCTTCCAAAACAGAAACGGTTACAGAAGCCTGATCTTCACAATCGCCAGAAGAGACGGTGACCGTATAGGTCGTAGTCTCAGAAGGACTTGCCATGGGTTCAGGGCTAGATGGATTACTCAAACCATTAGCCGGAGACCAAGTGTATGTCGCGCCACCACTTGCCGTCAGCTGGGTGGCATCGCCACCACAGATTTCTACATCCTCACTGACAACTGCTACAAGTTGATTGACTACTGTCACCGTTACTTGATCTTCAGCTGTTCCATCTGCCGTACTCACGCTGAGCGTATATGTTGTTGTTTCTGTTGGTGAAGCAATCGGATTTGGGGCATCAGTGTTGTCCAGACCAAAAGCTGGCGACCAACTAAAATCAGCCCCGGCAGTACCAGAGCCAGACAGCAGCACACTCTCTCCCTCGCATATGGTAACATCCAGCCCTGCGTCAGCAGTAACCGTATTGCCTGGATCGTCACCCACAAAAACGTTCACGGCATCCGTATCGGAACAGTTTCCGCTGATGGCAGTGACGAAGTAAGTCGTTGACTCATCTGGCGTCACTATAGGGTTGGCGATGTTAGGATCGCTGAGTCCTGTAATTGGAGACCAGATGTATTCTGAACCACCAGTTGCATTTAGTTGTGCGCTCTCTCCTTCATTGAGGAATACATCAGGTCCGGCATTAGCTAGCAATTCCTCCACAACTGTCACCGTCACCTGATCTTGCGAAGAGCAATCTCCGCTGGAACTGGTAAGCGTATAGGTTATGGTAAATGGCGGTGTCGCCACCGGATTTTGTACATTTGGATCACTTAGGCCGGTATTCGGGGACCATACATAGCTGGCTCCACCAGATCCAGCAAGCGTGACAGACTCGCCTGTACAAACAGAAACATCCAAACCTGCATCAGCCACTAGTTCACCTTGCACGAAAACCGTTACAGAATCCAATGCAGCGCAATCATCGTTGGCAATTGTTACATAGTAGGTAGTCGTTTCTTCGGGCGAAGCAGAAGGATCAGCTATGTCCGTACTGCTCAGACCGGCCGCCGGTGTCCAGGAGTAGCTGTTGCCTCCAGATGCACTTAGGTTGGCTGATTCGCCAATGCAGATAACGGCATCTTCGCCTGCTTCTGCCGAGATTTCGCCCTGCACCGTTACCGTCATCTCGTCCGTCGATTCACAGCCGTTTGGAGAGGTGAGGGTCAGTGTATAGGTTGTCGTTTCTTCAGGAGAGACAATTGGATTGATGATGCTGGTATTGCTTATTCCAAGGGTCGGTGTCCAAAGAACTTCTCCTTCACCACTTGCTTCCACTTGCCAGGATCCACCATTGCAAATGTTAATGTCTGCGCCGGCGTCGACAGCTGGTGCATCTTCAACAGTAACTGTTACATTAGACTCACCACTGCATTCGTCACCACTGTCAATAAAGACGGTATAAGTTGTTGTTTCTGTGGGCGTAGCTACAGGGTTAGCAATGTCTGTAGCGCTTAGCGTAGGATCATCTGTCCAGGTAAAGTTGTTGCCGCCGCTTGCGGTTAGTTGTGTAGACTCGCCCAGGCAAATCGTGACATCCGCCCCTGCACTAATCAGGTTGTCGGTGTAACGGAATACGGCTACGGTTCGATCAATCGAACATCCGACTTCATCCACAATGGTGACCGTATATATGGTGGTGGCCTCTGGTGTTGCGATGGGGTTGGCGATGTTTGGATCGTCCAATCCGTCAACAGGTGCCCAGGTATATTCGACTCCGCCTCCGGCTACTAGTTGTGCTTCCTGGTCGCCACAGATGATCACTTGGTCTGACTCTACAAATCCAGCTGCAGGCACTACCTCCACACGAACAGAGTCTGTTGTAGCACAGCCACTCTCATTGCTCAAGGTGACATAGTAGGTGGTACTCACTTCTGGAGAAGCGATCGGATTGGCTGTTTGTGCTCCTTCCAGCGATCCAGGTGGCACCCAACTAAAGTTCCCTTCACCTTGCGCAGTGATCGTTGCCGATCCTCCTTGGCAAATTTCCTGATCCTCCCCGGTCGATAGCGCCGGAGCAGAACTTACGAAGACTGTTACTTCCTCTTCTATTACACATCCATTGTCGTCTGTGATGATGACATTGTAGGAAGTCGTTTCACTGGGAGAGGCTATTGGCTCTGCCACGTCTGTGGCCGATAGTGTTTCTCCGGGACTCCACTCGTAGGTGCTTCCTCCGAAGGCCGTCAAAGTTGCCGTCTCATCATCGCAAATCGTTTGATCGCCGCTCACGGCAACGCCGCTGTTGAGAACGCTTACGGTTACTTGATCGGTATCAATACAGTTGCTTTCCGAATCACCGATTGTTAGTGTATAAGTAGTCGTTACAGTTGGCGATGCCCAGGTGTCTGTTCCAAATGGATCTGACAAGGTCGAAGTGGGAAACCAATCGATGACCTCTCCGCCACTACCCGTGAGCAGAACGGAGTCACCTTTGCATATCGAAACATCTTCACCAGCATTGGCTTCTGGTACCAAGAGCACGTTGACTATTAGCGTATCTTTATCGGTACAGCCTACCTCATTGAATCCGGTAGCAATGTATTCGATGGTGTAAGGAGCAAAGGTTACTGGCTCGAAGGACTGGTTGTCGTCCAGGCCAAATCCGGGCGACCAGGAAATACCCGAAGCGCCGCTGATTCCAGAGCCATCCAACTGGTACTCATCTCCACGACAAATGGTGATGTCTTCTTCAAGCTCGACTTCAACCGGAGGCAGAATGTCAATCACGATTGTTTCTACATCCTGACAACCTTGATCATTGACAGCTGTCAAGGCATAGGTACCGGACTGCGAGACGGTTGGATTAAGGCTATTTGGGTCACTGACCAAATCTTCAGGGGACCAAAAGAAATCAGAGGCTCCTACTAGATTGCCATTCATTTCGTATTCGGATCCGGCACAGAGACTAACATCATCTCCCAGAATGGCCGACACAATCGTACACTCCGAAACATTGAACTGGAAATCTCTGCTAACGGTATTTATAGCCACACCGTCTCTATATTCTGTTACACACACTGCCACAACGTACTGTCCAATGGAAGTTGGATTTCCAGTGAGTAGTCCGGACTGTGGATCTATAGCGAGAGGTGGGTTTGCCGGCAGTGGGTTTTGGGCATTGAAGCCTCCCGTGTAGATTACTGTCTCATAGGGAGGTGAAGAGTCATAGTTTAGACATTCTGGTGAGCTTGTCGAACCTGGCTGAAAGCATTCTGAATCTCCACCAATGAGTGGTGTACAAAGTTCATAGACCAGGGAATCGCCATCCAAATCAAAAGCACCATGATCAAAGAAGATATCTGAGCCTGCGCATACTACGATAGGTGGAAACTCTTCGAAACTTGCCGAATTGTTGCAAGGGTCTGAGTCTGGAATCGTTGTGGTATAGGTCGATCCAGTAGCTCCGGGATCAACGATGTTCTGCAAGGTGATGTTTCTTGAGTAACGTTGATAGGCGATGGTGATCGGGTAAGTAGTGCCAAAGGGCACCGTCCAGACATACTCATATCGGGCCGATTCCACGCAAACTTCTGTTGGAAAGGTTTCCACACAGATATCCTCATTGGCCGACACCAGACTTTCGTTTAGGACGAATTCTTCCAGTGGGCTCCCAATAGCATTCCCAAAACCGTCAAAAATGTGTAGATAGGCTGGATTATCAAAGCCGGCTCCTTCACCTGCACAGTCCCTGTAGACGTCAAGCGTAACTCGGTATTGGTTGTTGCCAAGACAAACGTAGGAAATCTCGCCTCCGATGATGTGAAATGCCTGTACGTCTTGACTAAAAGTGAGATTGAGTATTATCAGTAGGAGCCACAAGGCTGAGGCTCTGAAACTTGTGATCTTCGACATAGGAAAAGGGTATTATTTTTCAGGTTTACGCTGGGCTCTCAAATCGACAGCCAGGCGACAGTTATAGGGTTGAATAGCTTACTAATCAGCATGTTAGCTACAATCAAACAAATTACGCCTTTGGCTAGAGATTAACTAATTGTATGACGACATTTGATGATAATTACCTGCGCTATGGTATATGTTGATTTTTGGAGAATGTCACCTTTGTTTTGGTGTCTAGTGTTTGGTTTCTAGATTCTACTAGTGCTTTTAGTGTCTAGTGTTTTGGGGCGAGAGGCTTGAGAGACTGGCAGGGGCGCAGAACACCCCCGCCGTCCAATCCGATTTGCCATGGAGATCACGCTGCTAGTGCCACTGGGGTCGGGATCGACTTTGTGCGCAGTCGAAATCGGAGTGGGCAGGTGATTTCAATTTGATCCATAAGCTTCCCGCACATACTTTGGGGATCTGGTCTTTGGCAAGTGTTAACCAATTTTAGCAGTATTGAACCGAAATTTCTTTGTATAAGCAGTACTTTGAGCCGCTGATTCAAGGGCTTAAAAACTCCTGCTGAAATCCGTGTCGTTGATAAGAGTACTTGATTGTAGTGCTTTGCTGCCTGAGGGAAAAATTAATTATGATCGAAAGGGCTTTGCGGAGATATTAAAGTTGAAAAAAAGTCCTACTTTGAAAAAAATTGCTGTGGATGATTAGTGTCGAAAAACTCACTAAAGAGTTTAAACTAAACAAGGAGAAACGAAAGGAAATGGGGACCAGTGACCGAATGATTCGCGTCGTTGATGAGGTCTCTTTCGAATGTAAGCCAGGTCGAATTTTTTCCTTGCTCGGACCTAATGGAGCAGGAAAAACAACTACCCTCCGGGTGATCGCCTCGATCATCAAACCCACTAGTGGTCGGGTAAGTGTAGCGGGTATGGATGTTGTAAACGATCCACTGGGCATCAAATCCAAACTTGGTTTTCTAACGGGATCTACCGGGCTCTATCATCGGCTTACTCCAGATGAATTTATTAAATACTTTGCTGACCTATACAATATCCCTAAAGATGTATACGAAGAACGACGAGAACGTTTGTATACTCTGCTGGATATGCATGATTTTGCCAAGAAACGACTGGGGCAATTGAGTACCGGAATGAAACAGAAGGTGTCGATCGTACGCACCATCATACACGATCCGGATGTGATTGTGTTTGATGAACCCACATCTGGCTTAGACGTAATCAGTGCAGCCAATATCATCAATTTAGTGAAGGATTGTAAGGCGCAAGGTAAGACGGTTTTATTTTCCTCGCATATCATGAGTGAAGTGGATTTGCTTTGCGATGATCTGGCGATTATTCACAAGGGAAAACTGCTATACCAAGGTACCATGGATGAGTATCGTTCGGGTATGCAGAGTAGTAATTTGACGGAGGAGTTTATACGGATAGTAAACGAAGCAGAGGCATGAAGAATTTTTGGACAATTGCAAAGAAAGAATTGCTGGATACAGTGCGAGACCGGCGTACGATGATTACAATGGTGGTGATGCCATTGTTGCTCTTTCCGGTCTTGTTTGCCGTGATGAATCAGGTATCCAAAATGCAAAAAGACAAGGAGGAGGCTCGACAGATTCGACTTGCTGTAGTAGACAATGGGCAGGCTTCCGGACTAGTGGAAGACTTGAAAGAGAAGGGGGATTT
>JAHDDV010000206.1:0-1221 GCA_020629205.1 Chitinophagales bacterium | reverse complement strand
GGTCAGACGATTGGAGGCTTTTTGCCCTATTTGTTTGTGATATTTAGCTTCATGGGATGCATGTATCCGGCTATAGATTTGTTTACCGGTGAGAAGGAACGAGGGACGATTGAGACGATATTAACTGCACCGGTAAGCCGTGTTACCATCCTGTTTGGGAAGATGTTTGTGATCAGTATGATCGGTATTATTTCAGCTCTATTGGCAGTGCTGGGACTGTACCTTACGGTGAAATTTACCAGTGGTGTACCAGAGGCTTTTCAGACCATGCTGGCCAATATTCTGACTACGGAGTTTGTGCTGGCTTTGCTGTTGATGCTGGTTCCATTGAATATATTCTTTGCGGGCATGATGGTTCCTTTGACGATTTATGCGAAGTCTTTTAAGGAGGCGCAGAGCATATTGACTCCATTGACTTTTGTGCTGATAATTCCAATTTTAATTGGGATGATTCCTACGATTGAGATGTCGCTGCCAATGGCATTTGTGCCAATCCTGAATATCACATTGGCGAGTAAAGCACTGATTGCTGAAACATTGGAGCCCTTGCATTTTATACTGACAGTTGTCTCTTTGATCGGATATGCGGTATTGAGCGTATTCGTTTGTATTCGTTGGTTTGAGAGTGAGGCCAATGTGCTTCGGTAATGAGATAGTGCCCTGGGAACAAGAAAGATTAGATTTTGCAAAAGATGAAGAGTCCAATAGAGCAGACCAAGCAATGGTTGGAGAAATTTGTGATTGCCCACAACATTTGTCCATTTGCGGCCCGAGTCTATCAGTCGGATAGAATTCGATTTCAAGTCAGTCAAGCAAATCTTGCAAAGGACCTCTTGCGTGATTTTAAATCGGAGGTTGCTTTGTTGATGGAGTCAGATGCTTCCCTGATTGATACGACCTTGTTGATTCATCCCTTTTGTATGGAGGATTTCCTTTCGTATTGGGATTTTGTTGGGGAATTGGAGGAGTATCTGGCTTATGAAGGAGCTGATGAGTTTCTACAAGTGGCGAGCTTTCACCCTCAGTACATCTTTGCGGGTTCAAACCCTGAGGATCCATCCAATTATACCAATCGCTCTCCTTACCCAATGCTTCATTTGCTTCGGGAAGAAAGTCTTGATCAGGCCATTGATGCTTATGGAGATACGGAGCAGATTCCGGAGCGGAACATTGCGCTGTTGAATGAGATGGGGATTGACGCGGTGAGGCGGATGACTGATG
>JAHDDV010000205.1 GCA_020629205.1 Chitinophagales bacterium | reverse complement strand
TCGAACATTTTATACCTTTAAGCATCAGCTATGAGAGCAAGCAATGGTAAAGAAAGTAGAACAAGCAGAGATAGGAAGTCGATTAGCCCGGCTTAGAAAGGAACAAGGCTGGGCTCAGTCTGAACTTGCTGAGAAGTTGGGAGTTTCCAGGTCATCACTTGCCCAAATGGAGCTGGGTAAGCGAAACATCAGCATACAAGAAATGATCGGTTTATCTATAGAGTTGAACTTCTCTATAGACGCGATTGTCTCAGCGAGAGCCCCAAAAGAATACGCTTTATTGCAGGAACACTCAGCCTCCAGCGTTCAGGAGGAACAGGCCACTGCATATCAGGAAAAACGAATCTCAGTTCCAAAATTCAGGATTTCCAAGTTCAAGCAGGTGTTCTTGTATATTCTGGAATCTTGTGCTGGAAAGCCCAATGTTGGAGAAACGGTCCTATACAAGCTACTTTACTTTGTGGACTTCAACCACTACGAAATTTATGAATCGCATTTATCAGGAGCCACATACCAAAAGTTGCCTGATGGGCCAGTGCCCAAACGCATCAACGAAGTCATCAAAATGATGCTTGGAGATGGAGAAATCAAGCGAATCAAAACAAAATATTATGGCAAGCCACAAATAAGATATCTACCGATGGTGAAGGCTGATTTGCAAATTATGAAGGCTTCGGAAATGCAAGTTATAGATCGAGTCATCGATCAGTTTTCAGATTGGACGGCAAAGGCAATTGACACATACGTACATCTCGACATGCCTTTGATCGTCTCAAAGGAAGGTCAAGACATTGACTACGAACTGGCCTTTTACCGTGAGACACCATTTTCAGTCCGAGTATACTATGAGCAAGAAGATGCAGAATGACCGACTTGCCGAGTTTAGTAAAGACCTGAAACGACTGTCCAAAAAGTACAATAGCATAGCTAATGACTTGGAAACAGTATTGAAAGTACTTGTTGTGTTTCCACATGCTCGACCACCTTTCAGCTTCCGATTAAACAATCTGGGAATCGAATCGTGTGTCATTAAAGTGAAAAAGATGGCCTGCCAATCTTTGAAGGGCAAAGGAGTGAATTCCGGTTTACGTCTGGTATACGCTCATTTTGAGAATCTGGAATCGAGTGGGCGTTCCACTATCCCGATAAATGATGCAATTGCCAAAAAGGAGAGAATCGTACTGGTTGAGATCTACCACAAGAACGAGAAAGCCAATGAAGATCGAGATCGAATATTGAGAAATTTTGATTAAGAGCTATTGACCGGTGGTGGTCAGGCCCCTGCCAAACCGCGGCAAGGATAGGAGCGGAACGAGCCGCCGGGGATGGCCTGTGAGGCATGCTGTATGGGGGCTCGGAACGCAGTGGAGAGACCACAGACAGCATAAGCCGAACGGCCAGCACCAAGGGGAGTATTAGCGGATAGCCTGGTGACTGGAAGGGCTTGCATGGGCATCGCATCCCACAAACAAGTGCATGGAAATGGTTCTAGCTCAGGGCAGTGTTGCTGAGGAAGCCCTTCCGGGCAGCCGCCCAAATTATTAGCTCCATATACTTTGAACAATCGATGGCAGCAAGCGTTGCATTAGTGGCCATGGAGAACATTTCCATGTGCTATTGCCCTCATCTTTTCAATCCTAAAAGGCATACAAAAGCTTATGGCATTTGAACTGTCTGAAAGTTGCACAAACGTACGTTTCGTTTTATGTGGGACGCAAATATGGTGTAGCTTTACAGCTTAGGCCACAAAATCTACTCGTACATGAATAAGGGGACCAGAAAGACAATCATTTCTCTCCTATTGTCTTTTGTGATTTTGGCGATCGGAGGTATCGCCTATCAAAAAACCTCCAGTCAAAAACAGTCGACACTCGATTCGGCATTCAAGAAGAAAGACTTGCTGCGCGCGGTTGAGACGACCAGGTATACGGCTGGCTCGGTAGTTAATAATATCGAATTGGATGGACGCTTGTCTGCCTACGAAAAGATCGATCTTTTTTCGGAGGTACAAGGGCAACTGCAATCAACGTCCAAACCTTTCAAGGAAGGGACCTACTTTAAAGAAGGGGACCTGCTCTTTGATATCGACGGGGAAAATGCTCGCTTAAATCTACTAGCTCAACGCAGTGCCTTGTTCACTAGCATTGCTCAATTGATGCCGGATCTGAAGTTTGATCATCCGGCAGCATTTGACAAATGGAAACGATATTTGGATGAATTTGATGAGAAGCGAAGTCTGCGACCACTTCCGGATGTAAGCAGTGATTCAGAAAAATATTTCATCGCCGGAAAAAACATATTCAATCAATTTTACTCCATAAAGAGCATGGAGAACCAGCAGGGCAAGTATCAAATTTATGCTCCCTTTAATGGAGTGGTTACTCAAGCCAATACTTTTACCGGACAACTGGTGAGTCCCGGTGCCAGATTAGGTACCATCATGAATACTGGTCGCTATGAATTGAGTGCTCCGATCAGCATGGCGGATATCAGCTCTATTAAAGTGGGGCAAAAGGTGACGCTCGAATCCTCTGAACTAGGAAAGAACTTCGAAGGTAAGGTGAGTCGCATCAGTCGGGTAATTGATCCGACTACGCAGAATCTGCCTGTGTATATATCGGTGTATGGCAAAGACCTGCGGGATGGCATGTACCTTAAGGGCCGCTTGGCTGCCAATACATTGGAGGAAGTGATCGCGATTGACAAGGATCAATTGGTGGATCAAAGATATGTCTATGTCGTAGAAGATTCGACCATTGTCAAGAAGCAGGTAGAGGTAATCAAGAAGGAAGGCAGCGTGGCCTATATTCGTGGATTGGCTCAGGAGGACGCGATGATCACAAGTCCGCTTACTGGCTTGTTTGAGGGACAGAAGGTCGAGGCAAAAGCACAAAAGCAGTAGTATGAGGGGCATAATTTCTTACTTCATTCATAATGAGATTGCTGGAAATATTCTAATGATCTTCCTGTTGATCGTGGGATTTTTCGGCATGAAGCAGATGAAGAGCACCTTCTTTCCGGAAACACCCAGTCGGGTGATCAGCATACAAGCGGTATATCCTGGCTCCTCTCCTGTTGAAATAGAAGAAGGGGTGATTACTCGTATTGAGGAAAATCTCAAAGGAGTCACCGGGATAGAAAGGACGAGCTCGATCTCCAGCGAAAATGCAGGTTCTGTAACGGTGGAAGTCTTGAAGGGCTATGATACCGATATCGTCTTGCAAGATGTTAAAAACGCGGTAGAGTCGATCAATTCCTTTCCAGTAGGAATGGAACCGCTGACAGTCTATAAACGAGAGAGTCTTGGAAATGTAATCAGCTTCTCACTGGATGGGGATGTGGACCTCCGTATACTTAAGCGGTATGCGCGCAAGGCCGAAAAAGACTTGCTAGCAAAAGATGGTATCTCTAAGGTGAGCCTGACGGGATTCCCAGAGGAAGAGATCGAGGTCAGCTTCCGGGAAGCCGATCTTCGACGCTACAATATGACTTTTGATCAAGCGGTCGCGGCACTGGCAGGATCCAATCTTGAACTTACTGGTGGAACCATAAAAACAGCAAAAGAGGAGCTACTCATCAGAGCCAGCAACAAGGAATATTATGCAAAAGATTTGGAAGAAATTGTCTTGCGTTCCAACACCAATGGCGGACTACTCAGAGTTTCAGACGTAGCTACTGTGCGAGATAAATGGGAAGACAGTCCGGAGCGATCCTACTTCAACAATCGAGCATCCGTACTGGTAAGTGTGCAGAATACGCTTGAAGAAGATTTGCTTGGGATTCAGGAAACAGTAACGGCCTATCTGGAGGAGTTTAATGCGGAGCAATCCGAGGTGCAGGCCAATGTCGTACAGGACTGGAGTGTAAGTCTGATTAGCCGTATCAACCTTCTGAGAAACAATGGGATTATCGGCTTTTGTATCGTCCTGCTCTTGCTAGCCATGTTCCTGCATTATAGACTGGCCTTTTGGGTAGCCTTGGCGATCCCGATCTCCTTTGCGGGAATGTTTTTATGTGTATCGCTACTTGGGGTGACGATCAATGTCATCTCCTTGTTTGGGATGATAATCGTAATCGGGATACTGGTGGATGATGGGATTGTGATAGCGGAAAACATCTATCAAAGATATGAAAAGGGTGATGAGCCAATGGAAGCGGCGATCAATGGTACGATGGAAGTTTTACCGGCTGTATTCTCAGCGATTATTACGACTGTGGTGGCTTTTAGTTCTTTCTTTTTCATTGACGGACGTCTTGGAGATATCTTTCGTGAGATGGCCATCGTGGTGATTTTCAGTTTGATCTTTTCTTTAGTTGAAGGAGCATTGATTCTGCCTGCGCATATTGCCCACTCCAAGGCACTGAAGCGGGATGCAAAACCCAATCCGGTCAGCCGTATGCTGGACAAGCTGATGCAAGTACTTAGGGATAAGCTGTATGATCCGATCTTGCGCTTCGCGGTGAGGTTTAGTTTGCCTATCGTTGCGCTATGTGTGATGGGCTTGATGATGGTTGTTGGTGCCATGCAAGGCGGCTTGATCAAAGGAACATTCTTTCCGGTATTGCCCAGAGATAGTTTTACCGTCAATGTGCGTCTTCCCGCTGGTATTCGGGAAAATCAAACCATGGCCATCTTGGATCGAATCGAGAAGGAAGCGCAGAAGGCAGATCTGGAGTTTAGGGACAAGTACTATGCTGGCGAAAAGGGTCCGATACAGAAAATCGAAAAGAAGATCGGCCCCGGCACCTACCAAGGAAGTCTGATCGTCTCCTTGATCGCTGCGGAAGAAATGGGCGAAGTGACAGCGCGCATGCTTTCCAGTCGGGTTAGGGAACTGGTCGGGCCGATTCCTCAAGCGGAGTCCTTAACCTATGGATCTGCCAATATTTTTGGCATGCCTGTTTCGGTCTCTCTCTTGAGTAAAGACCCCGATGAGCTAAATCTGGCTATAGCCGATTTGAAGGATCAACTCTCGCAGATTTCGGGTTTGGCAGATATTGTCGACAACAATCTCGTGGGGCTGAAGGAGATCTCTCTGGAGCTAAAACCCAAAGCCTATAATCTGGGATTGACCCTGCGGGATATCATTGGCAATGTGCGTAAGGGCTTCTTCGGAGCAGAAGTACAGCGATTGCAACGCGGTCAGGATGAAGTCAGGATATGGGTGCGCTATGAGCTGGATGATCGAAGCGATGTTTCGGATCTCGCAGATATGCGGATTCGAACTGCCGGAGGTTTGGCAGTACCGCTAAGTGAATTAGTCACTTTCAAAACGGAACGTGGGGTCGTCAATATCAATCACATTGACGGACAACGCGAAGTACGTGTCGAGGCAGACATTGCAGATGACAAAGCCTCAGTAAGTGATATAAATGCGGATATCTCAGCTACTATTATACCGGCACTGCTCGCCAAATACCCTTCGGTCGCGATTGGCTACGAAGGACAGCAGCGGGAAACCGCGAAGACTCAGGCCTCCTTCAGATTGGTGATGCCGATGATCTTTATGATTATGTTTTTCATTATCGTTTTGACTTTCAAATCGATTAGTCAGGCACTCATAGTATTCGCCTTGATCCCATTTGGTTTTATTGGCGTAGGCTTTGGTCACTGGTGGGTTAATTTACCGATCAGTCTGTTCTCTATACTTGGTGTCATTGCTTTGATTGGAATTTTGGTCAATGATGCGCTGGTCTTTATCAGCACATTTAATGAGCGCATATCAGAAGGCATGCCCTTTGAGGAGGCAGTTTTGACGGCTGGTCGATCGAGATTCAGGCCCATATTATTGACCTCTTTGACGACAGTTGCAGGCCTGTATCCATTGATCCTTGAAAAGAGCTTTCAAGCGAAGTTCCTGATTCCCATGGCCGTTTCCGTGGCCTACGGACTGATGGTGGCTACCTTCATCCTTCTGGTGCTCATTCCAGCCCTACTCGTGATCGTCAATCGGATCAAGACGACATCCTTGAGTTTCTGGGAGGGAGAAAAAATTCTGCCTGAAGCGGTAGAACCGGGTAATGCAAACAAGACTGGTAGCATACCTGTCTATCTGGTAGCGGCCGCCCTTTCTTTGCTCGCCTTCTTCGCCTATGTATTCGTTGCCTTCAAATTCTCAGATATGCTGGTCTAAGACCAGTGCTGAAACAAGCCTATGAAAACCTATCTTTCCCTCCTTCTGCTGCTTATGGCCCTGCCATTAATCGCCCAAGAGGAAATGACACTGGAACGGGCCATATCTCTGGCCCTGGAAAACAACTTCCAGATCAAGATCAGTGAGACTAATATTCAGGTCGCAGAAAACAACAATACCTGGGGGCGTGCTGGCCGATATCCCATAGTCAACTTAAGTGGTAGTTTTAACAATACCCTAATCAACGACAACAATCCCGCGAGCTTTCTCAATGGAACCTACACCAGTAGCAGCCTCTCTCCTGCCATCGATGCGCAGTGGCTGGTTTACAATGGCGGAAGAGTTCGTATTGCCAAAGAGCAGCTCGGATTGGCACTTGAGCAGCAAAGACAATTGCAATCCAGCAGTACACAAAATGTCATTCGAGATGTCATCAAGGCATACTATGATATTCTCCTGCAGAAGGAGCGCCTGCTGGTTCTTGAGCAGCAACTGCAGTTATCGCAAGACCGCATGGAATACGAACAGGTAAAGCGGGAATTTGGTACCAGCAACTCGTTTGCCCTGGTGCAATTTGAACAAGCCATCAGCACAGACTCTACCAATCTTATCAGCCAAGGTCACCTGGTGGAAACGAACAAGAGGAACTTATACAATCTTTTAAATCAGGCGGTCGATCAGGACTTTGTATTTCCTGAGCGATTAGAGGTTAGCCTGGAAGATATTGACCCAGAAAAGATGAAGGACCTCCTACTTAAAGAGAACTATACACTCCAGAATCTGGAAGTAGCTCAAGCATTGGCACAGGTCAATACAAAGCTCGAAGAAAGTAGTCGGAAGCCCCGTGTCAACATTGGCGGAAACCTTGGATTCTCTGAGATCTATTTCAAGTTCTTTGAAGACAACCCAGCTACTGGAGAACCCTTTGAAGGACAGTTCAGTAACCGCATCAATTTGGGTCTAAATGCGACTGCCACCTGGAATCTCTACGATGGCGGTGTTTCCAAAAGCAATGTAGCAAATGCAGGTCTTCAAGAGCAAGTAAGACGATTGGATTATGAGGAGGCTGCCCTGCTTTTGAACAATCAATTGGATATCCTCCTGGCCAATTACGAAAATCTGAAGGAAGTACTTCGGATGAATGAAACGCAAATCAAACTCGCGGAGCGAAATCTGGAGATGGCGGAGGAGCGTCTCAAGGCCGCACAGATCACGTCGCTCGATTACCGAAACCTGCAAAACCAACTGCTGAATACACAATTTGCACAGGTTTCCGCTATCTATAATTTGCTTATTTCCAAGACAGAAATTGATTGGTTGATTGGCGCATTCCTTTGATAATTAGATCCCAGCTTCCCAAAGTTTCGACAAAAAGGATGCAGCCAATCACTGCTCTACGAAGCTATAGCTAACTATCACCATAACAAAGGCAGCAAAAAATCAGGCTTGCCAAATTTTAGCAACAAAGGCCAAAATAATGCAAATTAGCGGCTGAAAAACAATATGCACGTAACAAACTACAGGCGTGAATTCTTTTGGCTATCTTGAAGGCGAAATCAACAACCGCATAACCACCATCGCCATGACTCAGCAACCGAAAGCCTTCGAAACCAACAATTTATCTTCCGTGAATCGAGATCCACTAAAGACACAGTTCCTCGCAGAATATAGAGTAAAAATTGAACAACTATCCAAAAACAAGGCCTCACTAAACCAACTCAATTCGGCAGAAGCTAAAATTTCCCCGCAGACGGCAGAGCTGAAAAAGGAGATTGAAAATCTGGAAACAACGCTCTCTCAATACGAGAACTTGATCTTGAGTACCTGGGCCAAAGTATAGACATTTTCACATCATTAATCAACTGAGTGAACGCAGGTCAGTACTATATTTGTAGTAGTTTTGGGAAACCTTTGCACCCAAAGCAAAACTATGAACAAGAAGTCATTCAAGAAGTTTGGAAAAAAACTAGTCAAAAACCTCAAAAAGACTGGTAATGCCATTGGTACGATTGCCAACGATGGCAAACAAAACATTTACAAGACTCAAGACTTCCTTAAGAGCAGTATCCCCGCTATACAAGAGATACTTTTCACCAAGTTTCCCGATCAGGTAAAAGCCGTACTCGCCAGCTCTCTGGATGATGAGGAAAAACTCCGTCCGCTATTTGGCCTTGTCTACACAGTTTTCTTTCTACGCTTTACTCCCGGACCGCTCAAGCTCCTTCCATTCATTATCAAGGAAGACACCTTTATCAACTTTTGCCTCCGAAGCAAGGACTTGATATTCTCCAAATCTTTTCAGAAGGAAGGCAAGATCAGAATTATGAAAAATCCAGATTATCAACCAAAGGTCAGCAAAGTTAAACCAGGCATGACTTCCTTCAGCGAGGCCGAAACCATCTCTTTTAGCACAGAAAAACTGCTCAAGCGATTTGAACAAAAACATGGGCAGGAAAAATTTGACCTGGATGTCTTGAAGCACTATACCTGCGATGCAAAGTATGAAATCATAGATGATTATCTAATGTTGGACATCCGTCGATTCGGCCTACATTTTAGAGGCAGCCACAATGTCGAGCTTGGACAAAAACTAATTTACGAAAGAGCTGCCATCGTAGGTCTCACAGATCGAAGAGATATCCACAAAGACTTTGATGAGAAACTAGTCATTAAGGTGGCGGCGAGTGCGAAGAAGTTCTTACCAGAGTTACTCTTGTTTCCCAAACCCGGACAAGGAGACTCGGTTGAAGAACTCAGCCAGCAGTTTAACTAGTTTTAGGGGGATTCAATTTTAGCTCATAGAACTTAATTCCCTTCGTCGGATTATCATTGTAACGCTCTATCTCCTTAAAACCAAGCAGTGCATAAATGTCTTTGGCTCGTGTCATCCAGGGATGTGTATCCAAAACTATTTTCTTGTAGCCGATTTTCTCTGCTTCTTTACAGATTTTTCTGGCCAGGGTCTGTCCAATACCATTGCCCTCAAACTCGACAGGGACAAACAATCGCTTCATCTCACATACGTCTGCAGACAAACGTTGTAAAGCAACGCAGCCCATTGGGCCACTAGGAGAATACGCCAATAATAAACAGCCATTCGGAGGACCATACTTCCCTGGCAAAGTCGTCAACTCATGCTCAAAAGCACCCAAAGCTGCGTCATACTCACGCAGCTCAGCATACTGAGACAACAATTGCTTTACCATTACCAACTCCTCCTTCGAAACTGCTTGTACTATTCGAAAGGTTGAAATCACGAAACGCTAGATTTAGAACACAATAATACGAGCTTCTGCGCTATATACCATAAGTATACGGCGCTTTTGACCAGAAGCCACAACTGGAATCCACAGAGCTTAACAATATACATACACAGTAAATATACATTGTTAGTTGCACAAAGTTACGCAATTGATAAACAGGTCATTAGAATTACATACTTGATCACATATTTACCAAGGCCCAATTATCCAAATTTAAGACTAAAACAACAAAATTTTCATTGGTCGGGGCAGAGACACCTAAGTGGAGCTGTTTTTATTCATGGAGCCCAGCAGTCTAACTCGCTCCACCTGAGTACCCGTGCTCTGTTCCAATTCAGCACTTCGCTGCCTGTTCATGGTCTGCCTATGAGGTCTCTCCGCATTCGCTCCGAGCCCTCCCAGGCAGCCATTCACCACGGCATCGCAGCACTTCATTTCCTCGTCGCCCGGGGCTAATTATCACCGCCATTCACACGTGGCAACAAGGCAAATTTGCTACTTTTGACACATGACACGAACTTGCTTCCTACTCCTTCTATTTTGCTTTGCTTCCGCAGATCTTCTGGCTCAAACCTATTCTGCAAAAATCGTCCGTGACGAATGGGGCGTCCCACATATCCACGGCAAGACAGATGCCGATGCTGCCTATGGTCTTGCCTGGGCTCATTGTGAAGACGATTTCGAAACCGTACAACATGCCTTACTTGGAACGCGCCTTAGACTTCCTGAGGTGCTGGGAAAAGAGGGAGCTATTCTTGCCGTTGGAGCCTTTATCATGAATGCAGATCCGGTCATCGAAAAATACTACGAGACCGACCTCAGCGAAGAATTCAAAAATGTGCTAAAGGGCAGCGTAACCGCCATCAATCAGTTTGGCAAAGAGCATCCCGAGCAAGTGATCATGAAAGACCTTTTCCCTGTCACCGAGCAAGATATCATCAAAGGCTATATCCTGGCGCAGGGCGTGCTATCCAATGCTTTCTTTGAAATCGCACGAATATTCACTGGAAAGATCAC
>JAHDDV010000204.1 GCA_020629205.1 Chitinophagales bacterium | reverse complement strand
CAGTCATCAGTCATCAGTCATCAGTAAGTTATTCCGTCAAAAAGCGAAGTAACTCCTTCGCCCGTTCCTCCCCTTTCTTGCAGATAGAGATTGATTTGGAATGATAGGAAAACTCAATCATCTCAACATTCTTCAAGGCATCCAAGGTATCAAAATCATGACCACGCCATGCCTGTAGCGGCTGTTCCGGGTCATTACTCTGCTTGAATGAGTTTAGATACAAAAGCATCATCGTCAGGTCTTGTTTCACCTGAGCATATTGGTCAACTTTGTCCATATTGTTAAACTGAAAAGGTAAAAGAATGTAGGCGCTCTGTGCACGGCCACCGCTCCTTAAATGTCACTTGCTGCAGAGCCTTAATCTAAGAACAAAAAGCGACTTGGAATCACGCCCGTTCGCAAGGTGTCAATTGGGCTAAGGCTAGCATAATCGTAAACCAGCACCACACCGGTCTGTACATAGTCAATGGCATCGGCTACATACAATCTTTCGCCCTCTGGATCAACAGCTACACCGTAAAGCACCTGCCCCGGCGCAGCATCAACCAAGCGCTCAGGAGATTGCGTGAGATCGTAGGATTGCCGATAGACATCTCCTTGAATGTACAAGAATTCCCTTCCAGTATCAAAGAGATTTGTGGCCCGATCTCCCAGCGAACCAACCACTATTTGATACGCCATTTCTCCACTGGGAAGATCAATTTGGTACAGCATCGCAGGCTCCTGACCATAGTTTCCATCACATAGCACATAGAGCAGATCACCGACCAACTGCATGCTATTGACATTGGCACTCACTTCGATGCGAGTGTAAGTACTTAAGTCGTCTAGCTCATGTACAAACACGGCATTGGCGTCATAATTTGAGACCAGTAGCTTGTCTTGCCAGATGAGCAACTGCTCATTGCCGCAGTTGATGGTATCAACTTCACAAGTCCTTGGAAAGCTGTTGCTCTTGGTATAACTTGTCAAATCGACCTCGTCGATTTTGTTGTTGTAAAGGTGGCTAACTAAGGCAGTGCCTGACTCTCGCTCGACAAGGCGTCTTGGACTTCCAGGCAAATTGATGCTAGTAAGATATTGAAGACTGTCCAGGCCCAATACTTCTATGGTAGCTGAGTGATTGACCACAATGTAGAGTTCGGAGCCTATACTGCTGAGGGACTGCGCTACATCTCCCAGAGCTCTGCCAGATCTTTGTAGAAAGACCTGATTATCGAGCATTCCTGTTTCTGGGTCATACAGACTTAAGCTGGCATTGCCAAAGTTGAAGGTTCCTTCGTTTAAGATCAATACCCCTTTGGCAGCCGTAATTTCTCCATCTCCCCCGGGATCCTCCTCCTCTTTTTCGCAGGCTGTAAAAGTAAACAGAACTGAAAGTAGAGCCAAGCTGATAACAGCGCTAAGCACTTTTGCACAGCCAGAAAATCGACCTGATGGAGAAATCAAAATCTGCTTAATCATAAAATTTGCTTCCCGTAATAGATTTGCTTCTGATGATCTCCGCTGCCTTGAATCGAGGGCCACAACGTTCAGCGAGCATGTTTAGAATGGACAATGCACTGTCTGGCCCTATGCTATCCAGATAGCGGAATGGGCCTCCACGAAATGGAGGAAAACCCAGTCCGAATATAGCGCCCACATCTCCATCACGAGGCGAGGCAATAATGCCTTCCTCAAGGCAAAGTGCTGCTTCATTGACCATAGACATTGCCAGGCGATTCTTCATCGTGATCTTATCCAATTCAACACGTTCCTTGCCGCCGAAGAAATTGTAGATCGCTGGGTTTACTTTTCCTTTCTCTTTCTTGCCTTCCTTGTTGTACAAGTAGAAGCCTTTTCGGTTCTTTCTACCTAGATAATCTGCTTTGAACATATCAATCAGGCTAGTTGAGATTCGAACATTGCCTCGCTGTTTGATATGTTCCAGTAATTCGCCAGACATCACGTGTGCTCCAACATCAATACCCACTTCGTCCATCAAAGTAACTGGCCCAACGGGAAATCCAAACTCAGTAGCTATGGCATCAATTGCAAGTACATCCGCCCCCTCTTCAAGCATCAAGAGTGCCTCATTGAGTTGGGCAGCAAGAATCCTTGTCGTATAAAATCCGGGACCATCTTTGACGACGATGCAAGTCTTACCCTGTTTGATTCCCAAATCCAAACAGGTAGCCGTTACCCAATCAGCCGTTTGCTCTGTCACCACGATTTCAAGCAGCGGCATCTTTGGAACCGGCGAGAAATAATGCATACCTATGACCAATTCTGGGTGCTTGGCCATCAATGCCACATCCTTAATTGGCAGCGCAGAAGTATTGGTGGCAAAGATGGTCGAAGGGCTGGCATGAGCTTCTACCTCTGCCAGAATCTTGCGTTTTAGTTTCACATCTTCAAAGACTGCTTCGATGACCATATCGGCTTTGTGGAAGTTTTGATAGTCCAGCTGCCCTATGATATGATTCATGACCTGATTGGCTCGAAAAGGCGAAATTGCTTTTTTAGAGACTCCCTTACTTAGATTCTTCCAAACCGTTTTCTTGGCAGAGGCAATAGTTTCTTCCTTGATGTCCTTGAGTATTACATCGATATCTTTCTTTGCAGTCACTTCGGCAATTCCAGCACCCATAAAACCTGCTCCTATCATCGCCAATGTTTCTACTGGACGAGCCAGCTCCTGCATTGGGTTCTTTTTCAGATCCGTCATGTTTTGAAAGATGCGCATCAACTGCTGAGCTTCTTCTGTGCAGAGCAATTCATCCATCTTCTTGGCTTCAGCTTTGTAGCCAGCCTTTACCCCTTTTTTCAGCCCTGTTTCCACACATTCTAAAATCTTGAATGGCGCAGGGTAATGTCCTTTGGTGTTCTTTTCGACCAGCTTTCGGGCCTGACGAAGTATCACAGAATGAGCAATAGCGTTGTTACTCATCAGACCGCCTAGCCCCTTTGATTTCTTGTTCTTCTTGCGTTTTTTGCCAATCATGCTTTTGGCTTGCTCAACAGCCGACCTGATCAAAGCCCCTGGACTAACGACCTCATCCACCAGACCCAGCTTCCTGGCTTTGGCTGGATAGACATTCTTGCCCGTCAGCATCATGTCCAGGGCATCCTGAAGACCAATCAATCGAGGCAGTCTTTGGGTACCTCCGCCAGCGGGAAGAAGGCCCAACTTCACTTCCGGCAAGGCCATCATGCTTCGCTTGTTGTCCGTGATGATCCGATAGTGGCAAGCCAAGGCAATCTCACAGCCAGCTCCCATAACGGCACCGTCCATCGCTGCTATGACTGGCTTGGTCCCAGACTCGATGGCAGCCAACAATTTGCGACTTCGCTTTCCGATGTCCTTCCACATACCGGGCTGGTAATCATCCATGAAGAAGTCGATATCTGCACCTGCGATCCAGTCTTTTTTCTTACTGGCCAATACAATGGCTCCAATCCTCAGATCGGCCTCGATCTCATGGATCAGACGTTCCATATAGGCGATAAAACCAGGTGATATCTTATTGACCTTCTCCCCTTCTTGATCCAACCATACGATGACAACTTCGTCTCGTTGTTCTAGACTTGCGTAATTCATTTCTTAATTGCTGTTTCCTTGATGTTAATGGAAAAGGAGATTTAGGCACGCTCTAGAATCATGGCGTGGCCATGAGCACCTCCTGCACATGCGGCAATCAGTGCATATTGCCCATCTTCTGCGATCAATCGATTGGCTGCAGTATTGACCAGTCTTGCACCGGTCGCTGCAAATGGATGTCCTATGGCCAGTGAGCCTCCCCAAAGATTGAATTTGCCCATGTCAATCTCACCGACTTTAGAAGACCTACCGAGTTTGTCCTGCGCAAATTCATCCGAAGCCAAACACTTGAGATTGGCAAGAATCTGTCCTGCAAAGGCTTCATGATACTCGAAAACATCTATATCTGATATGCTCATAGCAGCTCGATCCAACACTTTTGGTGTGGCATAAGCTGGTCCCAGCAAGAGCTCTTCTTCCAGATCCTGACCAGTGAAAACATACTGCTTCACATAGGCCTTGACCTTCATTCCCAATTCTCTGGCTTTGTCTTCAGACATTAATAATACTGCTGCAGCGCCGTCTGTGAGAAAAGAGGAATTAGCTGCAGTAAGGGTGCCATGTGGCTTGGTAAAGGCAGGTCCGAGCTTTGCCAGCCGTTCCATACTGGAGTCACCGCGTATTCCATTGTCTCTTCTGATCGGCATAAAGCTCGGTGGAATGTCTGCCGCACCGATCTCGTTTTCAAGAATCCCATTTTGGGTAGCCATATGTGCTAGTTGATGGGAACGGACCGCAAACTCATCTTGCTCTTCCCTGCTTACACCAATTCGGTCTGCCAATCGATCACAATCCTGTCCCATCGTTCGTCCTGTGGTGTACTCCGAGATATCCGGCACTTCTGGCGAAAAATCTGCCGGACGAATGTCCGAAGCCAATTTGAGATAATCACCGAAGCCCTTCACCTTTCGGGCCTTGAACATCTTCTGGCGCATTTCCTTGCTAAGTGTTATCGGAATATCCGAGACACTGTCTGTGCCTCCGGCTATCACCACTTCTGCATGACCAAGCATGATCTGATCCACTCCCTGGCAAATCGCTTGGTTGGCCGAAATACAGGCCAGTGAGACAGTATTGCAAACAGCTGTATTGGCGACACCAGCATTCAGCGCCGCCTCCCTGGCCACATTGCTGGTAGATACATTGGCAATAGTATTGCCCATGATCACCCGATCCACCAAACGACCATCCAACTGGGTCTTTCGAAGTAGGCCTCGAATAGCAAGTGCCCCCAATTCAAAAGCCATGAGGTCCTTGAAATCCGTCCCTGCCTTCAAGAAAGGAGTTCTGGAACCTTCAACAATTACTGCTCTTCGTAGATTCATCAAATTGTTTTTATGCAGGTTAAGCGAAATGCAATACCTTGCGGACAGACAGTGGCGTGATAGCAAATTTTCGCTCAACGCCGAAAATCGCTGCAAAAATACACCTTTTCCACAGCAATTGCCAAAGAGCTATTGCCTAGTAGACTCATTATGAATCGATTCTCTCTAATACTTTTCCTCTGCATTTGCCTTAGTGCCTGCAATACTACAGAAGAGAAAAAGCCAGAAACGAAGCGGAGTATCTTCAGTTTCAATATCCCCTCCAGCCTATACTCCCTTGATCCGGCTTTTGCCAAAGATCAAGCCACTATTTGGGCGACCAATCAACTCTATAGTACATTGGTACAGGTCGACAATGACCTAAACATCAAGCCGAATGTGGCCGAGCGCTGGGAAATCACTGAAGACGGCCGGGTCTACACCTTCTATTTGAGGAAAGATGTCAAATTTCATGACCATGCTGACTTTCCCAATGGTAAAGGCAGCCTGGTCACCGCTGAGGATATCGCCTACAGTATGCAAAGACTGCTGGATGATGAGGTTGCCAGTCCCGGCCGCTGGTTGTTTGAGGATCGTGTAAGTGGGAAAGAGGCATTTAAAGCAATCGACCAACACACCTTCCAGATGATCCTCAAGGAACCATTCAGTCCAATGATGGGTATCCTGAGCATGCAATATTGCTCCATTGTACCAAAGCTGCTTGTAGAAAAGCTGGGCAAATCCTTTCGGGATAATCCGGTAGGCTCAGGCCCCTTTCAATTGAAACGCTGGATCGAAAATGAGGCCCTGATCCTGGAGCGAAATCCCGACTACTATGAAAAAGACAATACTGGACAGCAATTGCCTTATTTGGATGCTGTGCGTATCTCCTTTGATGAGAACAAGCGAAATGCCTATCTCAAATTTCGGGATGGAGAGCATCAGTTTCTTTCCGGCATTGATGCAACCTATGTCGACGATCTGCTGACTGAGGATGGAAAGCTGAAGGCCGAAGTGAAGGACAAAGTAAATCTTGATCGCTCAGCATACCTGAACACAGAGTACCTTGGCTTCAATCTGGAAAAAGACCATCCGGCACTCTCAAAACTAAAAGTGCGACAAGCCATCAATTATGGCTTTGATCGCGAAAAAATGATCAGATACCTCCGCAATGGCATCGGTATTCCTGCAGTGCATGGATTTACCCCTCCAGGCCTTCCTTCCTTTAGCAAGCAGGTCGAAGGATACGACTATGATCCAGACAAGGCCCGAAAGCTGCTGGCAGAGGCTGGCTTTCCAAATGGGAAAGGCCTAGGCAAAATCATGCTGGAAACAGTTGCCTCCTACAAAGACTTGTGCACTTTCATTCAGAAGCAATTGGCCGATCTCGGCATGGATGTTCATTTGACTGTACATCCCAGTTCGTTCCTTAGAGAGCTTACAGCAAAAGGCGAAACATCTTTCTTTCGTGCCTCCTGGATTGCTGACTATCCCGATGCGGAAAGTTACTTTGCTGTGCTTTATGGCAAACATCCTGCCCCCCCCAATTACACACGTTTCAGAAACGAAAAATTCGACGAACTCTACCTCAAGTCAATCAATGAAAACGACGAGCAGAAGAAATTCTCAATGTACCAGGACATGGATCGCATCATCATAGAAAATGCGCCTATGGTGCCGCTTTATTATGATGAAGTCCTTCGCTTTACCGACAAGGGTGTGAGCGGCCTGGGCAACAATGCCTTCAATCTGCTCATCCTCAAAAATGTGAAAGTCCAGTAGATGCAGAAAAGGAAGATCAATATCGGCTTTGATGCAAAACGCTACTTTCACAATAAACGCGGTCTGGGCAATTACAGCAGAAATCTGGTAAATCAAATTGCTCGGCAGTATCCGCAACACAGCCTGAGCCTCTTCAGTCCCTCCAGAGGAGAGCTATATCCTGCCCCTCGTGGTGCTTCCATCATCAGCAACCCAGGCTGGAAGAAATCACGCTGGCCTAATGCTGTGTGGCGCTCGATGGGAATTGGCCGATTGCCCTATTTCAAAGCATTGGATATCTATCACGGTCTCAGTCATGAGCTACCAATTTTGACCAGCAAGTCGAGGCCAAAACTGGTAGTGACAATCCATGACCTGATTTTCTTACTCCGCCCACAACTCTATCCCTTTGTAGATCGACAAGTCTATTTGCAGAAAATCAAGCACGCCTGTAAAGTGGCAGATCTCGTTGTCGCTATCAGTGAGCAAACCAGCTTTGATTTACAGAAATATCTGGAAGTGCCGACCAGCAAGATCAAAGTCCTCTATCAGTCGATCGACGAGCAGTACTTCGAATCTGTCGAGCCATCACATCGAGCAGCTATACTCGACAAATTTGAACTGAGTTCAAACTACTTGCTTTACGTAGGTGCTATCGAAAAGCGCAAGAACGTGCTAAAGCTAGTGGAGATCATGCAGGGCCTACCAGAGGAACGCCTTCTGGTGGTCGGACGAGGCTCAGGATCTTATTTCAAGAAAGTACAAAAGGCTGCTAAGAAAGCAAATGTCACCATTCGCAGCGATATTGATACACCGGCATTGGCTTCCATCTATCAATCTGCCAAGATGCTGGTCTACCCTTCTACTTATGAGGGTTTTGGTCTGCCGGTCGCAGAAGCCATTGCCTCCGGACTACCAGTAATCACTACAGCTGGTGGCTGCTTCCCTGAAGCCGGTGGTCCCAGGAGCATCTATGTCAAACCGAAGCGCAAGAAAATCCTGGAAGCTATTCGAGCGCTGATTGCACAACCGGAGCAAGCCAATCAGATGACCGCCGTCGGCCTGGAGCATGCGCAAAAGTTTCGGCCGGGCAGATGCGCTCGTCTAATGATGGAGACCTACTATGATTTGATTGAGGACCTATAGTGCATCATGTTCAAGGATCAAGGTGCAAAGAGCAAGGTGTTCCTTTTGGCACCTTGATCCTGGCACCCAATTTAGACGCACGCAATGCGTCTCTACAGTGTCCGAAAACCAGTCATCAGTAATCCGAAAGCTCACCTTGCACCTTGCACCTTGCACCTTGCACCTTGATCCTTGCACCTGGCTCATTGATCCTTGACCCTTGCACCTGGATCATTGGCCCATTTTCGAAACAATATATCCATGGCTAATCGCCAGTTCCTGAGGCGTGTAGTTTTGATATTGCTTTGCAAGCGTCACTGTCCTCACCAGATCAACATCCCCTGCTCTGGTATGTTGTTCCGTCACAGGAATTTGCAAATCCTTGTACAATTCGAGATAAGCGGGCCAACGCATGCGGTTTTGAGGTTGGATGTCATTGTCAATTAGTTTCCATTGGCTTTCCGAGTACTTTAGAAAGTTGTAGATATTAATCTTTTTGTCGTAATGGGCGAAGTGATCGGAAAGGTCGATGAAGTGGCTCATTAGGCCATCTTGTTTCGCGATTCTGCCAAACTCTTTCAGTATGCCCTTGAGTACTACCTTAGGGATATGCTCGAAGGTATTATTGGAGCAAATGAAATCGATGCTGTTGGTGTCGAAACTGGTTTTGGTTGCATCTTCGAGCAGACTGGTAAATCCAAGTCTTGCGCTGATTTCCTCCTTTTCCAAGACTTGACCCGGCTTGAGCAAATCCATCAGCTGCTTCCACTTCTCCTCATTGATGTAGGGTAGATATTTGGCTAGCTTACCTTGCTGCCGCCACTGCTCAAACATCTTGACAGTGGTCAGCTGACTTTCGCTATTCATCCAGGACATAATGTCGATGGATATGACCGATTTAAAATCATTCAAGAATAAGGCGATAGGAATAATGGGATACCAGCCTGTTCCCAATTCCAGCACCTCTGTTTGCTCCGGGCGGCGCTGACTGTGTTGTAGAAAATACTTAATGTGATCGCTTGCGTGAGTGATCTTGTTTTCGAAGTATTGATCCGTCAGGTAGACACCCTTGGTCACATGTTTTTGGAAGAGATGATTGATCTTTTCTTTCTTGGGAAAGAAGGAGATTGTTTTCTGTACCAAGGCCTTAGCCATCCATTTGGAAATCATTCGCGGATTCTGTTTTGCTGATCCTATAGTGGCCACAAATTAGCTAAATCATTGGTTTTTCCGGCTATGTCAGCTCTCATTGCCTTCCGCCTTTTGAAAAGCCTTCCGGGTCATGATCAATGGCAAACCAATCAGTGCCAGTGCTACCAAATTGATCAGCAGCACATTGTGGATCGCTCCGTAAAAGACACTAATAGAGCTATCAATAATGAACCAGGCTAGCAAAGCCCATGCGATGGCTCTAAAAGCCCAGGGCTCACGATTCTTAAATGCATTTTCCGAGATCATGATCGCCAATAAGTGGAAGCCCACGATCGTAGCACCGATGATTCCAAACAACCAATTCTTGAGGGCAAGGATATCTCCTTCAAAAGCCTGACCTTGATTGTAGAGTTCTGTTGAATACTGGTTGTGAACATCAAAGAAAAAACTGTTACCAGCGAAGGCGCATAGCAGGCCAACAATAAGGGTCATCACATTAGCCCAAGTGAGCCACTTTTGCCAGAAATTGAATTTTTTCTCCTCCATACTATGGGTTTTCACAATAGTAAGCTAACTGTTCAGCTGCCAGTTATATTCCAAATACTCAATGTCCAAATCGGAATTGAATTCCGGATGATACTGTTTGATGAAATCCTTCACAGATCTATGCTTCTTGAAATCACTGCCAAACCAATTGAAAATGCTGGAAATTTTGCTTTGCTTAGCATCGATGAGATTCTTGTCTTTGTTTTGCAAAAAGTAGACTGTTTGATCCTCCAACTGCTCTTCCAATCGATCCGCTACATATGCTTCTGTACGTAATCTCGGACAAGAGAAGGAAGCACAATTGATCGCAAAATGTATCCTGGGATCATCAAAGCGCTTGCGCAGAATCTCATGCTCAATTGTACCCAAATCAAAATCGATTCCGTGAATCTTGAAGAATTTTTTGTCCCATGGTGAGTTCAAAACTCCTTTGCCAATCTCCTTGATACTTTCAAGCGGATAATGGTCCAGAATCAACTTCACCGTTAAGGCATTGTAGGCATTGATCCAGTAAGCCATTCGCTCATCAGAAGACCAATTGTCTGCTGGACTATTCATACTAAGCAACTTCAGATAGCTGTCAAAGATTAGACTGTCGCTGGCAAAGCCCTGATAGTCCACTAATCCTTCCTCGGTCACATACTTTTGGAGCAATTCCGTAAAGGTTCCATGATCTACCAAGTCCGCATGCTCCCGCTGCAATTGGCTCAAATCAACCTTGCCGCCCTTTGCTGTCTTTAGTAAACTAAGGGTCTTCAATCCGATGTCATTGATAGTCAAATTTTGGTACTTGGCACAGCCAACCAGACTGAGTATCACTACCATCACACAAGAGACTACAAATTTAATAAACTTCATACTCTTAATTTTTCTTCTACTAAGACATGCTGCCCCGGGCACTAGTGCTACGCAAACGAAATTCGCACCACCTTTAAGGGCTTCTATTTCT
>JAHDDV010000203.1 GCA_020629205.1 Chitinophagales bacterium | reverse complement strand
GGTATTGCCCGCAATGTCACAATGGTTTCTATGCCGTACAATGATGCCATAACTATCTCCGGCATCCAGCATATCTAGTTGTGCACCTGGTGTCAAAGTTCCCGGATCAAGAATGCTGCCATCTGACTGTAGCAGAGCAGCTTTTCGACCGATCATTAGGTAGGGAGGGTTTGGCTGTCTGATATCGAGCAATATCCAATCGACTGTGTTACTAAGAGCAGTAAAATCTGCCACGAATTCAGTACCACCGTAATTCCAGGGCGGTCTATTGAAGGGTTGATCATTGGGTATCAAATTATTTTCCTGCAGGTCTGTGTGCATATCTCCATTGGCCGGATCATAGGCTCCTTCCAGGTACATCTTAATTTGCAGCTTAACAGATTCTGTGGGATTGCAAGAAGCGACAGTAACTTCGATGGGATTGTCCTGCTTGTCATTGTATTCAGCGGCCGTACTTGCAGGCACGTTTGGTGCATCAGGATACAGATATCGAATTCCTTTGAAGATTCTAAATCCGCTGGAGTTGATACAGGCTGCTTGCAAGGGGTCGGTACAAACGGCTTGATCAACAAAGACAAGACCTGAGCCGCTAGTGCCCCATGCCTGACCGTCGCCCGTACAATCGCTGGCAGGATTGGCACTATTGTCATCAAAGTAGCCAATATAGCTTCCTTCACCTGTTTGAAAATTGTCAACGAATCGCTTTACAATAGACAAGGTCCCCTGGGCTCCGGTCACCATCTCCCAGCTAGCATCGCTAATGTCGATGAGGTCTGGGGTGCCATCGATGGTCACAGCCGTACTATTGAATGAATTGGTAAAGGACATTCCATCTGCGGCGGAACTGTAGTCCAGCACATCAAAGATGGAGGGGATACTATGGACACGCAGGTCAGTTTCAATTTCATGAAGGGCTTCGTAAAAGCGATGAGTTCTTTGCGTCAATGGACCACTATTTGCCCCAAGGTAAGAGCGCAAGACTCTTATAGGTCCGGCCTTCACTGCAATGAATGCGTTTTCTGCCTCAGAAAAGGTATCTTCATGACGCCCGCAAAATCCATCAGCAAAGAAATTCTTGTGTCGATCCAGAATGTCTGAATTGTCACCTGCAGTGATGCGAAATACATCGCTCACCCATTCGGCGGAGAATTCCCAACTATAGTGGCTGGTGGAGATTAAAGTACTTTCGGGGAAGAGCCCACCAGTATGAGCGGGAAAACCTGCAGTCGTTTCTACATCGGAGGTATAGGTCAAGTAGGACTGTCCTGCGTCCTGAGCTAGACTCCCGTCATTCTCAAAGAGGTAGACATAGCCCTCACCAGTCAACAAAGGATCGGTCATGCTAATCTCTGTACAAGTGCCGGGTATAGTACCAGCCGGCTCTGTTCCATCGGAAGGACCACCGGCGTCTTTGATCATAAAAACCAATTCATCATCGGCATCAAAGAGACTATTGGAGTCCGAACCAACATTTGTATCGGGATCGGAGTAGAAGAGAATCCTGGGATTTGCCGGATCTTGCTGGTATCCCGAAACCGACAAATCGCCATAGGGTTTCATGATGTCCAGCAATTCCCTTTCGTCGATCTGTATGGGAATCTGAGTCCAGACTCCGGACTCGAATCGGAAGCCAACGATATCAACTGGCAACAAGGAGCTTAGCCCCGGCAGGTCAGTACCTGTCATAACCATCGGCGCTTTCGGTCGATTCAGTGTGCTAACTTGCGCAATACATGCCATGTAGCAAAAGCTGAAAATGAAACCAGATAGAATAAGTCGCATGCCTTATGGTGTTCGTTCAAGAAATGACAACTACCAAAATACGGCAAAATGCCCGAATATCTATACGCCAAATTGGGGCCAAGCCATGCTTGCCCCCAATAGAAAGAACATTTCCGATCTTAAGCGAAATCTAATGCTCCTTTGCATACCGATCCATTTCTTCTTGCACTAGTTTTGTCACCTCTCGATTGTAAGACTGCTGAGTGATTCCGGTCAATTTTTCCAGCGCAGCAAAGTACTCCTCATCCGACTTGGACCGCTTAGTCTTTAGCAAATCCCAGAGCGCATCAAAGCCCTTCTCCTCTTCAATCTTTTTGACTAGCAGAGCCCCGACAAAATCGTCCGTGTAGACCTTCCTCTTTTGCTCCGTTACAAAATGAGTCATGTCTCTTCGCTGCTGCAACCAATCAACCTCATCACTAATGAAATACTTCTCATCAATGATTGGAACCAATTCATCCCAGGTTAACTCCCAGATACCTCCATAAAGTGTAGCAATGTAACAATCGACTCTTCTGTGCACCTCTTTTCGAGGGATGACTTGTCGTAGTCGATTGTGCCAAAGGTCGTGTGTATTGTAATTATAGATTCGGGATTCTTGCTGGACCCAGACCTCTTTGTTGTCATCAGAAGACACACAGGCCATCTCAAGATCCTGGCTGTTGTAATCCGATTTGTACAGTACACCCACCAGCCTAATGGGATTCATTTCCTCATCTACCAGATAGTATTCCGTTTGCCCCTCCGTGTTTTTCAACTTTTCATCATAGCGGATCACACGGTCTACAAATGCCTGAACACGCTCTTGCTCGATTTCGAATGGATAGTAGAAATGGTGGTTTTGCACCTTCTTAGTTTTCCATTGAAGGGTGTTGATCAGCAATGGCGAAGAGATCAAGAAGCCATCCGGCCCTTTGTGAGCTATGATTTCGAAGTTGGCTCTTAGTCGGGCATAATCACCGTCCATACCGATGTAGGCAATTTGTACCACATATTTATCCTCATGGAGCGGTACGATGTTCGTTACATAAGGTTTGTAAAAGGCTTCGTCTTCGGTTTCCTCCCTTTGTTGAATGCCTTCTACTTCATCAATCAGAATTTGTGTTTCTACAGCTTCCACCGGAAGCACCCATTTGTTTTCTACATTCTTTTCGGCAGCAGCCAAAAAGCCACTCACTGCCTTTAGCAATGCTTCACTGACATGTCTATCGTCCGGAAGTTGGATGTCTTCCGTAATTCTTAGTCCTTCTACAATCATGTTCTTTCGAGCCTCTTCAGGCTCTTCCTGATTCTGGGCAGATTGACCGTAGGCCAGGTGGCAGAAAAGCAAACTAATGAGAAGTAAAGTTCTACATAACATCGCGACAAGTTTCGGTTAAAGAATAAGGGCTTGGCAAGGCAAGCCTTTGAACAAATTGCTCGACGTGAATGTAGGTGGATTCCACTCAACTAACGTTATAGTTCACAATAATTAACATGGCTATTGTGATTTGTTAACGATTGTGCTTGCGGTGATACGAGGCTTAGAATTGTAACAGTCGAACAAATGCCGTTGCCATCAACGTGCACTCGAAGCACTATTTCGTCTCCTTTCCAACAGTCCTTCGACTACGCTCAGGAACCGGAGCCTCGATCCACTTCTTTTGCTCTCTTTGTGCAAGGACAAAACCAGATGGCATGAGCGGAAAGGCCATGGCCTTTCCCTACACCTTTTGCTTGCTTTGGCAACAGGACTTCTTTGTGTGTGCGTGTGTGTGGGAGGGTATAGGGACAGGCTATAGTCTTTCACCTCGTTTTTCATTCGACTATTGTTGCATAAAAGCTTGGATTGCTTTGATGGCTTCTGATGTATTTTCTTCCTGCAAAAAGTGTCCACAGTCAAGTTCCGTAACTGTTGCTGTTGGTATTCTTTGCTTCCACTTGTCGAGGTAATCTGTGGAGATAAATTCATCTTTGGTGCCCCAGACGATGAGCCAAGGCTTGCTTTCGAGTTTCTCTAACTGTTCCCATTGTTTCTGATACCAGTCCGAGGATCCGAGCAGGGCTTTGCCAATCTTCAACAGTGAAAGACGAGAGCTTTTGTCTGGAAAAGGCTTGATGTAGTGCTTGTGTACTTTCTTAGAGAGATTGCGCTTGTCATGGATGCCCTTTTTGAAGAGTACCTTGGGGGAAAAGTTCATTCGCAGATAGAGAAACTTGCCGATAGCTCCATTGAGTAGCTTGTCGATCTTTTGGACTTCTGGCTTGGATTCTGTTTCCCATAGCCAGGTATTCATTAGTACGACACGCTCGATGCGATCATGCTCTTGAATGCCTGCTCCAAGACCGATGGGCCCGCCAAAATCGTGTACCACCAAAGTGACATCCCTCAAGTCAAGTTGTTCTATGAATTCGACCAGGTTTTGAGCATGAGATTGAGGTGTCCCATCGAACTGCTCTGGCTTATTTGACAGCCCAAAGCCTATGTGATCCGGTGCAATGCAGCGATAGTTTTGGGATAGGGTGCTGACAAAATCACGATACAAGAAGGACCAACTAGGGGTGCCATGAATGAAGAGGATTGTTTCGCCGCTGCCTTCATCGATATAATGCATGCTACCTGCGGGCAAGTCGATATGCTTGCTCTCAAAGGGATATAGGCTGCGGTCAAGCCAGTCTTGTGCCTGTACTGAAGTACTCATTATCAAGGTGATTAGGATTAGTAATTGTTTCATTGCATTTTCTTTGAAACAAAGGTGGGCTAATCCCAGGAAACAAATCTTGGTATAGACCAAGATCTTTCTTACCGTACTTAGGGATTGGGAATCAATAACTGTCTGATTTTGACGCCGCTGGAAATGATTTAGACAAGGCATTTTTTGACAGCATCCTTGTTGGCTGGTGGAGAAAAATAACGATGGATAAATCATTTCCAGCAAGTCAAAATGGACAGTTATTGATTCTCTATCCCTTAGTCAAACTATATCTTCACTGTTGCCAGGAGTTTGCTGAAGTTGCTTGCATCCATCCGGAGGTAAGAGGCCAGATCCTTTTGAGACAGCATTTGTAGCAGATGCGGGCTTCTTGTCGTAAAATTCCTGAATCTGGTCTCCATGTCGAATGCCATTAGTTCGTAATAGCGGTTGAGTGTGCCAATTAGCAAGACTTCGGTAGCTTTGCGAAAGAGGGTTTCGATGGCTCGATGTTTCCGCATCATCTCCTGATGCTTTTCGTAGGAAATTCGAAGGAATTTGCTCTTGCTGATCGTGCTCAAAAAGTATCGGGAGGCTGTTTGGCTGAAAAAGGATTCTGGAATTCCGGAAAAGGATGGCGCATAGGTGAAGGCGATGACATGTTCTTTGTTACCGTGAAGGTAGTAGGACTTTTGAATGCCTTCCAGCACATAATACATATATCGCTCCGTTTGCCCTTCGGCCGTCATGATGGTCTGACGGGGCAGCTCATATCCGCTCCATTGATCGATATATTCCTCCAGTATCCAGTCTTCGACCTTGTGTATTTGAGAGAGGTATTGTTTCATCATTGTTCAAGATTTGCGGCAGCATTGTGCCTGGCCTAGAAGCTTTCAAGCTCCAAGTGCAAATTAACTCTTGCTTGCTGCTCATAGCGGTCGAAGAACTCAGTGGTTTTAAAAATACGATCCATTTGTAGGAAATGCTTTACCACTTTCTTTCTACCTCTATAATACAGAAAATCCGGATAAATTGAATACTCTTTTCTAATGTCATTACAATACGATTGATAGACCTCCTGCTCTCTTCCCAGAATCGATAGATCAGCATCGGTGAAATAGTTCGTGTCGGCATTCTTCTGTAGCACATGAGATTTGGTCGCCATAATCTGCTGGCTGCAAAGCTTGATATCAATAGCCGGAAATCTCATTTCTCTCAATCGCTTCTCCGCCAATAATGCGCTACGCTCTTCATTGTCTGAACGTCTTGCTGAGTAGATGACATCGTGGTAAAACAAACTGAAGAGCAAGATTGGCCAATTGCTAAGCTTGCTTTTTAGTGGCAGCAGCTGGGTATGAATATCTGCTAGATGGCTCAGCGTATGGTAGTGGCGAGTTGGGGACTGATAGTTGACCTCCAACTCTTCCCATAATTGTTGAATCTCTGAGTCTGTTGCTTGAGTCTTTGCTAGCAAATCGACCCATATTGAGTTCAATGAGGCAAATTTTCCATTGTAGCTCATCATGTGAATCAAAGTTATAGCATTTAGCCTAAAAGAGAAAGGCAGCGCGAGCCAAGGTCGGTGCAAAATAGCCCGGATAGCAGCGGTATGCAAGTGCACTGAGCGCGCTGTATGCGCCGCTGATGGAGGCTCGAAGCGAAGGCGGAGAGACTACAGCAGTGGATGCAGACAGCAGCGAAGGGTGCTTGCATTTTAGCGGATAGCCGGACGACCGGTAGCGCGGTAGAATGCTTTTGTGCTCCAAAAAATTAAGGCTTGAACTATTATCAAATTGAGGTCCTAAAGAGTCTTGATCATTTGCGTTTAGCTTCCAATCTTGCCGTATCTCTGTCGATCCGAGAAGTAAAGCACCACGCGCTTATCCTCCTTGACGTAGGGGTAGAATAGTTCGTAACGGCCGTCGTGGGCACTGTAGCGATAACTTGTATTGTTGCCTTTGAAAACACTATCCAGATAGGCTCTTTCCGGCTGAGTTGTTTTTCTAATAAAGCGTTTCTTAAGCGGTTGAATAGTGTCGTTTAGGTTCCCAGAGTAGTAGTGGCTAAAACCGAGAATGACTGGATCCTGCTCGATGGCATCCTGAACAAGTATGGCTACATAGGGCAGATTGTCATCCGTCTTTGTCAAAATGTCTAGTATATCTTTAGTCCTGATGATCCAAGTTTCATCGAAACTGTAATTAAGCAGATGATTGCTCTTGGATTCATTGGTTTCAATGATTGACTTCGCAGACCTTACTAAAAATTTCTCCTTCTTTTTAGCGCTTAGATGATCTCCGGCAAACAGTGAAAGGAAAACAATGGGCAAGCTAATCAGGAACAAGAAGCCCAATCGGGTTCCCGTCTTTGAAACTACACCATCTTGATTGTGTCTTTCTGCAATTCTGGTAAGATTGAACATGACATTGATAATCAATGCTCCAGCCATTAGTGCCAAGATTCCTAATACACTCAGGTAGAATGTCTCTGTCATATTTTCCCGAAACACCTTCAAGCCAAAAACCTGTATACTGATAAAGATGAAAACCCAATAGATCAATAGCAGAATGGAAATCACTCCGATGGTGTTGCTAAGTTTTACTAATTGTTTGGGATTCATATGATGGCTTTGTCTATTCAACCACGGAGGGGCGCAAAAGGTTTGCAGGAAGGGACCATTCAGGTTCCGGCGTTTTTCAAAGCCAAAATCTTGTCGTACTTCTTTTGCATATAACGGCGCTCTGCATCATTTCGTACAGTCGAAAGGGCTTTGCTGTAAGAAACAAGTGCCTGATCGTAGTCTTTGACAGCCTTATGATATTGGGCCATGCAGCCATGAAACAGATAGTCTCTTTGACCCAGACTTTCTGGATCCAATTGCGTCAATATGTCCTTGGCTAATCCCGGTTTATCCTGCTGTAGACGGACAACAGCCATGTTCAATAAATTGAAGGGAGAGGGAGCGATGGCTTGTAGCTTCTGGTACCAGAAGATGATCTGCTCCCAATTGGTCTGCTCAAAAGTCTTAGCAGAAAGATGCTCACAGGCAATAGCAGCTTCATAATGATATGCAGAAAATTGCCCTGAAGTCGTGGCTTTCTGCATCATAGAATTGCCGGCCACAATCAGGGGAAAGTACCACTGTGATCGATCTTGTTTTCTAAGATCAATAATCTCATTGAGCTCGTCAATTTTGCTATCCAGACGAGCGGCATGAAAACACATGAGTGCGAACAGCGCCTGTGTTTCTTCATCGCAAACAATGGGATGATCGACCAAAATCTTGCAGAGTCTCATGGCCTCTCCGCAGAGATCCTGTCTGATGATCATGTCCTTCTTGGAAGAGTGGAAGCCTTCATTAAACATCAAGTAAAGCACTTCGAGCACCCGAATCCTTCGCTTTGCCAGTTCGGCGCCTTGCGGGATTTCAAAGACCAGGCCTTCCTTCCGAATTGCTGCACGCGCACGTGTGAGTCGCTTTTTGATGGTCTCATCTTTGAGTAGCAATGCAGCTGCAATTTCCTTTTGAGAAAAACCGGCGATGGATTTAAGGGCAAAGGCGATCTGGTCTCTAGAATCGAGATAGGGATGGCAAGCAGTGAAGATCATTCGAAGTTGGCTGTCGGCAATTTCATGATCGAGAAATAGTTCAGACAATGCGATCGAAGCAGCTCCGCTATTGAAGAATCGGCTCCTCTCCTTTTCAGATTTCAATTTTCTAAAAAGGTCAATGGTCCTGTTCTTCGCTGCTGCCGTAAGCCATGCTTCAGGATTATCCGGGATACCGTTGCGCCAGGAAATCGATGCCTTGGCAAATGTATCCTGTATGGCATCTTCGATGGTCTCCAAATGTGCAAGACCAAAGATCCTGCAAAGAATAGAGACCATCCTTCCGAATTGATGTCGGAAGAGATGGTCTATTACTGGTTCTATTTTTTGATCTGGCTTCAAAGAATCTAGATATCAAATTCCATGACCTGGCGAATCTCTACCGTACCTCCCAGATCATAATCCGGATAGTCTTCGGCAATCTTCATTGCGGCATCCAAATTCTCTGCTTTGACAATGTAGTAGCCACCAACCAGTTCCTTGATCTCGCTACCAGCGCGATCGGTAACAGTACGGTCGGGACCGCTTACATGACGGACCGTATCCGCATCAAGTGCATCACCGGATACCATCACTCCTTGCTCTTGCATTTTTTGTGTCCAGGCAAACCATTTGCCCATTCTAGACTGCAATTCTTCCTGAGAGATACCCAGAGTCTGGTAGTCAGAACCGAGGAAAATCAGCATAAACTTTTTCATATTGACTTAGTTGTTTTTTAGGTTTCTTAAGATCGAGGTGTGTTCCTATTTCAATGGAACTGCTCCCCAGAGACAAATGACAATGGACATCAAGATCAGCGTGATTAACCAATAGAAAAGATAAACAAAGAAATACTTTGCTGACTTCTTTTCAAAAATAGTCACATAGCCAATCATAGGAAGAGCGAAGAAAAGTGTTGCAGCTATTCCATGCGCAAGTCCGTGCGTCCAGGTATGAAATCGTCCTCCGTACTCTGCCAGAAAAGCAGCGGCGGTGCCGGTTTTCATTAGTTCTGCTTCGCCTCCAACCATGCCAAACACACCTGTTTCGTGAATGGAGAAAAGGTACATTCCGAAGGCCAAAAACACGTTTAGAAGGATGCTGGCAACAAGTCCAAGTGGCTTAACTGGTGATGAAGCTTTCTCTGCTGACATGTCAGACATAGCGTGCCATCGCTCTCCTCCGAAGAGGCTTTTGTGAAACCAGATGGTAGCTACTAGAAATGGGATTAGGGCTGAAGCGAGTATAACGGGAAAATTTGGTGACATAGCATATCTTTTTTGATGATTGCCCTGATGCTGATCAAGACGGTAATTTTCTTAGGCTTTGACGACTCGATCGGAGCTCCAAATTTGAAGATCCGATCGAGTATAGTCAAAGATACGAATATCACATAGCAACACATTCACTTATCTCCACAGCGTGTCCAGGATATGCATAAATCGGATGTGATTTGAACATTGTCTGGGCCTCTTCAAGGCTATTCGCTGATACGATAGAGTAACCTGTTACCCAATTTTTGCTGGCCGACCAAGACTCACCATCATTGCTGGCAGAAGCAGGGGCACATGGAGCACCCATATCTACCACTCGATCGCCATACTTCTTTTCCCAAGCCATCCATGGCGCCAATGCTTGTGCAGCTTGTTCTTCTGTCATTTCAGGTGCTTCCTGATGTACACCGGTTGTGTTGTAGTAGAGCGCAATAAACTTCTTCATGATTAAATTATATTTCGGTTATTAATTGAATTCACCCCTATGACGGAGCTGCAATTCAAAAGGGGGACAGATGGGGGGATTTTTTTGAAGAAATACAGAATGGCTCAGTTTAGCTCGAGTTGCCGGTGAAAAAGCGAGCATTTTGCTAGTGCTACGCAAACGAAATTCGCACCACCTTTAAGGCTTCTATTTCTGTCATATTTCGTTGCTCGTCTGACAAAAAGATAAGCTCCTAAAAGGTGTCACGAACTTTGTTTACGCAGCACTAGTGCTACGCAAACGAAATTCGCACCACCTTTAAGGGCTTCTATTTCTGTCATACTTCGTTGCTCGTCGGTCGCGTAGCTAAGGCTATGCTCCCTCCTCGCGCCTTGTGTGACAAAAAGATAAGCTCCTCAAAGGTGTTACGAACTTTGTTTACGCAGCACTATTTAGAGTTTCATCTGGTATAGCCAATATCTTTTGCCAAAGATTTTGTCAAGTTCGCGTACTTGCCGAAAGCCCAACTTTTCATAGATATGCCTTGCAGCATCCATAAACTCGGAAGTATGTAAGGCTATAACTTGTTCACCGGTTTCCCTTGCATAGTCAATACATTGCAAGGTCAATTGCTTGCCAATCCCTTTGCCCTGATAGTCAGGATGTACCCCCACCATACG
>JAHDDV010000202.1:2659-10518 GCA_020629205.1 Chitinophagales bacterium | reverse complement strand
CGATTCTCAGCGCTTGTTCTTGCTCTACGATTGGGTCTCCCTTGTACTTTCGCTGTGTTTGCCGCTCTGCCAAACTGCGATGAAGCACATTGGCCTTACACTTTTCGAAGATTTTTAGGATCTCATTCGAGGAGGCTTTATACCTGGTTTGCAGGATCTTTAGATAAGAATAGTAATCATCAGCCATGTGATCATTTAGGACCATTTGCGATTTTTCATCGATTCCGCTACTGATAAGCTCATCCAAATCTACTGCATATCGAAAATGGGCTTCAGCCTTTTCTAGTATCTCGGAATCCTTGCTTTCTTTCCAGGATAGATAGTATGTTGTTGCCAGTTTCTTGATGGCTTGACTGGCATTTGGGTATTGCAAAAACTTAAATTGCTGAGAGGGATCTTGATGATTGAACTCCATTCCATCAGGCAAGTTTTCCCTCAGCGAGAGCAAATAATTTTCGCTTGCTTGCTCTAATTGTCCGAGGGTCAGATGTGCTTTTCCTTTTGCCAGATAGGCGCCGACCTTGATCGGATGTTCAGTTTCGAGAGCCTTCTTAGCATAGAGTAGTCCTTTCTCATTTGGATTGATTTCGCTAAGACCCTGCCATATTTTATAGTAGTTTACAAAACTTTTGGATGACTCTCTTTCATCCAGCACCTGCTTCGCTTTTTTATAGTATTCCTCCGCTTTTGGCACATCGAGATGACTGTAGACCTCCGCCAGACTGAGGTAGGCTCCCTCCAAAAAATTGGTGCCCTTAGCTTTCTGCCAGTTCTGATCACTTGCTTTCACAAGTGAAAAAGCTTGTTCAGTATACTTTTTGGCCGTATCGTACTTACCCGCTTCGAGATATGAAGCAGCGAGAATTTGACAGGCCGGTATTTGAGTTTTTAAATTTAGCTTTTCACTGATGTCAAGACATCTTTGAGCATAGACAATGCCTTGAAAATAGTCTCCCTGACTGCGATATGCATCAGCCAGGTAGGAGTAGTAGTAAGGCTGTTCTGTTTCATTTAGTGTTTCCAGATCAACTCGTTCTCCATGTTCGATAGCACCTTCGTAAAGACCACAACTTACCATACAGAATGCAGTCCAGAGATTGATTCGGTTTTCCCAAATTCTTGAATCCTCCAAATTCTCCAGCGCATAAGCCATGGCTTTATCAAACCAGGGCAGCGCCTTTTTCGGCTCGGCAAAATAGGCATTGCCTAACATTGCTAAACAGAAAGTCATTCTATCGGGAGCAGCATCTCCTCGAAGCATCAATTCGTAGGCGCGATGAAGGTTTGCTTTGTGCTGCTCCGCGTCTACTGTCATTCCTCCCTTCATTAGGGCCAATCCAAGCACAGCCTCCCCGCACTGTTCCAGGTTCGATTCACAATAGGTGATCGCTTCTAGAATTTTTTGTTTAGCCAGACTGTTGTCCCCGACCTTGCTAGCCAGATTGTACTCCATAATCATACGCTCGGCTATATGAATAGCCTGAAAACGATCCCATGCACTGTTTTGAATTACCTTATGAGCCTCCTCAAATGCTCCGATACTCAAGTAGCTACCAATTAAGTCAATTGTAGCCCAGGCATAAACTTCAGATGAGTCGCGTTCTGTTTTAAGTATCTCTAAAAACAGAGCTATCGCCTGATCATGCTCAGTAGCCTGTGAAAGCGCTCTGGCCTTAAGAAAGCTGTCATGCTTAATCACTTTTCTTGTATTCGGCATCTTTTAGGTTTGCTAGAAGGGAAAGTCAAAGGATCGACAATTTAGGACAATTGCGGCAAAGCATCCTGTTCTTATTATCATTAATGCTAACATGTCGTAGATTGGTCAACATCCTACAGAACAAGCCAAAAGCACATATTTTGCCTGTCTGGCAACAGTAGTCTGGAAAGGGCCAAGAAAAATCTGAAAAAAAATATCGCCTGTCTGTTTACCTGTTTCGATTTGAAACTATTAAGGATCGAAAGGCGGCTTAACCAACTGTCAACAAGGCATTTATAGGGTGGCATTCCTATTATGAGTTCGAGGGTCAAAGGGCAAATGTTCCCACAGGCTTCTTTGGCCCTCATTTCATTCTCATGCAATTGGCCTCAGGATGATTCACTTTGTATAATCAGTATGACTGCTACATTTGCCTAATTTTTCACAGAATGTTTGTAAAATATGCGACGGAAACCGAGATAAGAGCAGCTGCCGCAGCTCCATGATCCCATTCTTCAGGTGCTTTCTCTGGGCATTGCATATCTTTGCCTTTAAATCACACCTGTTAACGCTTAAAAATTCGCATTATCACCAAATGACCGAGCCTTTTTGATCCATATGGGTCTGAGAGCCAATGAAGGTCCTCGATCGTTAGGTACATGAATCGAAAGTTTGATGAAAGAAAAGAGGAGTAAGGATGACAATATCTGGATAGAGCGAGTGAAGGCTAATCCAGATGCGGCATTAAAGGACTTGTATAAGTTGCTACAAGGGGAGTTTCAGCAGTGGCTAGGTGATCATTATGGCTTGAAAGCGGAGGAGGCGAGAGATGTTTTTCAAGAAACTATGTTGTCTTTCTACGAAAATGTGCGGCACGGAAAGCTCACGCAACTAGACAGTTCAATCAAGACCTATCTATTCGCGATAGGAAAGTATAAAGCAATTTCTTTCCTGCGAAAGTATCGAAAGGAAGAGAAACTGGACATGGAAAGCTATCAGATTCAATCCGACAAAAAAGCTGCTGGCAACTTTCTCAACGGAAGTGATCAAGATGGGGAAGAACGGGTTGACATGATCAGAGAACTGCTGTCCAAATTGAAAGACCCTTGTCAAAGTATTATTCTGGGCTTTTATTTTCATAAGAAAACTATGGTGGAAATCGCCCAACAGTTGAACTACAACAGCCCAGATGTTGCTAAGGCGCAAAAGTACCGTTGTATGTCGAAGTTTATTGGATTCGTAAAAAAGAAGTCATGAGACAAGAACTACTCGAAAAGATAGAGAAGCACCTTGGTTTGCTTCCCGCTTCGCATAAAGAACTGGAGGAAATCAATCAAGATCAAGAGGTACTTGATAATGCTTCACTCATGAAGGATTTTATGATGGCAATAGAGGCACATGGCAACAATGCGCTGAAGGAAGATATGCGATCCTGGGATTTGGAATTGCAAGCGGAATCTCCAAAGAAGGACCAACAAGGACAGCGAGCACCTAAAGATGAGGAAGCTCCTGCGTCGATTCCCAAAGCCGTCTTAGAGCAGTATTTTGCGCCAAACCCTAGCTACGAGATCAATATGGTAGCGGCCATGAGAGGCGCTTCATTAGACCTCCTCTTTCCCGCCAATGGCTTCGAGTGGACACAGCCCATTACAAACTTTGTTTTCACAGATCAGCTGCTGGAGGGTAGCAAATACAGAATTGAAAACAATCAATCAAAAGTGCTCCAGGAAGGAGAGCTGTATTCCGACGAGGAGCAGAAAATCGAATTCAATCTTAGTGAACAGCACCCGGGTCGATACTATCTAAAATTTTTCAATGACCGGGATACAAAGATTCTTTGTTTCTTCATTCAAAAAGATCTTTTACCTGAATAATCCTGCGCCAATGTTAAGTTCAGCGACACCTCCGAATGTCGCATAGTCAGGTCTCAAGCAGTAGCCATCGCGCATTAATTTCCGCGCTAAAAAAATGCGATACCTTGCACCCTGCGTCGCTCATTTAGACACAGGCAGTGTGTCTCTACAAAAGGTATACAACTCACCTTGCACCTTGCACCTTGATTCTTGATCATAAACCATCAACCTTGCTCCTTGCTCCTTGCTCTTTGATCCTTGAACAGTCTCATCCCTGCTCCGATTGGCGGCGAGCGATGCAGGTGAAAACTAGCCCTGATAGAAGAGGAAATGCAGGTGCTGAGAGCGCCCTGACTGTGCCGCTGCATGGGGCTCGGAGCGAAGGCGGAGAGACCGATGCAGCGGATACAGGAAGCAGCGAGCAGTGCCTGCATTGGAACGGATAGCAGGTCATCACTTGCCACGTCGCTTTCTGTTGCGCTCCAAAAAAAGATCGTAATTTGCGGTAATTCCATATACGGAGTAGCGCTTCTGTAAATTGGGTCATCTAACTTTTAATTTAAATGCGATCCCTTCTAATTCTGTACTTGCTTTGCTTGGCAAATGTGTCCTTATTTTCGCAAGAAAAACTCCAGACCAAGAGCGAATTTGCAGCCCAATCGAGTTTCTCCATGGGACCTAGCTATACTGCCAATCGCTGTTATCGTATCCTACTGACAACTAAGGAAGATTCAAGAGCATTTATTAGTGCTCGAAATGAGAAGGAAAGCAGTACTTTTGGATTTAATACTGGTGTCAAGTTGGTCTATTGGTTTAGTAACAATTTTGCTTTGGAAACCGGTGCACAGTTCTCCCGAAAGACTTATCGGATAGACCATCAGGAACTCACGTCGATTGGACTGGTAGACTATGAAGGAAAGCATCGATTTGACTTCATTTCCTTACCAGTAAAGCTGAATATGGTTGTTGTTGATCGAAGATTTATTATAGCTGGCAGTGGAGGTTTGGTTCTAAATGCACTGCACAAGGGAATAACCAATGAAAAGGTCATCTATCTTGATGTGACATTTGAAGAAAGGGAGTATCAATACACTCCTGGTAGCAATATTCGTCGTTTTGGATTGGGAGCTTGTGCGGGTATGATCGTAGCATATCTAGTAAACAAATCTTTCGAGCTTCGTGTGGAACCGCAGTTGCAAACCGCACTTACATCCTTAGCTGATGGAGACATAAAGGTATTCACTAATGCCGCTGGTCTTGAGTTTAGCTTGTTGGTCAATCTGGGCAATGCCAAAAGATAAAGTGCAGCCAAACATGTAATAGTGGGATACTTGTATATTGTGCTCCATATTCCTATCCGCTAAAACCAACAAGTATGCTACTAATATCCAAAATTCTAATCGGCCTGATTGCCGCACTACACTTGTACATCCTCTGGTTTGAGATGTTCGCATGGGAGACCAGAGGGCCTAAAGTCTTCAGATCCTTTCCCAAAGATTTGTTTGCTAAGACCAAAGCCATGGCGGCCAATCAAGGTTTGTACAATGGTTTTCTCGCCGCTGGCTTAATATGGTCATTGTTGATTCAGGATCAGGTTTGGAGTGACAATGTTTCGCTGTTTTTCTTGCTTTGTATTGCAGTAGCTGGCATATATGGGGCACTTACAGCGGCAAAGCAGATACTGTTTGTGCAGACGGTTCCAGCTGTGATTGCTATTGCTCTGATACTTCTATCTTGATGGAAAAACAGTACCTTGGTAGCTAATATGAAGACAGCTTATCGTGTGCTCTTGTTTTTGTTTTGCGCTTTTCCCTTTCAAGCAATAGCCCAGGTCGATCAAGCCTTTGACGACTTTGAAGGAACCACCAATATCCCGGCCTGGACGGAAGATGCCTGTGCATTAGATACCAGTTTTGACAATCCACATTTGGAAGGGATCAATACTTCTTCGAAGGTTTTGCGGTATCAGGATATGGGAGGGCAATATGCGAATGTCCGTTTCGAGATGAATGACAAGTTCGACCTCTCCATCAATCAGACTTTTTCCTTAAAGATTTACATACCTTCTTCTAGCATCACTGGCAATCAGACGAATCAGGTTTCTCTGAAATTACAAGATGGATCACTTGATCAACCCTGGACAACTCAAAGCGAGATTATCAAACCGGTAAACTTGGATGAGTGGCAAGAGGTCACTTTCGATTTTGGGCTGGATAACTTCCTAAATCTGGATCCCGGCTCTGCTCTGCCAACCCAAAGGACGGATTTTGATCGAGTGGTAATTCAGGTAAACGGGGAGAACAATACGGATGAGGTTATTGCCTATATCGACGATGTTCTGTTGTACCAGACACCGGATAGCGGAGCCATATTCGATCAGCTCGTATGGTCAGATGAGTTTGATGTCGATGGAGCAGCCGATGAAGAGAAATGGCACTTTCAAACTCAGTTTCCTGTTGGGACCAGTTGGTTCAATGGGGAGATACAGCACTACACCGATCGAATAGACAATGCTTTTGTGGAAGGTGGAAAACTGAAAATTGTAGCCAAGAAGGAGACCTATACCGATCAAGGCGTGACTAAGCAATATACTTCGGCGCGACTAAATTCAAAGTTTGCCTTTACTTATGGCAAAGTGGAGATTAGAGCCAGGCTGCCATTTGGTCCTGGTGTCTGGCCAGCCTTCTGGACGCTAGGTAAAAACATCAACGAACTTGGCGCCTATTGGGAAACTCAGGGCTTTGGAACGGTTCCATGGCCGCAGTGTGGGGAGATCGACATCATGGAGCATTGGGGAGATGATCAGAATAATATCTCAAGTGCGATACATACTACGTCTAGCTCTGGAGCGACGATCAATAAAGGCATACAATATGTACCTACTGCTTCTACGGATTTTCATGTTTATTCAATGGTTTGGACAGAAGAGAAAATCGAATTTGCCGTAGATGGCTTTGTTCACTATGTCTATGAACCTGAGGTCAAAGATGATGATACCTGGCCTTTTTATTTGGATCAATTCCTGCTGTTAAATGTAGCCATCATTCCAAGTATTGCGCCCAACTTCGCTGAGAGTGCCTTGGAAATTGACTATGTGCGGATTTATCAGGAGAGTGCTGTGGTTAATCAAGGAATTGGAGAGAGCGACACTGTTGCAGCTTACCCAAATCCATTTGATGATGAGCTAAATGTGTTTTTGGATAATGCGACAGCGCCGGAAGTTGTGGTGAAGTTATCAGATTCAGATGGCCAATTGATCAGCGTCAGTAAGCATGAAGTTAGGGATGGGCGATTCACCATCAATGGTCTGAATTCTCTACATTCTGGAATGTACATCATTAGCTTTATGATTGACGGCAAATTGTATCGGCAGAAAGTTGCAAGGGAATAGTGCCATGGGACCGCAGTAGCGTGTGAGGCATGCTGTATGGGGGCTCGAAGCGCATGCGTAGAGACCACAGACAGCATAAGCCGAACCGCTAATGCGAAGGGGAGTATTAGTGGAGAGCCTGACCCGGAGTGACTGGAGCAGGAGCGCAGCGGATGCGGAAGGAACGCAGGGATAGGCCCAAAAACAAAAAAAGCCCCGGCCAAAAATGACCGAGGCTCTTCATTAAACTTGGCCAAAACTAGTTCTTCAAAAATTGGTATTGACTCACTTGGCCATCGACCAAAAGCTCCAGGAAGTAGGTGCCTGTCGAAAGCGTAGAGATATCAATGTTGAGGGTGCCTTGGGCTGCCATCATATCCATTGTCTGAATCTGCTTGCCTGTGACATCGATGATCGTCCAATTGATTTCTTTGCTGTCTCGCAAATTCAAATCCAGCTGCAATTCATTGCTGGCAGGAATAGGGAACAAGACTGCTGTGATCGTGCTGGATCGGTTCACATGTACTATTTGAGAAAGACTGGAAGATCCATCAAAGTCGATGGTCTTCAACTGGTAATAGTTGATGTCCGAGTCAAGATTCTGATCCACTTGGCTGTAAGTAGCACCCTGATTAGAATTGCCACGCGGACTCTGCTCAGCTATGGGCTCAAAGTGGAAACCATCTTGAGAACGAAGCAATTCGAAGTTCGACACATTGTACTCGCTGGCCGTCACCCAGGTGATGGTATTGCCTGTACTGCTTTCCACCGCATCGAAGGAAATCAGGTCGATAGGAAGCTTGGTGCAGCTTTCCAAATCTGCCTCTTCGTAGCTGGCAGTTGCGCCATTTGCATCTGTCACTGTCACATCAAATGAAGAGACCGCATCTTCCAATTGGAAGGCAAATGAATTTTCTTGATAGTCCTCAGCATTGAAGGT
>JAHDDV010000202.1:0-2559 GCA_020629205.1 Chitinophagales bacterium | reverse complement strand
GTCTCTGAATCAATTCTTACATTCAGATTTGCATTGTCGCTGCTAAAGTCGGTGACATTGTGCGGCTCAGAGAAAGTGAAGTAGTATCGATCGACTTTTCCATCAGGAAAGAGACCAAATACATTCTGCCAGAAAGGCGTATTTTCATCTGGTAGTACTTTGAAGTGGATGCTACTTTCAGTCAAATCGATTTCATACAAACCGCTGAGGTCTCCAGCAGGCGTACCATTTTGGGCCAATGCCGTTGGGAATTCAATTTCTGAGTTTGACAAGACAGCAAACTCATCGTAAGCATCATCCGACTGTCCAAACAAGCTTGGATAGGATACCTCCGGTTCTCCTGCATCTTGCAGGGTGTTTCTTAGGCTAATGTCGAGCCCTTCTGAGAGTGGCCCGTTTTGACTAAAGGCATGGATAGCAAAGGAGAAAAATGCCAGTAGCGCAATCAGTATTCGTTTCATTGTATGTGTTATTGATTTATTAAATGAGGAATTTTTTCTTTCAACAGGGCAAAGCTACGAGGGGGACAAGGTCTTCTTGAGATCAAAAGCCTACCAAATGAGGTAAAAAGCAGAAAAGCGCCCATTTGCCTGTTGAAGGAGGAAATCATTTTGGTCCAATGAATTCGGAAGGAGATCATCTTTTTCAGATGCTGAAAACAGCTATATTTCTCATTTTTACCTTAAAAAAGACGATTTTTACCTGTAGATAATGTGCACCAGGTCTACTTTTGATATGTCAATCATAAGCCCTAAATCGCGTTTATCAAGATGGCTGCTAGTCCAGTTTTTTCGCAATGAAAGGGCGACAATTACCCAATAGAGGGGAATCTCTAAACACAAATAGAAATATGACAAACGAAGAAGCAATCAAAGCATTCTATGAGAAGGCATTGACCGTAAATACCGAGACCAGACCTACACAAGTGCTGTCTCCACTTTTTGCCGACGGCTATAAATCATCTAGCTCAGTAGATAGCAAAGTACCCGAACAATTGATGGGGCAATTGGAGTTCTTTTGGAAGATCATTCCAGATCTAACCTGGACGCCGCAACAGATTGTAAATGAAGGAGATGTGTATGTTGTACGTAGCATCGCTACAGGTAGCCCCAATGGTGATTTTATGGGTGTGCCTACTGATGGAAGCAAATCATTTAAGATCCTGACCATCGATATGCATACCATGAAAGATGGCAAGTTTGTGAGTACCCATCACGTGGAGGATTGGGTGACGGCCATGAAACAATTGAAGCCAGCAGGTCCTTCTGGAGCAGAGACCATGAAGATTGCCAATGAATACATGAAGGCAATGGGAGAGGGGAACATGGATCGCATGTCGGAGCTAATGCACGATGACATGGTCTGGCACAATGAAGGAGACAAGGCTCTTCCCTGGATCGGCCCTTGGTCAGGTAAGCAGACTATCCTTGAAGATTTTATGCCAAAATTTGGTGCTAACTTTAAGACCATTAAGTGGGAGCCCAATGATGCGCTATCGAATGGAGATACGGCTGCCTACTTTGGTCGTATGATTGGACAGTTGACCAAAACAGATCAGCAGACAAAGGAGTTTACCTATGCGCTGCGGGTAAAGGTCAAAGATGGAAAAATCATTCTTTGGAATTGGTTTGAAGATAGCCTTGAAGTCTCCCGCGCCTATCATGGCAAATAGACGAAAACCCTTATGAGCAAGAAGTACAAGAAAATAAACTTTGAAAACAAGACCAATGCCAGATCACATTTTGATTTGGTTCGCTACGAAGATCTGCTCAAGGCATCGCCAAAGGATCACAGTCAGTTTGACTTTCACAAAGTCTCTTTCTACGTACTCTTGCTCATGACCGAGGGTCAGGGTAAGTATAATCTAAATTTCCAGGATTACGCTTTTGAAAAGGGGACCATCTTTACGGTTCGACGAGAAAACGTTCACAAGTTTTACAAGAGCGAAGCAAGTGGACTACTGCTCGTATTTACAGAAGATTTTATCGTGACTCATGCCAATGAGATAGAGTCTTCGAAGTTGTTTCTGCTCTTTAACGAGATGTTGGCCTCCCCAAAAATCCAGCTGCCGGATGATGTATATCAGGAGGTGATCGCCTTGGTCGGAATGATAGAGCAGGAGTATTTTGGGGCCTCCGACGCTCATTCTTCTAGCATCATCCGACAGCTCATCCAGATCATCATTACCAAGTTGACACGATTAAAGTCGAAAGACAATCTGCACCTACATAGCAATAAGAACCTTAGTCGGTTTTTGGAGTTCCAAAAACTAGTAGAGAGGGATTGCTTTGAAGATAGAAAAGTGTCATTCTTCGCCAATCAAATGGGCGTTACCAGCAAGACGCTCAACAATGTCACACAAAGTGTCATCGGCCAATCCGCCAAGGCCTTCATCAACGAGATCGTAATCACTCAGCTCAAGCGCGTCATCGTCAACTCGCAATTATCCATGACCGAGATCTCCTATCAAGTAGGCTTTGCAGAGCCAACCAATTTCTTTAAGTACTTCATGAAGTACGCTGGTGTATCTCCAAGCCAGTTTCGGCAGGAGCATCGCGG
>JAHDDV010000201.1 GCA_020629205.1 Chitinophagales bacterium | reverse complement strand
CTCACGGGCCATTTTGTCATCCTGTCAGTGGCCAAATTCCTATCAAACAAATTTTTTTCAAAAAAATAGGCGTCAACTGTTTACCTCTTGGCATTTGCATCTATTAAGTATTGAAAGCCAGCTTAAACAGCTGCCCATTATTAAACATCAATACTAATCATATGAGCTACCACGACGAAGAAGATCCGACTGTGACAGGATTTTGCTAATAGACTGTGAAATCCGTCAATAAGATATTTCGAGGGAGTTGAAAAATAGTGGCTTCTTGAATATCTAATCGTTTTAAGGGGATCTGGCCTGGGTTGGCCAGGCCCCTTAGCGCATGTAAATTAGCCTTGGTTTTGGTGATTAGGACTGACAAAAGTTGAAGCCCTGTTTATCCGCTCTTGCTTTGCTCATCATATATATGCTGGTACCTGATCGCAGTCTAAGCACCAGCCAGCTTCCGCAGCTTCTCCTCCAACCAGACTCGCTCACTCAAGGAATTCAGTGCCCCCATTTTCTCTTGTAGCTTTGCAATCACCTTAGTCTTGTCACCCAAAGTTTGGGCAATCTTCACCAGCTTGATGAGTGTATTGACAAAGTGATCATTGCTCTTGAAGTAAGCTGGAGGTAGTTGCTTCTTCCGGCGATATACATACACCTTGAGGCTGGCCAGATGGTTCTCCAATACTTGCCAGTCCGCTTGTTCGTAATAGATCATGGCCAGCAGTCGACGGGTATTGAGCAGGTAGTAGATGTCATCATGATCAACCTGAGAAAGAAGTTTTTGACTCCTTACGTAATCTCCCTGATGAAAGTACAGCAATGCCTGACAGAAGTCCCGAGTACTCGCCCTACTATGTTCTGCTAGTTTCTCATGGTACTTAGTGATGAATGTTTGCGTTTCTTCGTACTGCTCATTCCTTATACCTAAGACCACCCCATTTTTGAAAGTCTGATTGGTCATTTGATCTTGATGAAGCAACAGCCCTTTATCCAGGCAGGCCCGAAAGATAGCATAACGCTTTGCATAGTACTGGGGCTGATTACTTTGGTACACTTTCTTGCAACTAATACTCAAATAGGTATACAATGCATGTAATTCAGCTTTGTCAAAGGGCAGTTGTTCCAGCTCCAACAGTCCACTGAGTTTCTCATATTTTTGCTGATCTGGCTCGAGCAAAAGTTGCAGGGCGGCCTGATAAACCTTGATGGGCAAAATCTGTAGATGCGGATGATCATCTACCATTTGAAACAAAGCTTCTTGAAGCGGCTTTTGATAGTCAATTTGCACCACCGATTCGCGATTGTTCATTAGGCAGAGATGGGTGAGTTTGGCCAGAAAATAATGTAGATCCAAACTCAGATTGACTTCGGCGAGATTGATATCGCCCTTGCGGTCGTCTTCTGCGCTAGCCCGTCTCGCCAGTTCCATCTCGAAGCGATACTTGTTTAGCAGTCTTGCATGGCTTGCGGTGTTTTGCTCCTGCAATTCCTTTCTTACCTGCTTTTCTTTTGCTGCATCCAGACTTGGCAATCCGGCCTTACGAAAGTAGGAGTATTGCGCTTGTGCATAAAGATAAGCCGCATCAGCCGAATGCTTGATTTCTTCCACAGCGATAAATTCTTCCAAGAGCGTAAACAACTGTGAGAAGAACTTATTGAATCGATTTCGATCGATCTTCTTCTCGTCAAAAATGGCTTTGTAGAAATTGGACTCGGTTGCTCTCTTGTGGGTAAAGTCTGGGTAGAATTGATCCAGCCAATTCAGCGATTCAACGACCCGCTTATGTTGATTATGATATGGAGACTGTGCAAATAGTTGGAAGCGCTTCCATTGCGCAAGCTCCATGGCACTGATCACTTGTATGGCTTTACGGCCTAGCATCCCTTCGATGGTTTCGCAATTAGCGACAATTGCCATATCGGCCACATTCACCGATGCAAAAGTCACCTGCTCCCCGATAGTACTTTGGATAAGCCGGATCATTCTTCACTACCTTAATCATATAGGCACCTCTAAAACGCTGCAATGGATTGAGACAAGCACCTTCTACATCGTCCTCAGTTACAATGATTGAAAGCACAGCTACACCGCCCATTCCTCCTCCAGTACAATTGCTGCTGAGGCTAAAATCCATCATAGTAGTACCTGTAGGCACAACAAAGCTGGCGGAGTTATCACTGATCGACTCTCCCACTAATATTCCATCTGCTTCAGCACTCACAAAGACATCTTCTACTCCGGGTGGATTGGTCCAGCTCAAAACCACAGTGGAGTCATTTTCAAAAACCGCCATCACATTCTCAGGTGGTCCACAATCCAATGGTGCAGGGCTCTGAAAGCCAATCGATGGCCCAATGGAGTATCGCCCGTCAGGACAGGAAGTAAGAATCGTAAAGCGATGATCAATCGCTACCTGACTCAGCGCCATGCTGATGCTGCTAGAAGAAGTCAACAGATTCAAGCTATCGCCCAGATCGTTTTCATAGGTCATCAAATATTCTTCAACATCTTGTACGCTAAGCCACTGAAGGGATAAAGTATGTGAAGCCGAATCATAGCCGGAGATCGAAAGATCGGAGGAGGGCGCACAATTTTCCGGATCCTCCTCTGTATCGCAAGACCAAATACAAAGGGTGCAAAGTAAGAGACTCAGACCAAGCAGTTTCAAGTGGGTTGGGATATACATAAAGCGGTAATGCGGTTGGTTATTGAAATTTATCCATAAATCGGCACGAATCCTAATTTATTGCTTGAGCATCCATTCTTATTGCTCTTTTGCGCCCATAACCTTTGTGTCCCAAATCTTTTGTGCCCTTTTGTGGTAAAAAAAGAAGGCCATTCAAATGGAAGTTCCCCCAATTAGTGTAATGAAAAATGAAGACTCAAGGGGTTTGTGTAAATTCCTAAAAATCAACGGTGTAGCAACGCGGTTCAATGCCTCGGATCTTCATTTTTACCTCTTCAAGCCCGCATTTCACCCTAGAAGAGCGGCATCTATTTGTAATTTTTTACAGCACCCGATGCCCCTAGATTTGGAGCAAGAAATCACAATTAATTCTCTAAATCAAAATTATCACAAGATGAAAAATCTAAGAAGAAATCAAGATTCCCAAACGAAGGGAGCATGCAATTACAAGCCAAATGCTACTGCAATCAATCTGAATCTCGGGCGACTCTTCTGGCAAGCAGGACCAGTCTTTATGATGCTAGCACTGTTCTTTCTGTCCTACAGCAGCTGCGAACGGATCGAAGACATCGTCAACCGACCAAAATGCAACAACCATCAAATCATGGAGTATGCAAGTCTGGCAGATCTGCAGGCAGAATACAATCAACTAAAGACCGATTACGAAAATGGGGGAGAAGTAGAAGAATTGGAAGACTTCGAAAATCGCAATGCATTTTACTCCTGCCGAAAGAAAGATTATGAAATGGACGAAGGCATCATCGCCGATGAACCCAATTTTGACTCATGGCTCTACAGCTCCGATGATGTGACTTGCACCATTCTAAATCCAGATGGTATGGTGATCATTGGACAGGATCTCTACGTGTGGTCTGACGGCTGTGTGGGATTCAAAGTGCCATTCGATTGCAACAATTACGACGGTCTCAAGAACTTTATTCTGGAATTTCATGCAGGCACCATTTCTGATGCCGTGATGGACTACTACTACCAAAACTATGATATCTCTCACGTAGATTTATGCTCGGATGAATTTGATCTTGAGTCGAATTGGGATGGATACAGTCGAGAAGGATTTTTTGGTAAAAAGGACTGTGAACTCGAAAGCAATATCAGTTTCAAGATATTATCAAACAATGAGCAGACTAAGATCATGGAGATAGAGCTAACGGCAACCAATATGAATCCTGGCCTGGATGTACTGAACACCTGGTATATAAACAATGTAAGTAATGAAGTGACCATCATAGGTGGCTCTGGAGCAAACTACATTAATCAATTATGGAATCAAGCTGGTGGATTTTACGTGGGAGAGTTCGTTCGATTGCGCGTAGATTACAATACTATCAACTACCTCGATGTCTTGATGGAGGCCCTCAATGAGGATCTTGGTTGTGATAAGTTGATACCACTCAACATCGATCTACTATGCCCAGTACAGCCAAGCGCATTGCCCATCAATATGTCGACAGCTGAGTGGTTTATCAGCATCGAAGGACTGAGTCAAGGCACCGTCGGTCTGTTTGAATGGAACTTTGGTGATGGCACTGTCATTACCAGTAGCAACCTGGGAGAATCTCACAACTTTCCGCTCCCATGTGTGGGTGGTAAAAATTATACAGTGACAATTTCTGATCTTGAAGGAACGATGCCCTGCAACTTCCCATTGACAATGAAGGTGTACGTGAGAAACCCATGTTATTCCAACGCCTTTAGAAACCCGACCATTCTCGAACAGTGGACTACACCGAAGGTCAAGCACAATGGCAGGAAAGTCGTCATGGTGCAAAAGCTCAAAGCCAATGGAAAGATCAAGCACAAGATGAAGCATAGAAAGAATGACAAGAGAATCGAAGTGCTCTCTGGAGACTTTACTTATGAGCAAGGAACCAATTGCCTCACCACTTCTGTAGCTGGACTTATGAGCAATGGAAATGATGGCAATCCTGCCTCGCACAATAAGAAGCGCAAGCTCAAGCAAAGATATAGAGATGGCACGAGCTACTACATGGATTACTCGAGTCCGCACAGGGTCAGATTTAGTACTGCCAGTGGTTTCCAACGCGATGTCTCCTACAATAGCGCTTGTTTATCCGTACAGTAGTGATCGTGTCGATTGCCCCAGTCTTGCGGACATCGTTTGCATAGCAGCAGGCAATGACTTGTGATGAAGAGGTAAGTAATCGAATGGATTACTTACCTCTATCTCATTCTAAACAAACTATTGTTTTACTATGTATCGAGCTGGTAAAGGTACTATTGACGGCCAGCTTGAGTCGGCTTGATTCCATAAACTGAGCCTACTTGCAGCAAGAAGCCATGATCAAGCTCACTTTTGCCCTGCTAGGGTGACTAGAAGACGTGAATCTAAAGGATATCTCCCAGGATATCATCAAAGACCTTATCCATACCAGAGGCTTTTTCCTTCACCGTATTGTATAGGCGTTCATACAATTCTCTCGATTCCGTTTCCTCAAACTGTGTGGATTTGTAGTTGGCTGCTGTTTCTTCATCCAGCCAATTGTGCTCATCGTAGATACTCATGATCTCCTGAATGGGCTTAGGAGACACCTTATTGAGATAGCTGAGAATACGGGTATCTGATTCATCTTTCCATAATACCCAGAGATGCTCCTTGTAGGTAAAGTAGAATGAATGACCGCTGGCGCGATAAGCTTCCGCCATGTGCTGGTCATTTTGAGACATGGCCTGTATTGCTCTAAGTACCTTATGCATGATATCGATGTTTAAATGTTCCCGCAAAAAGAAATCTCGCAAAGATAAGCAATGAGGGACTAAAAGGAATTATATGCTTCATATTGTCAACAATCAACAATCAACAATCAACAATCAACCATACACCAAACTTGCATTCCCCAATTGTCGCATTCTTTACATGATTATCACAGGATGATAGTTTTAGAGTGTTTCAAGCGGGAAGTCAAATGCGGATGACTTCCCGCATTTTTTTTATAAAAGGCAGGTAACACTTTGTTTGATTTTTACACTTCTAGTTGTGAGCTTGGCTCAGATTCCTAAGAATGAAGATTTTTGCCCTTTTATTTTATCCAGTAATGTTATATATTGTAGTGGGGGTGAATACTAAATTTGAGAGTTATAAGGAGACATTGTCATATAATTGTCAAAGACCCGATACTGACCTGAATACAAGCAGCGTTTTGAAATTTGCAGTCGTTTCAAGAGGCAAGATGCTATAGATCATCCGATAAATTGTTGATGGTCAAATAAATGCGTATATTTCATAAATTTATAAATTCATTTCCCTATGAAGGACAAGCAATCTATGGATTTGAAAGATATGGTGCTGGACTACATTTATGATCGTGACCAGAAGTTTACCGGAGGAGCTGCAGCTGCCAGAGCGCTACTTGTCAGCGAAATGGTTCAATACTCTCTGGATCAGGATATCGAACGCACCCAGATGGCCCTTAAGAATGATCTGAGGAGGTTTATTGGTTTCAGTAGAAGATCCCTTATGTTTAAGAGTCTCAAGAAGACCCTCGAAAGGGAATTAGAAAATGCAGAGCGGCAGAGTGAGGAGATGAAAGCACTTAGCAATGAAAACCTGAAGAAGTTCTCAGAACTTGTCGGTCTCAAACTGCCGGGACCATCACCCTGCCCCAAGAAAGGCTATTGGATACCCAGAGCAGGAAGTATTCTATTGAATGACTTGGGGAAAGACTTTGACGATATTCACATAACTGATTTGAAAGGCAGAATGGTAGCGAGAATTGCTCAACTGGTGAAGTCGTCCAGTTCCTTTGATAGTCTGATACTCTTGCAAGAAGTGGGTCCAGGAATAAAAAATGGCAACTATATAATCAACAGCACCTATCGGATCAATGATCGCTGGGAAAGTGTTTCCTTTGAAGTTAGTTTCGATCCCCAGCTCTAATCAAGTTATTTTACCACCGAAATAAACCAAACCGCTATGAGACTCCAAGATCTAATTGACAACTACCTTTACGGTAGCGATAGGCCTGACACAGGAGGTCAGCCACCTGTTCGCACTAATCTACTAACCGACCTAATGATTAATTCTCTTACGCAGCAAAAGCAAGATCTAGAGGAATTACTTGAAGGTCCTGACCCAGATGGGATTGCCGATATTATGGCACGGATTAATACATTGACTGCAGAAATTGCTGATATGGAGGTAATGAGAACTGCCAGTATTGTGCTGATTAAAAACGACAGAGAGGGAAGGGGTTTAGCTGCCAGACTAGATCCCCCTTGCCCAATTCCCGGTCTTTGGGCAAGATCTGGACTGCAGCATATTGTTCAGGATTTTCATTTTGATTCCGGCAGGCAGAACAGTAGTAACGGTCGGGTTGATGTCGTCGTTCGAAATGCTGGAGGCGAACAAGTGCTGGGACCAGTAACCTTTACATCAGTTTCACCTAAATTCTCGCTGCTTACTCTTTATCCAGCAAACGCGACTGTACCTTCTCCTACCAAAATGGAGACATGGTCACTTGTCCTAAAAGCAGACAAAGATTACCCTTTACGATTTATCATGAAACCCTAGTGCTGCGTAAACAAAGTTCGTGACACCTTTTAGGAGCTTATCTTTTTGTCAGACGAGCAACGAAGTATGACAGAAATAGAAGCCCTTAAAGGTGGTGCGAATTTCGTTTGCGTAGCACTAGTAACTTTGCTAGTGAAAATTACCGCTTGAAAGATAAACAATCCATGTCTGGCAGGGCAAAGTACAGCTTTGTCCTGCTAGCTTTGATCTTATTTACTTGCTGTATGCAAGCTGCTGAAATCCAGGAGCAGATAAGGAGGCTTCAAGCCGAAGCTGAGCAAGCCAATGGAGAAAGTCTGTCAGCAGCAATTAGCATTCTCGACCAGGCCACTGAGCTAGCCACAACACACGAGCTGTGGCCTATGCATCTGGATCTGGTCGTAGACAAGGTCGGTTGCGCCCGGTATTGGTTCGACTGGACCTTGGTGAATCAATACCTGCAGGAGGCAGAGCGCTCTTTGCTCGATCACAAGGATAGCTACTCTGAATCGGAGTTTGAAATCGTGAGATTTGACCTGAATATGTGGTTTGGTGATTACTACAGAAACTTAGGCGACTTTGAACAATCTAAAGCCTACTTTGAGCCAATGGTCGCTGAGCTAAAGAGCAGAGACACACTGCCTATCGATCTCTACGAAGCAATGATGATCTCCTTGCTTCATATAGGAGCCATTGCCAAGGAGACAGGCAATCTGGACGAGGCCATTGCCGTCAATCACTACGTGATAGATTTTGAACGAGAGCGGGCCGAGCAGGAATCCAGACCTGCAGAAGTAGCGACTACCTTCAGTCGTCTGGCTGAACTCTACGCCTTAAAAGGGGATTACCAGACAGCAGAACTCTATTACTTCAAAGGGGCGGAATATTACGAGGCGATTATCAAAGAAGATCCTGGTAGAAAGGTTCGCCACAGAAGCCATATTATCAAGCAATATCTAGGTGCTGCAGAAAATTATACCAAGCTAAATCAACCCGAGCAAGCCAAGCAATTCTTTCAAAAAGCCCTTGACTGTCATTTGCCCAATGATCCGGAGTTTGCAGAAACATATACCAAAATTGGTTGCTTTCACATGTCCTTCCAAGAGTATGATCTGGCCGCTCAATATTTAGATCGATCAGCAAAAAGCTGGCAAGCACACTATGGGCAAAAGCCTTTTCATGCACGCTCGAAGACTTACTTCGCCCAGGCGAAGCTCTATCAGCTCATAGGTGATTACGAAAGATCAGCTACGGTACTCCAACAGGGGATCTACAACCTCCTTGATGTCCGGCCTGTCCCGCAATTCGAATTCGATCCACCACTAGAACGCATTAGCTCCAAAGCATTGCTACTCGAAGGCTTGAGCCTAAAGACAGACCTGCAGTATACGATGGCAAAGCAAGCCGATCCACTTGATCGCGAGCTTTGGATCAATTGCTGGAATACCAGTCAGCTGACCTTTGAGTTACTGGCACAGATTAGAAGCAGCCTGATAAAGGAATCGGACAAACAGTCTTTTGTGGAGAAAGCATACCCGGTTTTAGAGATCGCTCTTCAAGCGGCTTATGAACTAGGAGAAGATCACCACAAGCTTGCCTGGCAATGTATAGAAAGAAGTAAAGCCTTGCTGCTGCTGGAGGGCATGCGTGAAAGTCGTGCCTTGGCTCATTCCAGTATTCCTGCTGCAGAACTCACGCAAGAGAGCAGTCTCAAGAAGACCATCTTTGACCTGCAATCGCAATTATTTTCCACTAAGTCCAAAGACAGCTTAAAGATCAAAAACCGCCTCTTTGAATCCAATGTGCAGCTCGAAGAATTACATCAAAAATGGAACGAAGAATATCCTGCATTCAAGGCTTCCAGCGAGCCCTTTGCAGAAACCCAACTCGCGGCAGTTCAAACGCTGCTTACAGAAAAGCAAACAGTCATCGAGTACTTCCTCGGCAAAGATCACTATTTCGTTTTTGTATTGGATAAAGAAACAGGACCGAGCCTGCACAGATATGTGCTTCCCACACAATTGAAACAACATGCAAAGGAAGTGAAGTGGGATCTGTACAATAAACGAGACAAAGCCTATCAGCAGAAGGCCAGCTATCTCTACAAGCATCTGCTGAATATGCCAAACCTGCCGCTGCTAAAAGAAGAATTGATTATCGTACCTGATGGCATCTTATGGCATATTCCCTTTGATGTCCTCCTCACCAAGGAAGCCAGTTTTAAAGACTATTCTGAGGCGCCATTCCTCTTGCAAGAAAAAGCGATTAGCTATGCTTTCTCCATGCGATGGCTAGGCGAACTTTCTCGTCGCCAAAAGTCTACTGCAAGCGAAGCTGTACTTTGTATGGCTCCTTCATTCACAGGACGACAAAGGTCAGCGCTAAATGCGCAACAGTCCACGATCCTTCCGCCACTCCAATACAATCTTTCCGAAGTTTCATCAATTGGAAAGAAGATAAAGGCGGCCGTTTGTGTTGGTGCAAATGCAACCAAAAACTTTTTTCAGGAGCAAGCAGGTAAATATGCTATCGTGCATGTTGCCTCACACGCCGAAATTAATGATCGTAACCCCGAACACTCCTACATCGCATTTACCAATGAAGGTCAACCCGATGATCTCGACAATAGACTGTATGTAAATGAGCTCTATCGCCAAAAGTTATCTGCTGAGATTGTTGTTCTCAGCGCCTGCGAAACCGGCTCCGGTGTCGTTCTTCAGGGAGAAGGCGTACTAAGCCTCTCACGCGCCTTTGCGCAAGCTGGAGTCCGAAGTACTATGGCCTCGCTGTGGAAAATTGATGACGCTTCCACGCAATACTTGATGCAATATTTTTACGATGCATTGGCCGATGGACAAAACAGACCGCAAGCTCTGCGACAAGCAAAGCTCGGCTACCTTAGCCAAGCCGACAAGATGGAGGCTCACCCTTATTATTGGGCCGCATTCTCCCTCTACGGCCACACAGCTCCGATTGATTTAATCGAACGTCCAGGCGGATTATTGCGCTTTTTGATCCCGGGTATTGGTCTTCTGTTACTGCTCCTAATCAGTTTCCTGGGCAGAAAGTACTTCCGCCGAAGATTGCCTGCATCGTCTTAATCTTTTAAGTTTTTTGGAGCGCAGCAGATTCAGTCGTGGGAAGGGATGACGGGCTATCCATTACAATGCTGGCACTCTCCAGCCACTTCGCTGCTGCACCGTGTCTGTCTCTTTTTGGAGCCAGCCCCGGTACAGCGACTCAGAGGCTGGAGAGTGCCAGCATTTCCATTGCTATCCCGGCTATTTTTCACCAGCATAGCTCGTGGAGATAAGCC
>JAHDDV010000200.1:3289-10561 GCA_020629205.1 Chitinophagales bacterium | reverse complement strand
CCACCTCAGCATGAGCAGTTGGATCATTTGTGGAGGTAACCATATTGTTGCCCTCGGCGATGATCTTGCCGTTTTTAACAATAACTGCACCAAAGGGGCCGCCTTCATTTTTGTCCATTCCCTGCTGCGCTAATTCGATGGCGCGACGCATAAATTGCTGTTGTAAATCTGTCATGTTTTTAGTTTTTTGGTGTCTGGTTTTTAGTGTCTGGTGTCTAGTTAGTGTCTGGTTTCTGGTTTCTAGTGTCTGTTTTCGAGCACTAGTTTCTAGTGTCTCTAAGCACTAAGCACTAGACACCAGACATTAAGCACTAAACCACTAACAAGCCTTCTTCCCGCAAAAACAGCCACAAGTCCGAATACACGAATTCCTCCCACTCGCCAAGCTGCTCTTCGGGAAAAGAGGCACGCAAGTCAGCAAAGGTAAATTTTTCCTTTTGATCCAGGGAGATGCGATGCAGGAACTGCAAAAGCCAATCCACCGTTTCTGGTTCCAAACTTAGGCAATGGTAATCATCCACAGTGAGAAATCCCAAATCCTGTAGCTCAAAACCATCTTCAAAATGGCTGGCTTCTACAGCAGGTTGCGTAGCTACCCAAAGCAGGCGAGCATGATCACTATAGCTATGCAATTCATCGGCTTCATCTTCCAGTATATCCTGAATATAATTCGGTGCTACAGTAGTACGCGGTACTTCAAAATCAAACCAATCCTGCAAATTTGAATCGAGAAATTGCCCATTCATGAAGTTAAATAGAGACTTTCGGAGACCGTAGGAAAACTGCTCATGATCTGCACCACTTGGATCCTGATGCTGCAGGTCATTGTTGGCAAATGTACCGACTTCAGGGCCTACCTTCATCACCCCATATGCTGCCGGATCAATCCCCACCGGACTATGAGCCGTCATTGCAAAGAGATGCCAGAACCCAGACTGTAATACCCCTGTCAAGAAGAGTTGACGAACCATCTCCAATGAGTTGATTGTCTCCGCCGCCGTCTGAGTCGGAAAGCCATACATCAGGTAGGCATGCACCATGATATTGTTCTGACTAAAGTGTTGACACACCCTTGCAACCTGTGCCACGGTCACTCCTTTTTTCATCTTGGCGAGCAGTCGATCCGAGGCCACTTCCAGGCCTCCCGACACAGCGATGCAACCCGAGTCTCGAAGCAGTCGACAGAGATCGGCTGTAAAACTTTTTTCAAAACGGATATTGGTCCACCAGGAAATATTGAGCTTTCTACGGATCAATTCAATAGCCAAATCACGCATCAAAGCCGGAGGAGCCGCCTCATCCACAAAGTGAAAACCACGCTGACCAGTTTGCTCAATTATCTCTTCAATTCGATCACAAAGCAGTGCCGCAGTCAGTGGCTCATAGCGCTTGATATAGTCCAAAGTGACATCGCAAAAGGAACATTTACCCCAGTAACAACCATGTGCCAAAGTGAGCTTATTCCAGCGCCCATCGCTCCACAATCGATGCATCGGATTCACAAGCTCAATCACAGAGAGATATTGGTCAAGCAGCAAATCCCGGTAGTCCGGCGTACCAGTGTCCCGCTGAGCTACATCGAGTTCCGCGGCTCCATTACAGTAATGAACGACCCCGCCATGAAGACAAAATACGCGCTTAAGATCAGTCAATTTTCGCTGCCCGTCCAGATGCTCCAAAAGCAATTGCAAGGGCGCTTCTCCATCGTCTAAACAGACAAAATCCAGGTACTCAAAAAGCCGTTCATCGCCCAGGGAGCGCAACTCCGTATTGGCATAACCGCCACCGAGAATGACCTTGATTTTCGGATGCTTTTGCTTGAGATATTGACCACATTTTAATGCCCCAAACAGATTGCCCGGAAAAGGAACACTGATGCAAACAATGCCGGGAGCATGTGCTTGAATCTTTTGCTCCAAAAGCGCAACAAGAATTTGTGAAACAATGCTGTCGGGATCTTGTAAAACCTGATGCAATTCAGTGAAATCAGTCCTCGATAAACCCAATCGTTCTGCATAGCGACTAAAACCAAAATGCGGATCGATTGCCTCTTTGATCAGGTCGCTCAAATCTTCCAGAAACAAGGTGCAAAGATGCCGCGCTCGCTCTGTCATTCCCATAGTTCCGAAAGCATACTCCAGGTCAGCCATTTGCTCAAATCTGCCCGCTTGTGGCAGGTATGCTCCCTGACAAATTCTATGTGCAAGTGTCGGGTCGCGATGCTGCAAAAAAGCAATCACCGGATCGATGCGCGCCAGATACAAATCCCGCAGTTGAAAGATGCGCCAGGCATTGTCACTCAGCTCAATTTCCATGGCGGAAAGTCTGTCAAACAATTGCTGCAATCCCTGCTGGCTAAACAGTCGAAGAATCACCTCAATCCCAAGGTCGCATTGAAAGGAATCGATGCCCAGGGTATTGGTAAAACCCTTCAGATAAGCCGTCGCCGGATAGGGCGTATTCAGCTGCGTAAATGGCGGTGTTATGTAAAGAATTTTCTGCTTGATAAGCCTGCTTTTGACACCAAGTTAAACAATCTTGATAGGATAATTTGTTCATTTTTTTTGGAGCACAACAGATGGGCACGTGGCAGCGGTCGTCCTGCTATCCGTTGCAATGGAAGCCACCCTTCGCTGCTGCCTGCATCCACTGGCAGCGTCTCTCCTGTCGTCGAGCCACCGCCAGCGGCGCAGGCAGGCGCTCAGTGCGGTTCCATTTCCACTTCTATCAGGGCTATTTTTCACCAGCTGTGCCTCGCGCCGGGGAGCAAAAATGGAGGATACTGATATTGGCGCCAAATTATGTAACAATCTGAGCAGATTAGTGCTCACTGGTATCTGGAATCTAGCGGTGATTTTACACTTTGGAGGAATTTTGCTTAAAGCCTGATATTATAAGACATTCACTGCACTTAGGTGTCTTTATTTGAAGATATTATTAGTATCTTACTTGCGTCTTTGTTGGTCTAATGGGCCCGTCCTGTGAAGTCAAGAAAGTCGCCTGCAACCAGCGCAAGCAAACCGCCATTGCGCCATCTGACTTTGTTATTCGCTTACAGAGAGAGACTGAAGGGAAAACAAGTTAGCTTGAATCATAAATTAATTTCTGTTGGCTGTTTCATAAAGGCCGAACCGTCTTGGTGAATAGAAGATGTTTGTTCTCCATCCGCCACGACTTGATTGAACCATGAACGCCATTTAAGCAGCAGCATAGTCATTGACAAAGAAAACCCGTATGTCTACACGAACAAAATTTACAAGCCTTTCCCTTGGCTTACTCTTTCTGCTTTGCTTTTCCTTCCCTGTCTCTGCTCAGGAGGCAGTCGTGAAGTCAAGCAATTTTAAGCATGATGCAAGGAAAGCGAAGATGCTCGATGGAGCTTCTGCCGCTCCTGTTTCCACTGCACCAAAATCCAATAGAAGCCCGAAAACGAAATGGAGGCCAAAAGTGGAAAAGTGCATTGGCTACAAGTCTGAGGAAGCAAGCATGGCAAGTTTGGAACAGCAGTTTAGCAAAGCGAATCAAGCCTTGCAATCGCAACTGCTTTCAGACAGTGCTGATGAGTCACTTGTGCAGGACCTAAGAAACAAGATTGATGGACTTGCTGCCCAGATGGAGGCAAAGACTGAATGTAACGATTAAAGAGCCGAACAATGAAGATAATTCTAAACCCAAAAAAGCTTGTGCAAGCAGCCTTACTTCTTGTCTTGTGCACGCTGATCACTCCTCAATGGCTAAATGCTCAATGCGAGTGTACAAATTGTCCGGTTACCCTACCGGATGATCAGACAACTACTTTTCAAGCCAATCTGAATATTCAAAATGCCAGCGATGACAACCTCGACGGAGGTTGTAACGGAGGCTCTCAGGGGGTCCAGCAAGTCTGTGTAGATATCTCTCATGACTGGGTTGGAGATTTGGAAATTTCCCTGACCTCCCCCGGTGGTCAGACCGTCGTTCTTTTTGCAGATGGAAATCCGGCAGTTGGATTTCCTTTTGGAAATAGCAGCGACGATATGGTGCTCTGCTTTGTCGATGGATCAGCCAATACTTTTGGTCAGGTCGGTAATGGAAACTGTAGTACCGACAACTTTGACGATCCATGTAATGGAGCAGATCCTCCTTGCTATGTTGGAGATTGGGGAACCTGGGATGAAGGTTGTCTGGGTGGAGCCGGTCTGGCTGGCTTCAACACTGGTCCGGTCAATGGTGATTGGACAATCTCTGTCAATGACAATGCCGGCGCAAATGAAGGAGTACTCAATAGTTTTGAGATCGTCTTTTGTAATGGTGCAGGCATTGATTGCCAGTCAGTCGGACCAAATTGTCCGGCTGTTGCGGGGACCAATACAACAGGAAATCTGATACTATGCCCTACTGATCCCGGTGCGACACTGACTTCTACTGGATCTGTGCTTGGAACGGGACCAGATCCATGCATCGGCTATGGTGTGTGGGTGTCAAATGATCCGCTGGGAGTATACCCGGCTTTGACCGACATTGGATTACCACCATCGGGAGGCAATCCGGATCTTGACGGAAATTATTTGGGAGAAAACGACTTGATTACTTATGACTTTGGGGTCGAGTATTTTGTGGCACCGGTTGCTTATTCTGATTGTGCCACCGGGACGATAGATCCTGATTGTTTCAGTGTAGGAGATGCCACTACACTACTCTTTGTTCCTCCCATTGATTTTACTTTTTTCATCGATTGTAATGCCAATGGTACATCCACAGATGTTACAGTTGATTTGTTAGATGGTGCGCCTTCCTATGATGGTAGCTCCTGGACATTGACAAACAATGGCTCTGGTAGTGTCAATCCAACAACTGTGGCGGCAGGGGGTAGCTTTATAGTTTCCCAAGTTGCGGACGGAGGCACAGTTAGTGTACAAGTTGAAGATGCCTTTGGGTGTATTGCAGATGTCATTATTGGGCCGATAGATATTGCAGATCACTGCGTGAATTGTGCTGTTGATGCGGGAGATACTTTTATCACTCAAACTGGTGATGGTTTGACTTCCTCCCAAAATGGACTTAACTCTCAAGGCCCTTTTGTTTTGTGCTTTGGGGATGTCATTGACTTGGATGGTCAAGAAAACGGGACTGCACCAACAGCAGTACCTTGTTGTGGACCGGGGGGGCCTCCGGGCTGCGTATACAACACAGGATGGAACTATTACATGAATATTGATTTTCCAGTGGGAGGATTGCCGACTGATCCGACAACCACTTCAGGATGGTTCAATGGAGACAATCTTGGAAACTTAAGTGACACGAATGATGGGTCACTAATTGCTTTTTTAGAGGCAAATAGTACTAATCCCCTTACCAACAATACAGTTGTTTATGTACTTTCCACTTTTGAAGCCTTGATACCAGATGGGGAGTGTGGTTGTACTAATCCGGGGGGGTGTGGTTCTTACAACCTCTACACTACCGATGATGATTGTTTTGACATTGGTATTCCAGTGGCCGTTACCTACTTAAATGAGATTACCGGACAATCAAATGATGCATGTGATGGTGTAGACGTCACATTGTCAGGAGGATATCCAGAGTTCTTTGGTGGTCTGTACACCGTCACAAATCTGGGAGCTGGTACCTTGTCAAGCACAAGCCCTGCTGAAGGAGAAACCTTCACGATCGAAGGCTTGAATCCCGGAGACAGTTGGTCGATATCTGTGGTAGACCCCAATGGATGTCCATATACTTTTTCAGGAACGTACAATTATGTAAATCCTGTAGCAAGCTTCGCTACCTTGACTTCACCAGTCTGTGCAGGATCCGGAATACAGTCGCTAACAGGTAGCCCTCTTCCAGGACTTGTACCTGGTACCACACAAACATTTTCGGATAATACTGGTTTTGCCATTCCAGATACAGGAGTGCCCGGCAGCTCTACTATCACTTCCTCAGGTCTTACAGGCACGGTAGTGAATCCGGGCGACATTGAGTTCAGTTTGGATATAAACCATGCCTGGGTAGGTGATTTGATTGTTACAATCAACACACCCTGTGGGCCCTTTGTGCTTTTTGATCAGTTGGGGGTACCACCGCTCACCTACGGTAATGATGAGTCCCTTGTCGGATGCTGCTATGTGTTCAACGATGCAGCTACAACACCTATGCCGGAGACAGGAGCAGGACAACCGACGGTCCCTGTAGGTGCTTACGACCCGGATGGAGACTTCAATAGTCTCGTCGGTTGCCCCTTGAATGGGGACTGGACCATATCAATTGTAGATGCAGCAGGAGGTTCTACAGGAACACTAAATGCCTGGTCAGTCACGCTGACCTCGCAGCCGGTGAATACTTTAGGTAATTTTAACGGACCAGGAATTGCAGACTTTGCCGATGGAACGGCTGATTTTGATCCTGCTGCTGCAGGGGCTGGTACGCATGACATCGTATACGTCTATGATGATCTCTCAGGTTGCTTATACACGGATACCCAGACAGTAGTCATTTTTGCCAGTCCACCAGAAGGTGCAGTTGCAGATACGATCTGTACTGGCGGAACCACCAATGTCGTATTGGAAAGTACGGATCCCAATGCCACTTTCACCTGGACAGTAACAAATGTTACTGGCGGAGTGACAGGTGCGGCTGATGGAAGTGATCCAGCAGTAATTGCACAGACACTCACCAATCCAACCACAACAAACCAAACGGTGACCTATACAATTAATGCTGTAGGTGAAGCGCCGTCCTTCTGTACAGACAATACCACTTTTGATGTGGAGGTCGTGATCAAGCCATCTCCCAATCCGGGGCTGGACGGAGCACTTTCGGTCTGCGATGTCGACCCTTCCTTTAATCTTTTTGATCAGCTGACCGGCACACCAGACACCGGTGGAGACTGGACGGATGGCACTGGTGCAGCTACGACAGATGCTCAGGATCCTTCTACCTTGGCTATCGGTGACAATACATTTACCTACACCATTCCGGCAGCTGACGGCTGCCCTGAAGTAACGGCAGAAGTTGTAGTGACGGTGACCGCCTGCGCCTGCCCGACTTCAACAGAGCCAGCTACTGCTGTAGATTTCTGTGATGACGGATCTGCCATGACGCCCAGCTTACCAAGTGCGGCTACCTTGATGACCGATATGACAGACGCAGGATTTGCCCTCGATGCTGATGGCAATAGCGAACCAGATATCAGCTGGTGGAGTGATGCTGGATTTACCACGGCTTATGGAGGAGCAGACCTCAGCTATGGAGGCAGTGGATGCGATGCGGATGTACAGACCTACTATGCAACAG
>JAHDDV010000200.1:0-3189 GCA_020629205.1 Chitinophagales bacterium | reverse complement strand
CTCAGCTATGGAGGCAGTGGATGCGATGCGGATGTACAGACCTACTATGCAACAGTACTCTGTGATTTGGACGGTGACGATGTCGGTGATGATACCGATGCAAGTGGATCTTTGGATCCTGCAGACTATATTCTGGTAGGAACCTATGTGGCCACCATCTATCCCGATATATCAGGGATGGGATATACCTTGGATGACAATGGTACTTGTGGCCCATCGATCTCTGCCTGGGATTGTTCGGCAGAGACCGGATACACCATTACAAATAGCTATGATCCAGCCAATCCTGAGAGCCCTGACTTTACAGGTGAAACAACGGCAGCTGCAATGACCTTCACGATTACCAACACCAATGCACCAGCTGGCGGAGTTTGTTCCGAGCTGGTCATAAATGCGGATTACAATTGTGAGCAATGTCCCATGGTAACCACACCGGCCAGCGGCACTCAGCAGTTTTGTGCAACAGACGCAACGGACTTGACAGCAACTGCTACTGGTCTGGACTATCCGGCTCCAACGGGAAATGTACAGGTATCAGAAGGTTTTTATCTGACGGGAGGAACAACGCCAAGCAATCCATTTACTGCTGGGACCCTCAGCTCAACTGATGGCTGTACCGCAAGCAGCACGGAAATTTTCGTTTACCTTGAATGTGATCTCTTAGGCGACGGCTTCAATGGTGGACCAGACGATTCTTTCATTCCTGCAGGGTCAATCTTTGTAGAAGTCTACCCGGATATCTCTGGATTGTCCGCCACCATCGATGATGATGGAGCATGTGGCCCTTCAGTCAGTGCCTGGGATTGTTCCGGAACTACCGGCTTTACCATCAGCAATGATTACGACTCAAATGGAGCTGCTCCAGACTTTAGTGCGGAGACAGGCGCTGGAAACCTAAACTTTACCATAACAAATACGAACCTGCCAGCAGCACTGGCCGGAGGAGTATGTGAGACCGTGGATTTTGCCGCTACTTATAGCTGTGCAGCCTGTCCGACATCTACAGAGCCGACATCAGGCCCGACTGATATCTGCGACGGCGATAGCCCAACACTACCTGATGCAGCCATTCAAGCAGGCGTTTCTGATCCAACAACATCGGCCGTAGGTGGTGCAACACCAACGGTTACCTGGTATACCGATGCAGCCCTAACTACTGCATATGGAGGATCCATCACGCATAGTGGAGCGGCCTGTACCACAGAGCCAGTCACGCTCTACGCAGCCATCCAATGTGCGATTGATAATTCATTTATTCCTGCAGGTTCCGTTAGCTTTACAGTATATCCGGCACCTACTATACCGACCATCACGAAAGATGACGATGTATGTAATTATACGCTGGATCTCGCCTGTCCATTGTTGGACAATATTGATAGCAATGATTTTACTTTGACCGCCACTCCCGGAACTGCCGCAGGCAATGCCACCATTGTAATTGACAATGTCGGGGGCTGTAGTGAGAGTTTCCAGGTTCCCTACGATGCCTGTGATGCTTGTCCTACATCAACAGAGCCGGTAGAATCGGCCGACCTCTGCACGGGTTCGGCAGCAACATTACCCGATGCGATCATGCAAGCCGCAGTTAGCGATCCGAGTTCAACTGCAACCGGAGGAGGCACACCCACAGTATTTTGGTTTACTGATGCGGGTTTGACAAGCCCATATACTGGAGGGGCTATCAACCACAGTGGTGTAGATGCCTGCCTCACCGAGCCAGTGACATTATATGCCGCTATAGAGTGTACCTTAAATGGTGGCAGCTATATTGCCGCAGGATCACTGAATCTAACGGTCTATCCAATGCCAACAGCGCCAACCATTGTCAAGGCAGACAATACCTGTGCGTTTACACTCAATCTGGCCTGTCCAGGTTTGGACAATGAAGTTAGCAACGACTTTTCGATGACTAGCAGTCCTGGCTCGCCTGCAGGAACCGCAAACATTGAGATAAACAATGCTGGAGGATGTACTGATACTTTTGCAGTGCCTTATGAAGCTTGTAATGCTTGTCCTTCTTCAACACAGCCTGATGAACCGGTATCACTTTGTGATGGAGATACACCAACACTTCCCGATGCAGTAATGCAGGCAGCAGTAACAGATCCAAGTGGTGAAGCTGTTGGCGCTCCAACACCTGTCATTACCTGGTACACTGACGTAGCACTTACTACTGCTTATGTGCCTGGCGCTTTGGCCCACTCAGGAGTTGACAATTGCGTAACAGAAAACGTAACGATCTACGCGGCTATCGAATGTGCGATTGATAATTCGTTTATCAATGCTGGTACTTACACAATTACCCTCTTCCCTGAGCCACAAGCACCGACCATTACCAAAGACGATAATCTTTGTAACTATACGCTCACGCTCGCTTGTCCAGCGATTGATAATATTGTGTCTAATGACTTTAGCGCACTGAACACTTCACCGGGTGACCCGGCGGGAGATGCCTCGATTGTCATTGACAACGCTGGAGGCTGTAGTGATACTTTCCTCGTACCCTATGATGCTTGTGATTCTTGTCCTACATCCACGGAGCCAAATGAAACGGAAACACTTTGTACTGGATCAGCACCTACATTGCCGGACGCAGCCATTCAAGCCGCTGTTACCGACCTTGCTGGAGTAGCGGTTGGTGCTCCAACGCCAACGGTTTCCTGGTTTACAGATGCTGCACTCAGTACACCTTATACTGGGACCGCGCTTACACACAGCGGCGCAGATCCTTGTGTGGAAGAAACAGTGACATTATATGCGGCCATTGAATGTAGTCTCGACAACTCGGATATAGCGGCGGGAAGCCTTACAGTTACGGTTTATCCTACACCACAGGCTCCTACGATATCGAAGGATGATAATACTTGTACCTATTCGCTTGTTTTTGCCTGTCCAGGTTTTGATACGGAGCAATCAAATGATTTTACCATGACAGCAAGTCCAGGTACTGCTGCAGGAACGGCTAATGTCGAAGTTAGCAATGCGGGCAACTGTATAACGCCATATACTGTATCCTATGATGCATGCGACGGTTGTCCCAGCTCCTCTGAACCGACAGAGGTCCTGACAATTTGTACAACAGACGTTCCAACACTACCAGATGCAGCGATGCAGACAGGTGTCACTGATCCTAGTGGCACAGCCGTAGGAGGAGCGACACCGACCATCACCTGGTATGAGGATGCCGGA
>JAHDDV010000199.1 GCA_020629205.1 Chitinophagales bacterium | reverse complement strand
GTGGACGGAGAGGTCAAGGATGTTGTGCCCAAAATGCAAGTGGATCGATATAAGATTCACGATATCGAGACAGTCATTGACCGCTTTGCCGTACGCGAGCAGATCCGACCACGGCTTTCTGCAGCCATCGCCACCGCCCTCAATTTGGGTAAAGGAGTTGTGATGGTGATGAACCACAAAACAGGAGAAGTGAGTAGCTTCAGCCGGAACTTAATGGACCCGGAGCACGGTCTTTCCTATGCTGAGCCCTCCCCTTTCACCTTTTCCTTCAACAGCCCCTACGGCTATTGCCCATCCTGCAAAGGCCTGGGTACAGTCTACGAGACAGATCTGGATCGCATCTTGCCTGACCTCTCCAAGAGCGTCAACGAAAAAGGCATTGCTCCTATGGGTGCTGTAAGAGACAACTATACCTACCAGCGTCTGGAAAAAATCGTGAACAATTATGGTTACGACTTTGATACACCACTGAAAAAATACTCCAAAAAGGCAATCAATTTTATCCTTTATGGTACAGAAGCTCCCGGAGAGGAATCACCCAAAAAGCCAAGTAAAAGCAAGGGATCATATGAAGGTCTGTGCAACACCCTGATGCGCTGCTTCACTGATCCACCTTCCTCCGGATTGAAAAACTGGGCATGGCATTATCTAAAACAAACGCCCTGTACCACATGTGATGGAACACGACTAAAAAAGGCATCGCTCTATTTCAAGATTGATGACAAAAACATCTCGGAGCTATGCGCTATGGACATTGAGAGCTTTAGAGAATGGCTGGAGGGTATTGATAAAAAACTAAACAAACGACAGGCGCTGATCGCGCGGGATATCTTGAAGGAGCTTCGAGCCCGCATTGATTTTTTATTGGACGTCGGTCTAGGATATCTTTCACTCGATCGACCAGCAAAAACCTTGTCTGGTGGGGAAGCGCAACGGATCCGATTGGCCACCCAAATTGGATCACAGCTCGTGGGCATTACCTACGTGTTGGACGAGCCGAGTATCGGATTGCACTCCCGGGACAATGAGCGCCTCATCACAGCGCTAAAGGAGTTGGTGGAGGCTGGGAATACAGTGATCGTGGTAGAGCATGACAAGGAAATTATGATGGCCTCGGACTATGTGATTGACCTGGGGCCTGGAGCTGGAACCAAAGGTGGTGCTATCGTAGGGGAGGGCAAGCCGGCCAAATTCAAGAAGCTAAAAACATTAACCGCCGAGTATCTCCGAGACGAAAAGCAGGTGCCGATCCCCGCCAAAAGGAGAAAAGGCAATGGAAATCAGCTGAAAGTAGTAGGGGCGAAGGGAAACAATCTTAAAAATGTTTCGGTGGCTTTTCCGCTGGGCACGATGATATGCGTGACCGGAGTATCTGGCAGCGGCAAGTCAACCTTGATCAACGAGACCCTCTATCCCGTCTTACACACCCATGTCTACAAGGCAAGAACAAAGCCGCTGGAGCACAAGACAATTGAAGGGTTGGAGCATATTGACAAAGTAATCGAGATTGATCAATCGCCAATCGGTCGTACACCCAGGAGCAATCCGGCAACTTACATCGGTGTCTTCACCGATATTCGCAATCTGTTTACCTTGACTCCTGAAGCAAAAATCAGAGGCTACAAGCCCGGCAGATTCTCCTTCAATGTAAAAGGTGGCCGCTGCGAGGAATGCCAGGGCGGAGGCATGCGGGTCATCGAGATGAACTTCCTACCGGATGTCTACGTGCAGTGCGACAAGTGCATGGGTAGACGCTATAATCGGGAAACACTCGAAGTTCGCTACAAGGGCAAGTCCATCAACGATGTACTAAACATGTCTGTCAACGAAGCCGTTGAGTTTTTTGAGCCAGTGCCAAACATCTACAAGAAGCTTTCAACTTTGCAGAGTGTAGGACTGGGTTATATTACGCTCGGACAACAAGCGACCACTTTGAGTGGGGGAGAGGCACAGCGGGTGAAACTATCCTCCGAGCTAAGAAAGAAGGGCACGGGTCAAACGGTCTACATACTGGATGAACCGACAACAGGCTTGCATTTTGAAGACATTCGAATTCTGATGGAGGCCCTGCAGAAGCTGGTAGAAAAGGGCAATACCGTCATCATTATCGAACACAATATGGATGTGATCAAGGTGGCGGATTACATTATCGACCTCGGACCGGAAGGTGGAAAGGGGGGAGGTACGATTGTTGCCAAAGGGACACCGGAGAAGGTGGCCAAATCGAAGAAGAGTCTGACCGCAAGATTCCTGGCAGAAGAGCTCAAAAAAGGATAGGGCCACTCGTTCTTAGCGAACGAGCAGCCCATTATCCATTCAACAACTCAACATCGTTTCAAAAACGGACTATTTGCCTGCGCGCAATCCGTTTTGGTAAGTCACGATAAAGGAATCGTAAAAACCCCTTTCCGTAACCTGATTTTTGATTGATTCAGCCGTACCCCTGTCCGAGAATGGGCCGAGAACGATGCGTGTAATTCCTGATGTTGTACTCTCACTGTCAATCATACCCAGATCCGACAAAGAATCAAATCGACTCATATCCGGTGTACGGAATGCCCCGAGTTGTATCTTATACTGTGTCGATCCTGTGTCATAACTGATGGTTCCTGTACTCGAGCCAGCTGTGCTGGCTGAGCCATCAATATTATCGAAGTACGTGGTATTGGAAGTGCTACCGCTGCTAGTGGTAGAAGTAGTAGTGCCAGTAGTATAAGAAGAATCGTAGCTGCTTGTAGTGCCCGCGCTTGAAGAGCTATAGGTCGATGATCCACCTGTTAGTAGGTTACCTTTTCCGAAGTATCTCGGTACTGAATAGATCACTTTCGAGTTATATCCGATCACCTTAAATTCTGTTCTTCTATTTTCCTGATGCTTGCTGGATGAACAGCTTACTCCATCAGAACACTCATTGACCAATTGCGTCTCTCCATATCCCGTTGGAACCATCTTATCTGACTTGATACCTTTTGAGATGAGATAGTCAACGGCTGCCTGCGCTCTACGCTGAGAAAGATCAAAGTTATAAGCATGTTCCCCACGGCTATCCGTGTGTGAGCCCAGCTCAACAGTGATACCAGGGTTCTGATACAAGAACTGCACTACTTTGTCTAATTCACCTTTGGCATCCGTACGGATTTCCGCTTTGTCAAAATCGTAGTAAATGTGGTTCAGGTCAATACCGTAATCAGTCAATAGGTCTTCTGTGATATCCACTCCTGGGATGCCTGTTCCAGAACCCGATCCGGATCCAGTGCCATCGCCAGTTCCACCACCAATAGTATCCCATCCTGATCCACTTCCATCACCGGTACCTGTTCCGTCTCCGGTTCCAGAACCAGTGCCATCTCCAAACTCACCTCCAGATCCATCACCGAGTCCAGTGCGATCACCTGATCCCGTATTCCAGGGGTCGTCTGTACCAGTTCCTGTGCCAGTTCCGTCACCAAGTTCCTTTGGTATCGTTCTTAGGTCAAAGTCCATAGGGATGTCTTTCAGCAGCTCAGAGCTACAGTCTATCCCCTTGGTAGAGATGTTTTTGGATGCGGTCAGCACATACTCACCGGATACAAAGATTACATAGTCTGTTTCTGGGTCTACCTCGAAGAAGTAACTACCATCTACTTCAGTGGTTGTTGACTTTTCGAAGTCAGTTTCTGCGTTGACGAGTCTTACCGTCAGGCCTTCAATCGGTTCCGCACCTTCTTTATCAGTCACCACACCGCTCACCACACATTTGTCTGACAAGAAGTCCTTGGCCGGGCACACTGGAACTTTGACATCCACGCCCTCACCGGATAGACCAACTGTATTTACTTTTTGATTTCCTTCTGAGAAATTGGCTTTAGAAGCGATCACCGTATAGGTCTTACCTGCCTCAATTGGGAAAGTGAAGGCACCATCTGCATAAGTGGTAAACTCTTGCATCACCACCTCATTTTCCAGCAGCTGTACCACGGCACTCTCGATTGGATCTTGTGTTTCACACTGTACGACTACCCCATTGATCATGAAGGTCGCCTTGTTGAAAGCATAGATATCGTCGTCACCTTTCCCGCCAGCTCTGTTGGAGGCAAAGTAGCCTTCCTCATTCTCCGCATCAATGATATAACCGAAGTCATCTGCATTGGTGTTGATTGGGTATCGAAGGTTTTCTGGAGGAGTCCAAACTCCTTCCATGTTCTTTGAGGAGAAAATGTCCAGACCTCCCAGTCCAGGCAATGCATCTGAAGCGAAGTACAAGACCCCATCAGCCGATAGGAAAGGGAACATCTCACGTCCCTCCGTATTGATCTCTGGTCCAAGATTTTCTGGTGATCCCCAGCTATCTCCCGTCTTATAGCTAACGTAGATATCTGTCTCGCCATAGCCACCTGGCATATCCGAAACAAAGTACAAAGCTTGTCCATCATTGCTTAAGGCAGGGTGACCACAAGAGAATTGATCATTGTTGAACGGCAGTTCTTTTATGTCTGACCATTTATCGCCTTTCCACTTTGCTTCAAATACCTTCAGCTTGATCACTCCTTCCTCATCCTTACCCTTGCGACCCTTGTAGTAGTTGTCTCGGGTGAAGTACATCGTTGAGAAATCATTGTTGAAAGTCACTGTGCCCTCATGCATCCAGGTGTTCAATTCTCCTTTGAAGAATCTTGGTGCACCTAGCGCCGTCGGACCGCTGTCTCCTTCTCTATCAGACAGGTAAAGATCCAAAAAGGGCTTGCCAGTCCAGTTGTACATTTTGTCTTTGAATTGCATGCCTCTTGCTGAAGCGAATACCAGTCCCTTATCTTTGAATATCGCTGGGCCAAAGTCTGACTCAGCCGAATTGATACTCAGATTGGTAATGGTGTAAATGCTTGGATCGGTCAAGAAAAATTCTGCCATACTACAGGCTTCCTCCTGTCTCAAGCCGCGTGTATCAGCTGGAACAAGGTGAGAATACTCCAGGAACATTTGCCTGGCTTCTTCGAATTTTCCGTTGGCCTTCAAAGCGTAGCCGTAATGGAGTTTGTTAATGTCATCACTTTCACCGAGATCGACTACCTGGGAGTACCAGTACTCGGCATCAAGAGGACGGTTCATCATACGGTAGCATTCTGCCAGCTTGATCTTTGCATCTGGACTATCTTCCTTAGCAAGAATCTTTTTATAGGCTTCAGCGGCTTCCGGATAAGAGAATTTTTCGAAGAGCTTGTTGGCCTTTCGAAGCTTGCCGTCCTGTGCATTTGCCGGTTGAAAGGCAAAGGCGAGTAAGAGAATGACTGGTATAATCCAATTACTTGTTTTCATACCAATTAATTTATGTGAGTTATTGAATAGTTTCATCATGTAGCTGGCTTGTCCTGAATGCTGCATCACAACTTCTGTCACCGCAAGGCAGACCTCTTTGGCCAGAGTAAATACCTAACAATATTTGACCTTGCTTCATCCTGTCACTGTCTTGAACAAAATTCAACTCAATCAAAGCATGAATGGTCACAATCCTGTAATTGGCAAAAATGATACCAAAAACGCCATTCATTAATGTTGCACCTGCTTTCAAATGCTCAGTATGGCATAGGCTTCCCTCTTGCAAACTTTGGTATTGTGATTAATAATATGCGGTACCGTTTGATTTTCAATAAGTGCCAAACCTAAACTGAAATTTCAACAGAATACGCAAGTGTTTATCGCAAAGATGAAATTATTTTGCTCGTATAAAGGACATCTGGCGACGAAAATCGTTCCGGCCACTTTCACTTGTACAAATCTGGTGAAATCCCTTCACTATATTACACATTCTTGGGATTAAAGGGCAATTGCCAGAATCTGCCCGACTGGAAGCTTGGCAAGGCTACCACTTTCGGCACAAGCCTAATAAGGAACTTATACCTCAGATTCGAGGTTCGGTTAACGAATAAGTTGTGCTAACTTGCAGCTTGATTATTTTCTACATTTTATAGACAGCCATGGCTGTCATTACTAAATACGATGACCGAACTATGAGTTATTCTGAACAGGAGCAGGTGCGACGCGACGCTTTGCAGAGCATCAAGGAACTAGGGATCAACCCCTACCCTTCTGAGGAATTTCAGGTGAATGCCTATTCAGCTGAGATCCGCGAAAAATTTGACCCGGAAGCCCAAAACTATCAAGAGGTGGCACTTGCTGGCCGCCTCATGATGAAACGTATCATGGGTAAGGCTTCTTTTGCAGAGATTCAGGATAAAGATGGCAAGATTCAATTGTATGTAAACCGAGATGAAATATGCTCCGGTGAGGACAAGACACTATACAACCAGCTTTTCAAGAAGTTGCTGGACATCGGAGATTTCATTGGAGTCAAAGGTCGGGTCTTTCATACCAAGACCGGAGAAACAACTGTGCATGTCACAGAGCTGGTTCTTTTGAGCAAGTGCCTGCGACCACTACCGGTCATCAAGGAAAAAGACGGGGAACTATACGGTAGTTTTACCGATCCCGAGCTCAGGTATCGTCAGCGCTACGTTGACCTTACCGTAAATGCGCATGTACGGGAAACCTTTATCAAGAGAAGTAAAGTAGTTGCAGCGATGAGAAACTTCATGGTTTCCAAAGGATACCTGGAAGTAGAGACACCAATTCTACAGCCAATTTACGGTGGTGCATCAGCCAGACCATTCAAAACGCACCACAATACGCTTGATATGGACTTCTATTTGAGAATAGCCAATGAGCTGTATCTCAAGCGATTGATTGTAGGTGGTTTCGATGGCGTCTTTGAGTTTGCCAAGGACTTTCGAAATGAAGGCATGAGCCGCTTCCACAATCCGGAGTTTACCATGATGGAGCTTTACGTAGCCTACAAGGACTACTACTGGATGATGGACTTCACCGAAGAGATGTTGGAGTACGTAGCCATGGAGGTACATGGTACTACTGAGCTACAAGTAGGAGAGAACATAATCAGCTTCAAGCGCCCATGGAAGCGCTATACTATGTATGAAGTGATAGAGCACTACACCGGTGTTGACATCTCAGAAATGGATGAAGAGGCGCTGCGTGCTGTGGCAAAGGATCAGAAAGTTCCTTTGGAGCCGAGCATGGCGCGAGGCAAGATCATCGATGAGATATTTAGTGAGCGTTGCGAGCATCATTTGATACAGCCGACCTTCATCACTGATTATCCCTTGGAGATGTCGCCACTGGCTAAGAAGCATCGGTCGGCCGAAGGCCTGGTAGAACGCTTCGAGGCTTTCTGCAACAAGAAGGAACTTTGCAATGCCTTCAGCGAGCTCAATGATCCCATCGATCAGCGAGAGCGATTTGAAGAGCAGGTAGCCTTGGGTATAAGAGGAGATGAGGAGGCAATGATGTTGGACGAGGATTTCCTACGTGCCCTGGAGTACGGTATGCCACCTACCTGCGGAATCGGTATCGGGATCGATCGTCTCTGTATGGTCATGACCAATTCCAATTCTATACAGGATGTATTGCTCTTCCCTCAGATGAAGCCAGAGCAGCCGAAAGTGGTGGTAGAAGAGAATGAAGAAGTAGAATGATAAGTACGTGATTTTCTTCGGGGCCATGCTAAAGTCATGAGCCCGGAATAGAATCATAATGATTTGGAGTGCAGCAGATAGGCACGTGGCAATACCCTGCCCGCTATCCGCTGCAATGGCAGCACCCGCCGGCAGCTTCGTTGCAGCACTAGAGCTGTCTCTTTTTGGAGCCAGCTCTAGCGCTGCACTCAGTCTGCCGCCGGGCGCTGCCATTTTCGCTTCTATCGGGACTATTCTTCACCGTCTGTTGCTCGTGGCAGCAGGTGCATGGCGATGGTCTGCAAGATCTTTACAGCAATAGAGCCTACGGTGCTTTGTCTTTTATTGCAGCTTCTTGGCTTTTTAAAAGCATCATCTATTTGTGTCCTTTCTTGATTCTGATATGGGCTTTTTCACGCTCAATCAGCTGTGGGATTGTCTTTGACAAAAATTTATCGAATTCCTTTGTTGACACTTTCTTAATGATTGCTTGTGCTAGCTGGTAGACCTTCGTCTCACTTGGTTTTGGGAAGAAATGATCAGGGCTTGAATCAGCTGAACCAGCATTCACAATGGCATCTTGGATCAGCAATAAGAAATCCAAATAGTAGTATCCTCCGGATTGCAAAGTATCTACTTTCTGTTTCCAGGCTTTACACTCATTTGGTGTAGGCTTGAACTTTCTTTTTCTTTTGTGGAAATACAGCCACACCTCAAAACAAGGATTGCTAATCACAATGTTCCAGTTCTCTTCTTGTTTGCAATGATCGGCGAGTTCCCTAATTTGCTGTTCTTTCCAGCGGTCTACATCGATAACAAACCAGAGTTGGTCTTCAGCTTCAAGGACGTTTGCCTCGATGTATTTCATGGCACGATCTAAAACCCCCTTTGGACTAGACTTATTTTCATCGAGCTCTTGCTCCTCGATAACATCTACTTTGATTCTACTTGATTCTACTTGATATGTGTTCAAACACTCTGAAATACTGTGGTTCTCTATTCTTGCCTTCGCAGGCTATAGCAAACAACGAGTAGTCACGCACGAGTTCAGTTTGCACATCGCGTACATAACCTCTTTTCTTATACCCCATCTTGATCCCAATTTAGCTCTTGAAGATCCGCCATGAAAGGAATAGCGCCGAAGCGGCCTTGCAGGTAACCTTTTCGAATGTCCAGATCATAACGTGGTTTGAATTCACTCAGAGAGTACAATTGTGTGGCCCCCTTGCTTTTGTCTTTCTCCACAAACCATATTTCATCAGGCCTGAATACTTTCATGTCAAGCAGGATTGATTCGTGGGTAGTGAAGATAAACTGTCCTTTCAAATTTTCATTGAGCATGATCTTCTTTACCAAGGACTGAAGCAAGGTAGGGTGAAGGCTTTGATCGATTTCATCTATGACGAAGGTTGTGTCGGCACTTTGGAGGCCGTGACAGAGAGGTATGAAGTCTATCAACCGCTGTGTTCCGTCCGAAAGGATGTTGTGGGGGAACGAAATGAGGTTTCCCTCCGTGTCCATGTGTAATGCATTTAGCGAATGCACAAGCGGTTCTCCATTTTTCAATGTAATAATTGTTGCTTTGTCGGGGTCAACGAGGAAGGAAATTCCGTCGGGCTCCTCGAGTTGAGAAACAAGTTGTGATCTAGTCTCCTCATCGACATTGGGAAAAAAAGAATCAAAGTTCTGGTGGTCACTTGCAAGTTCCACAATACCGGTGTCAAAAGAACTAATTGTTTGGTTACTAAAGTTCTTGAAATCTTTTTGGGTAACGAAATTAAATAAGAAATCAGCGGCTTTGCTTTTCGGACTGATGATGACAAGCCCCTTTTCGAGCTTTTCTCTCGCGTTCGAAATTTCTACAATTTTTAATGTGTCGGTTTTTCCGATCAGTAGCTCATTTTCTAACAAAAGATTTTCTTCCATCAATTCAATCAGCAGTTTCTCCTTTTTGCTTTTCTTGTATTTGGAAGCAAAAGAGATACGCTGTTTTTTCTTTACAAATTTGCGCTCAAAGATCATCTTGTCAGTGGAATTTGGTACCGTTTCGTAGAGCCATTCTTCTACTACTGTCCTGCCGTCTATTGCAAATCCATATAGATAGCTCTTCTTTTTAATGATAAATTCAATTTCTAACGTTGAAGGTTTTTCACTGTTTTTGGGATTTAGCTTGAACTTAGAATCATCTATTGAACGGTCGATTTGGCCTTCAACTACCAGTTCTTGCAGAAATTCAATAGCCTTGATCAAATTGGATTTACCCGCTCCATTAGCCCCATAGATTGCAGCAGACTTAAGGACTTTTATTTTTCCGATGTCATGTACGTGGTGCTTGTGCGTCTTGAATGATCCAGCGATCATATTGAATTCTACTTCTTCATCAAATGATAAGAAGTTGGACACGGTGAATCGTATTAACATTGCTCTGTAGGTTTGTGGTTAGAACGAATTTATCACTTAATTATTGATGAATCCTGCAAATGCACATGCTTTTTTGTCTTTTTAAGAGAATTATCCGTTGCAAAGTATGTGTTTGACAAATTTTAGTCCTGCCAATAGAAAACAAGTGTAGATGATTAGCGACCTACGGTCACTGGAATATCTCCAACATGTAAACTGATCCTTCAGAGGCAAAGTAGAAAATGTTGGATGTGCCTTTATCTTGTGCCCATGAGCATCCGCTAGCGCGGTAGATCGCCGGTGCTCATAGCCTTGATCGCAGCGGAATGAGGTGCCTGAATGCGCCAGTGAAGCCTCCTGCATGCTGGCTCGACGATAGGAGAGACGGGCAGGCAGGAATGGCTGAACAAGCAGGCAGGTGCCGAATATTAGCGGAGAGCAAGCAGTAGCTCGCGCGGGTCAATCCAGGACTGCTCCAAAAAAAAGAAACTCAAATGCTAGCCCTAATAGATTTGTCCAAAATTTAGACAAGGGATTCCGGAAACTACCCAATGATCCAAAGTTTGAAAAAAACCTGAAGTTTTTGAGAGACTTTTTGATACCCCCTTGCGTCTATACCCCCGTGCTCAAGATGGAGCATAATTAACCTGAATTTTGATATTAATTAAGTACGTTGTTATGAATTTTATT
>JAHDDV010000198.1 GCA_020629205.1 Chitinophagales bacterium | reverse complement strand
CAGCGCTCCTCTGTTAGTGGAGCACACATCAGACCACGACCATGGGTGGCCATGAAGTTGACGATTTCCGGGGTGACGGTCTCCGCCGCGGCAATGAAATCGCCTTCATTTTCACGATCCTTGTCATCTACAACAATGATAACTTTCCCTGCTTTGATATCTTTAATGGCATCTTCAATGCTATCGAGACGTATCGGCGACTCGTTATTGGTTGCGTTGGGTAGGTGTCCAGACATTAGTGTTGATTCCTTTTAGATAGTTAATTAGACCGATCAGAAGTGCATAATTCATGTAATAGAAGTAAGTAACGTATCTGAAAATTCGGATATGGATATCTAGCTTTTTGAGCAGCGAATCCAGTAACGGAACACTTAGGACTATTACTTGCAAAAGTAACAATAAGCGGTACAAATCGTTTCCAAAAGATAGCAATAAACAACTGACAAAGGCCAGAATAATGAAAATGGGTCCAAGCCATCTCAAAAACTTATGAGAGAAGAAACTGAAGGCGATGCCGCCGTTCCTGGGCTTGAGCAAGTGCTTGTAGCGGGATAAATTCTGAAAGTTGCCGGAAGATATACGCCGCTTCCTTTTGAATTCTTCCTCGATATCGTTGGAAACATCTTCGTAGGCAATGGCATCCAAATCCTTGATGGCTAAAAACTGTCTTTCTAAAGTGTTCATTGTCAAGTAGAAATCCTCCATCAGGAAATTGGCCGGAATGGTGGTAAACAACTTGCTGCGCATTGCATAACATGCGCCAAAGGCCCCCATCATACTTCCCCAAATAACTCCTTCACTGTACTTGATCTTGTTTTCACGCTGGATATAGCTTTTTTCCTGATTCGAAATGCCATCATCCCGCATCCCTTTATTCACAATCGTAGCGCCTACAATTCCTATCTTCGGATTCTTAAAATGCCGGGCTAAATTTCTAAACAAGTTCGGGGAGAAGATGACATTGGCATCGGTCATGATGAAGATCGAATCAGGATACTTCTGCAGGCTATGCCGCTTCATCTCTACCAACTGGTTTAAGATATTGGATTTGCCATTTCGTCCTCCAAATCGCTTGAGGAAGGTCTGCGGATACTTGTGCTGATAAGAGGAAATGATCTCATCGGTGGCATCTGTGGAACCATCGCTGCCAATCCATACTTCTAATAGCGATAAATCATACTCTGTAGCATAGATACTGGCCAGTTTTTCGTCAATCACCTCTTCCTCATTATAGGCGGCCATCAAGACAATGAGGCGTGGCCACTGGTCTTCCGGAGTGAAGCGCAGCTTGTTGAGACTCTTGCCTTTTGAGAGGATCGACAAAACCAAAGGGTACAATACATAGGAGTGAAACACCGCCAATACCGACACCCAAAAAATGAACTGCAATATGTATGATATAATCAATGGGCTACTTTTGCGGCAACTAGACTAACTGAATTGATCGAAGGAGTGCTTGATGCGAATAACATCATTTCTGTAAAAGTCTATCAATGCTTCCAGTAAGGTAAGATTATCATGTTGATTTGCAACAAAACTTCGGGCTTCATTGCCGATTGACTTCAAGAGCGTATGGGATTCGAGACAGCGGCAAATTTGTTCCACGAATTCCGATGCTGTATCGGCAATGAGAATATTTTGCCCATCGCTGTAGTTGATTCCCTCTGCTGCCACTCTTGTGGCTACTATGGCTTTGGAGGCAGCCATGGCTTCAATGATCTTGATCCGCATACCACTGCCAGAGAACAAAGGGACAATCATGATACCCTTGGAATTCATGTAGGCTGGAGCGCTCTCAACCTCCCCCAGGAATTCCACTTTTTCCGGCAGATCTTCCTGCATCCAGTCAGGAGCATGTCGACCTGCAATCGTGAACTGCACCTGAGGGAATCGGCGGTGAATTTGTGGCCATACTTCTCTTAAGAACCACTTTAAGCCCTCTTGATTTGGAATCCAGTCCAGACCACCTAAGAAGAAGACCGAATCAAAGTCAGTCTGCGAGCTGTCATTAGGGAAGTCGGCTAGATCTATGGTGGCTGGCAAAGTCATTTTTGGCCCAATAAACCCTTTCTCCGAGAAATGGGCTTCATCCTTCGAGGAAATGGACACCAAAGCATCAAACTCGTTTACCATCTTCAATTCAAAATGACGAAGGCGCTTGGCGAGAAACTTGAAGTACAATTTCTTTGGGCCGAGAGGCAACTCCTCTGCAAGTCGTTGCCATATCTCATATTCCACATTATGGGCCCTCAGTACAATCGGTGCTTTGCTGTACTTTTTTATCGTAGGTAGATATTGAGCAAGATACAAGCCTTCGAGCTGAACGATATCGTATTCATTGTAGCGAAGCAAATTCTCCAATCGACGCTGGTAATCCTGGGAGTAGAATCGGGTAATATTGTAGGAGGAGGTGGTGAATAGGTTGGCAAGAGCGCCGGGCACCGTGACCTTGGTATCAACATAAATACTGTCAAACTTTGCCATTTTCTCCACCTCAAAGGGCAGCTCATGGTGGTTGTAAGGATGCTTTGGGCTGCTCATGCCAAGCACGGTAACATCATGACCAAGCTGCTTTAGGCCTCTGATTATCTGAAAGATGGCGATGGTCTCTCCATCCTTAGCTGGAAAAGGAAATTTCTTACAAAGCTGCAATATTCGCATAGAGGCAGTAAAGGTAAGTATTTAGGACTTTTAGGCCAATTACAAAACTACAATGCCATGATCAGGGCCAGATAATGGCTGGCACTGCCGGCCAGCACCCAAAGATGCCAGATTGTGTGATTGTAGGGAATGCGATCCCATAAATAGAAGACGCTTCCAGCGGTATAAAAGAAGCCTGCCCCTGCCAAACATAGCAGCGAGTCGCCTGGAGCTGCATTGATGATAGCCCCCAGGAAGGGCAAAGCAGACCAGCCCAACAAGAGGTAGATGATTGTGGAGGCAAATCGAAAGCGGTGTACAAAGAAGATCTTGAAAAGTGTCCCCACAATAGTAGCAATCCACAAAATAGCGAGTAAGACATAGCCCCCCGCATCGTTGAGAAAAAGGAAAATCAAAGGTGTGTAGCTGCCGGCAATCAGGAAGTATATGCAAACGTGGTCGATGACTCGAAATATTCTCCCAACACTGGTGTGTTCAAAGCTATGGTACAAAGTAGAAGAGGTATACACCATCAATAAGGTCATCCCGTACACAGCACAGCTCCAAACAATCAGGGGATCTCCAGATCGTACAGCAATCGCTAGTAAAACAGGCACCGCCACTATGGCCAGTAAAACCCCAAAGCCATGGGTAATGGATTCAGCAAGCTGTTCCCTAATGTCAATTCTCTCCATATAATCAATCCTCACTAAATCCTTCAGCAGTTTATTCTTCCAATCGCTTTAGATTGACATAGAATTGTTTGTTATTGAATGCAAACTTCTCTGCTGTTGCTTTCTTAATCGTGCGCTTTTCCCATTCCTGTGAGGGCTGTACATCAAACCAGCTGTCTCCATCGAGTGTAAACTGAATAGGCATGTTAAAATCTTCAACATCAGCTTTCCATCGATACTGCAATTCGATATTTGCCCCCTTCTGCTTGACTTTGTATTCTAGCAATGGAATTCTCGAATGGTAAATGTACTGATTAAAAATCGAACTCAAATCCATGCCAGACTTTTCATTAAAGTAGCTGATAACCGTCTGTGCATCAATCGTCTGTATTTTGTGGTCTTGTGCAAGTCCGTAGATCAGTGCCCACCATATCTCTTCATCGTCGATTACATGACGTAGCGTATTGAGAAACAACATTCCCTTGTTGTACATGTCACCATTGCCTTCTTGGTTTACGCAACAAGGACCAGCGATAGGACCATTGTTGGAGACACTTTGCTTTTTGGCATTTACGTATTCCTGACCTTTGTCGTAGCCGTGCATACACTCCACATATACGGCTTCGGAGTAGGTGCAAAATCCCTCGTGAATCCAGAGATCACACAAATCCCTGCTGCTCACGCTATTTCCCCAATACTCGTGACCAGCCTCGTGTATAATGATATAATCGAAATCGAGCCCAATCTTGGAATGGTCCATACCAGCATAGCCAACCTTGTAGCCATTTCCATATGCGATGGCAGATTGATGTTCCATACCCAGGTAAGGAGTCTCAACCAGGGCAAATCCATCATTCCAAAATGGGTATCGCCCAAAAAATGTCTCGTAGCAACGAAGCATTGGTTTTACTTGCTCGAACTGTTTCTTGGCTTTATTTAGATTGTGGGGTAGTACGTAGTAGTCTAGCGAGAGCGTGTCTTTTCCACTCACGTGGAAATCATCGAAATGAGCATAGTTGCCTATGTTGACAGTGACATTGTAATTATTGATTGGATAGCTGGTAAACCAGTTATATCGGGTATAACTTCCTTCTTCGACCTTACTTCGAAGGTTGCCGTTGCTTACACACATCAAATCTTTTGGAACGGCTACACTTATCCGGGTGCTATCCGGCTCATCAGAAAGATGATCTTTGTTTGGCCACCAGACAGAAGCCCCTAGCCCTTGACAAGCGACACCTACAAAATGATTGCCCTCAATGTCCTTCTTCCAGTCGAATCCACCATCCCAGGGAGGTCGTTTGGCGACCAATGGCTGCCCTGAGTAATGAAATCGAAGTCTCTTAATGGTTCCTATGGCTGGCTTTTGTGGCAATTCGATAAAAACTGCATTGAATTCACGACGATAGTTCAGGCTTTGGCCATCCATCTCAATCTGATCGACAGTCATGTTTTCAAAGAGATCTATCTGCATGGTCACTTCAGGACGCTCGACTTTGAAATAGATGTCGTTGTAGCCCTCCAGATATTTTCGATCCGGATCAATCTTGATATTGAGGTCATAGTACACGATATCAAACCAATCTCTTTCACTGCTTAGTGTACCCCTTAGGGTGTCCGCCCGTGTGAAATTATCATTGCCCGATAATAATTGGGCGCTGAGCTCGGATTGTATGAAGAAAAAGAATGTAAGTATGAACAGTGTCCGCATAGTTCCATTTTGTTTGCGATCTACGGCCAGCAGAGCGAATGCCTCTGGGAATTCCGATCAACAATCATTATCAGTTAGTTAACGTAGCAAATGACCAAATAGCTCATACAGAAGGCAGATTTGAGTCATTTTGGATGGGGCGGGATAGGTCGCAAAGTACGAATTCTCATGCAGCAATTCAAGCCAATCACAAGTGCTGCAGCCGTAGCATTTGTCAGCCTTCAGAGGCCTTGTAGGATTCTTGTTGGCAGCAGAACTAATTTCCTGTGTCTTGTAAAGAACCTTGTTGTCTATTAGCTATTGATCTTGAACCGCTTACTGTGATTTTTTCTATCTTTATAGAGGTGTGTTCTGTAGTTTTTTAGCTAGAGCTCAGTGCATCCCAGAATCATTTAACAGAAATATCCACCATGAGAAATTTTTCATTCGTCATCTTGCTTCTGGCCCAGCTGCTGCTGTTCAGTGATGTTGTTCAAGCTTGTGGCGAAGCCGATGATGGTCCCCTGATGTTTGTACAAAACGATGGGCAGTGGGATGACCATATAGAGTACCGGATGGACCTGAGAGCGAGTTCTCGTCTGTATTTGGAAAAAGACCGACTCACTTATGTCATGTCCAATGTGGAGGATATCAATGAATTGCATTACCGGGTTCACGGCCAGGGCGACATTGGATCGCCGATGCAAATGAACTTTCACGCTTTTGCCATGAAAATGCTCGGTGCAAACGACGATGTGGAAGTGAGCGCTTCTTGCGAGATTCCTTTCTATCACAACTACTTTATCGGAGATGATCCCGAGCGATGGAAGTCGAATGTGGCGCTTCATCAGCAAGTGGATTACACCAATATCTATGATGGTATTGATATGAGCGTCTTTGGTTTGAATATGGGCGTTAAGTACGAGTTTGTTGTACACCCGGGCGCTGATCCTAGCGACATCGTCTTGTCCTACGAAGCTGCTGACAATGTATCGGTCGTTGATGGGCAGCTCAGAATTGAAACTTCCGTTGGTGATATATATGAGCACAAGCCCTATGTTTTTCAGCAGTTTATGGGCCAGCAAGTGCAGATTCCTTGTGAGTTTGTCGTGCAAGATAATCGAGTAACTTTCCACTTCCCGGATGGATACGATCCAAGTGTGGATTTGGTCGTTGACCCGGAACTGATCTTTGCTTCTTACACAGGTTCTGTTGCGGATAATTGGGGCTACTCAGCCACATACGACGAGGAAGGCAATTTCTACGGCGGTGGGATCGTCTTTGGTACACAATACCCGGCTTCACTTGGTGCTTTTCAAGTGGAATGGGCCGGTGGCGAAGGCCTAAACTTCACCGGATATGGAATAGACATCTCCGTCTTCAAATGGAGTCCGGATGGAGTGGATCGCATCTACGCAAGCTTTTTGGGAGGTGCCGGAAACGAGATCCCGCAAAGCATGGTGGTCAACAGTGATAATGAACTGATTATCTACGGCTCCTCGAGCTCTGAAGACTTCCCAACTACCAGCGGTGTGTTCGACGAATCCTTCAATGGAGGGCAATACATGCTCTTTACCAATGTGCTCGAATATGTGAATGGCTCAGATATAATTGTATCCCGTTTCTCAGCTGATGGTTCCGATTTGGAGGCCTCTACGTTTATTGGTGGCAGCAATAGCGATGGACTAAACGGAGGAAGCAATATCGAAATGCTCAGTGCTGCCCACTATAATTACGGTGATCATGCAAGAGGGGAGGTGCTAGTTGATTCAGAAGACAACATCATTATTTGCTCTAGCTCTTTTTCAGACGATTTTCCCGTTACCACTAACGCAATACAGTCTGACCACGGTGGTCAAATCGACGGGGTGGTCTTCAAATTTAACCCCGGTTTGGATGATCTTATGTGGTCAACTTATTTAGGTGGATCTTCAGATGATGCAGGATTTGGACTTGAGCTGGATAGCGAAGACAATGTATATATCTCAGGATCAACTAATAGTGCTGACTTTGTTACCACATCAGGCGTACTAAATGAAGATCCATTAGGAGGTCTTGATGCATTCATAGCTAAGATCAGTGCCAATGGTGATGATCTTATGGCATCTACCTATCTGGGTACAGATGTTTATGATCAAGGTTTCTTCCTTGAGCTAGATAATGAAGAAGATCTGTATCTGGTTGGACAAACCCTCGGTGATTACCCAGTAGAGGGAGATGTCTTCACTACCGAAAATGGAACTATCTTTCTGCAGAAGCTGACTAGCGATCTGACTACACCACTGTGGTCCACTCGCTTTGGGGGTTCTTCCGGACTGCTTGAACTTGTACCCACAGCTTTCCTTGTGGATCGATGTGAACAAATCTATCTCTGTGGCTGGGGAGGAAGTACCAATAACAATGGTCCGGGTGACAATACAACCTTGTCTTTGATGGATTCCTGGCCGATCACTGCGGATGCCTTTAAACCCGATACGGACGGAAGCGACTTTTACCTCATGATCTTGACACGTGAAGCAGAAGATCTCTTGTACGGAACCTACTTTGGTGGAACCGGAACTGAATTCGAAGAACATGTCGATGGAGGGACCAGTCGATTTGATAAAAACGGTATCGTATATCAAGCCGTTTGTGCATCCTGCGGAATAGACAATGATAATTTCCCGACCACACCGGGCGTTTGGTCGCAACTAGATAGTACTGAAACTCGCTGTAACTATGGTGCCTTTAAGTTTGAGTTTGATCTCATTGAAGTAATCGCTGATTTTAGCTATAGCTCCTCCTGTGATAACCCACTTGAAATCGCATTTATCAATAACAGCATCAATGGGACTGACTACGTTTGGGACTTTGGCGAAGATACTTCTAGTGAATTTGCCCCGGTCTACGAATTCCCCGGTCCCGGAGAATATTTGGTTAGCCTCTTTGTAGATGATCCTGAATTCTGTCAGGACAATGATAGCACAGAACAATTATTAGTAATTTCGGAAACAATAGATGCCTCCTTTGAGCCTCAAGACTTTTGCATACAGTCAAATCCAACTGCACTGGTGCCTTCGATTGCTGGAGGGGAATGGTCTGGAGACGGCATCGACGAAGAAGGAGTCTTTGACCCTTCTATTGGTGTTGGGGACTATGAAGTTACTTATACGTTTAGCTCAGAGGATTGTTCTAGCTCCACCACTGAAACGGTGACAGTAACAGGCTTGCCTGATGCAGACTTTACGGGATTGCAGTCCCCATATTGCGAGACAGATGATCCCGTTGCATTGGTTCCCAATCTGGAAGGTGGGGAGTTTTCAGGACCTGGTGTAGTAGACAATACTTTTGATCCCGGACTGATCGAAAATACAGGAGAAGTTATCATCATTAGTTACACAGTCTCGAATGAATTTTGCGAGAATACAGGTTTCAGCAGCGCAGTTGTTTTGGCCGATCCGGAGATTAGTCTGGATCCAGCGATCAGCTGTGTCGAATCGGGAATTCTACAACTTTCGGCTTCACCTCCCGGTGGAGCCTGGTCTGGAGAGCACATCACAGCATCGGGAGCATTCAATACGGAGGGTTTGGAACCAGGCTTTTATAGCTATACCTATACCGTGTCTAACGATGTATGTCAAGCTACAGAAGGGGATGCCATTTGGATTGTCGAAGATCCTCAAATGATTGACACAGAAATTAATTGTCTAGAAGATGGTACCGCCGGATTTGAACTGATCTTTGGATTCAGTGGCCCCTATGCAGATTATCAACTAAGTCTAAACGATCAAAATCTGGAAGCAGTGTTCATCGGAGAAGAAGGGCCTTTTACCTTGACTTTTCCAAATGAAGACTTTCCCGATATCCTGGGAAATGGAGAGGGCGAGATGAATTTTGTGATTACAGGCATTCAGGATTCTGAGAATAATTGCACCTCGTTGTTGAGCATTCCTGTGCCGGATTGTCCTATTTGTACGCCCTTTGCCGGTGAAATGACAGCTCCGGAACAAATCGTCTGCTACGGTGGCACTGTTTCCGCTCAGACGACTGGTGAGTTTGTGGATGAAGGCTCTGAGCTTTGGTACGTACTACATGATAGTGCAAGTGACTCCCTGGGTCAGATCCTCGCCTCCAACCAGAGCGGTGATTTTGCCCTGGCAGAAATTGAAGGTCTACAAGGGAATCAACACTACTACATTTCACCAGTCGTAGGACCCTCCAATGGGGGAGAGCTTCCTGATTTGGACAATGCTTGTACAGATACGAGTGCTGGTGCACTGGTTGTCATGCTAAAACCAGTGGTCTTTGAAGTTAATGAATACTGTGACTGGGTGGACGGTGAATATATCATGACGACACAGGTGACAGGCGGATTGCCCTCCTATGAAGCAGGGCAGACCTATGTTGTCAATGGATTCTATTCTGACGACAACCTCCTGCCCGAACAGACATTCACCATCATCATCCCAAGTACAGACGGAATGAATGTTTCCTTCAACGCGGAGGATGCACTAGGTTGTCAGGGGGCGCACAGCAGCGAAATTCTGTGCTTCAAGACCTCTGTAGAGTTGCTTGATTTTGAAGGCAAAGCCGAAGATCGAGGGAATAGAATCATGTGGACAACAGCTCTAGAAGAAAACAGTGCCAAATTTGTAGTAGAACGACTCGGAACGCAAGGCGGTTTTGCCCCAATAGCCACTGTAGCAGGAGCTGGAAATAGCTCGGTCACCAGAAGTTACGAGATCCTCGATACAGACGAACTTCCGGCGATTGCCTACTATCGTCTCCAGTCTGTGGATTACAACGGAACGGTGCAATACTCGCCAATAATCTCGGTGCAAAGGCATGCTAGTCAAGACATTGGCTTTAGTTTCTGGCCAAACCCAGCCAGAGATCGATTATTTGTTGCTAGTCATCAAGAAGAAAAAAGTACCTTGAAAGTCACTATTTTTGACCAGCTGGGACGAAAATTGCTAGAAGTCTCAAGAGGGGCATCTGGCCAAAGGGGACCAGAGGTGGTTGATCTTCAAGCATTGACTGATGGTTTGTACCTCATACAATTGCAAATGGGGAATGGGCCAGTCCTTACTCAGAAACTAATTATAAAGTAAGAATTGAAATACAATCATATGAAATTCAAGGTTTTATTTAGCAGCATAGCATTTTCACTAATGTTTCTCTGTGCTGTTTCAGCCCAAAGTGAGCTGGTAGAGCGAAACGTTAAGGCGCAAGAAATTACAGATCAGCTGCAAGAAAGCCTGCAACTGGATAACTACCAGATGGGCAAACTAACAGAGCTGAATATCAAATACTTACAGTATTTCGATGATGTAATGACTCGTGAAATGCCTGAAGAACGAAGAGAGGCGAATCGAACAGCGATGCAAAAGCGACTGGAACACGAGTTGAAGCAATTGTTGACTGAGTCGCAATATGCTGTCTTTGAAGAGGGAGTTAATGTTAAAGAACTATATCAACAGTAGTAGTTTTTCTATTGTTAGATTTTTTGCATAAGACAAAGATTAAGAGCCGGAATCGAATGATTCCGGCTTTTTTGTGGGCTCTATGGTCTTTGCAGTCTCTTACAAACCCAATCAAAAAAAAGCCGGAGCGGCCC
>JAHDDV010000197.1:1668-10618 GCA_020629205.1 Chitinophagales bacterium | reverse complement strand
ACGGGTACCATGCTGCTTCGGGACTGTGCAGCTGTGCTCCAAAAAAAGGCAACCATTTCCCTTGCCTTTACGAATATATTCTTTACTGGATTCAGCTTTTTTGCAAGCCCACTCCCTATGGGCGAAGAAATCTGCATAAGCAATTGGCTGTTTCTGAAGACCCGATCAAATCCCCAATGCTCAGCCGACCCGTAGAGATCATGCTAAACGCCTGATAATCTGCGAACAATACCTTATTGTCTGTTGTTGAATGGTAAAAATTTTCTTTTACAATAAAATGACAGTCAACAATGTCGAGGTGCTGCCAGAAGGCCGATCTTTCTTGGGTAAAGAGTGGGGAAATCACTATTTTTACAAGAAGTGGGCCTGAATACTGCCCATTAAGCTCAAAATTTTTACTAACCAAATATATCAAACAAATGAGATCAGCTTTACTTATGGTAATTGCGTTCTTCATGTGTGGTGCTACTGCCAGTGCTCAACAATATGTCGCTCCGGGACAGATTGGAAAGGTCTACGCAAAGCAGAACATCAATTTTTGTGAAGAGGACATTACCTCAGCGGCAAACGGTCAGGAATTTGAACCGCTTGCTTCTACTGTTTCCAGTCAGCTACTAGGCTCATCAGGAAACCTGTACACGATTATTCGAAATACACAGAATGTCATTGCTGTGGATAATGCATCAGGTTCGATGGCATTTATTCACAGAAACAATCCAGATATCGGTGAGCCAGAAGGTAGTAACAATACTACTTCTCAGTATAGATTGGATGTTTCCCGCGATGGTGGAGAGACCTGGGAAAATGATTCTTATCCACTAAATCCTAATACTCCGCACGAAAATGGAGTAGATAATGGCCATGGTCGTTATCCTCAGGTGGCCCTGTTTAATCCAGGAAATAGTAGCGATCCAGATGATGTTTGGTTCTACTATGCTGGTGCGACGCATGATGGCACCTCTACCAATGTATGGGATGGTGTGTGTTACGGCCATGGTGAGTTGAGAGATCCAGCAACTGCCTCGGAAAACAACTACGATGGAAGTAATGAAGATGGAAGTGTGAATCAGGTGTTGATTCCAAATTCCTTGACAGAAGGTCGTCCGGGTGAGTTCTGGAATGTGGATTTCGAGCAGGGTCCTGCGGAAGGAGATCCAAACACTTACCTAACGATGGATATTCTGGTTTACAAGTCTACGATTAATGGTGATGGTGAGTTGACCCATGAATTGTACACAAAGCTAGATCCAAGATGGGATCTTGCTGCTGATGGTACTGCTCAGGCAACCAGCCTTCTGTGTGCATTTAGCCCTGACGGGGAGACTGGTTATGTGGTTGTATCTGGAGATGCGGCTGTTCCATCATGTGGTCAGTTTACTCTTTCACCCGTATACTTTATCACTACTGATGGAGGGGAAACCTGGAGTGATGCTCAAACAATGAATCTAACCAACCTTGATGGGTTTATGGACTTTCGGGCGGAGACAACAGAGGGTGACCTTGTAGATTGGACGCCTACACTTGGATTTGACAGTGATGCTGTTGTGGATCAAAATGGTAATCTTCACCTTGCTGCTGCTACTTCAGGTACTGGTACCGATGGTGAGATTGATGAGAATGGAATCGTTCCTGATGGTACTTTCTCCATTGCTACAGGTGAGGATCCTGGCGTATTGATTGTTGACTTCATCTACAACCCGGAAGATGATGAGTGGGGTGCTGTAATGCTAGATTCACTTATTAGCTTCCGTACAGGAACAAATGTGGTAGGTGATTTCTCTTTGGATCAGCAAATGCAAGCTTCAAGAACTGAGTCTGGGGATCGTGTATTCTTTACATGGACGGACAGTCTTTCACTTGTAGATGTAGCGAGAGATGTAAAGGGAATCGGTCTTGATGTAAACACTGGCTTGGTGACTCCTGTTAAGTCATTTACTGCTGATGATGAGGATTGGGCTGGTCAGGCTTACTTCATGCACTCAGCTGTTGAAGTCTTGAGCTCAGGTGGAACGCATGAAGTGGCAACTGTTGTTGCTCAGATCATCAGTGATGATTTGAACCCTGTGTTCTTCCACTACCTGGGAGATATCTCTTATGCTGATGATGAGTTTACTGTAGAGCCTGAGGTTTCTGTATACGTTCCAAGTGCTCCATCATATGGTTCTGCATCTTCTGAGGTAACAAACCTAACGGGAGAATTCACATTCGGAGATGTGGAAGGTGTCCTCTGCTATATCATTGCTGATTTTGGTGACGGAACGGTGATGACATTCGATTCTGAGGATGCCTTAGAAGAAGGTCTTCTCACACTTGCACATACCTACCCAAATGCTGACGGAACTTATGATGTATTGATTACCATAGGCAATATCGATGGAGAAGTATCTGAAGCTTTCACTGTAGAAATATTTGAGATCGTCGATGAAACGCCTCCAGGCTTTTCGTTTACAGATGGCACTGAGATAGTTGATGGTCAAGCAACTCTAGAAGTTGAGGCCCAGGCTAACTCAGGTCAAGCATTCTCTTATCCTAGCTTCGAAGCGATTGACGATGTTTCTGGTGATATCACCAACAATGTTGTTGTAGAAGGAGAAGTTGATGATGATGTGCCAGGTGAGTACGAAGTTGTTTATACCATCAGTGATGATGTTGGAAATGAAACTTCGGTTACTTTGACTGTAATAGTAGTTGACAGTGTTGCTCCAGAATTGCTGGTAGACGGTTCTGTACCGGTTTGTGCAGGTGAGGCATTTGATCCTGCTGATTACTTCAACTCTTCCAATCTTTCTGTAGAGGATGCTGTAGATGGCAACTTGAATGATGCGGTTGTATACGGAGATCTAGACACTAGCGAACCTGGTACTTCTACGCTTTCATTGAGCGTGACAGATGAGGCTGGGAATGAGGCTTCGACATCTGTTGATATCACGGTTGAAGATTGTAATCCAGAGTCGGTTGATGCTGCTCTTTCTGCCAAGTTTGAACTGTTCCCTAATCCAACACAGGGTCAGTTTGTACTAAGCGGTGCAGCTGTGGATGCTGATGATGCTACAGTTACTGTCTACAATGTTGTAGGTGAATTGGTAGCTGAGTATACTCAGCTAAACCTAAATGCTCAGGTTACTTTGGACCTAAGCGAGCAAGCAAGCGGTATGTACATGTTGTACATCAATACTGCGGAAGGAACTGCTGCTAAGCGTGTGATCCTAAGCAAGTAAGCTATAGATAAATAGTAGGATTCTTTTAAGAATCCGATCTAGAAGTCCCATTGTTTTTCGAAACAATGGGACTTTTTTTGTGGAATTTTGGCTTGCGGATACTCTATAGGGTATAAATATGACCTATGGATGTAAGAGCGTTTGTTTCCAAAGCCCCTTTATTGCGGATATGTCTACCATTGATGTTGGGGATATTTGTGCAATGGCAGTTGCGAGACCAGTACTTGTTGCCCTTGGCTGTTGTCAGGGCACAGGTTGCCATTGCTCTTGTTGCTGGCTTGATGATCCGCCATCTGCGATTAGCTAGTCTGGTAGGATTGAGTTTTCAGATAGCAATCTGTGGAATGGGCGCCATGATCGTGCAACAAGGCTCAGACTATTTCTCTGATTGCCATCATCTTGGGGCGGACAAAGCAGTTCTTGCCTTCATTTCCTCTCCCCCAAAAATCGGAGATCGATTTCTGCGTTGTCAAATCGAATTGCAAGGGCTGCAGATTGGTGATTCGCTAGCAGGTTCCTATGCGGGGAAAGCCAGTCTCTTTCTGGAACGTGATCAGCGTTCGGAGCAATTGCGCTATGGAGATCAGCTTGTACTTCGCGCTCGATTTGATTCGCTTCGCGCGCCAGCCAATCACTATGATTTTGATTTTCGAGCCTGGCAAGCCTATCAGAATGTCTTTAGTCAGGCATTTGTTAAATCGGATCAATGGGCAGCGACCGGTATCCGCTGTGGCTCTTGGTTGCATCGAACAAGTGCCGACTTTAAGCAACTACTAGCCATGAGAGTGGAGCGGTATCTATCTCCTGCAGCTCAGGGCATTGCTATGGCTATGCTGCTGGGAGACAAGAGCTCACTAGAGCAGCAGACCTATCAGGATTATAGTGCTGCTGGTGCCATGCATGTGCTCGCGGTTTCGGGCCTACATGTGGGCTTTGTGGCTATGCTGCTCGGGGGACTTTTGACCTTCCTGGATCGTGGACGATGGCGCTACCTAAGACTCTTGCTATTGATCTCAGGGCTTGTGTTCTTTGCTTGCATCACCGGCTCGACTCCTTCTGTGATGAGGGCAACTTTGATGTTCAGCATGCTCTCGATAGGCATTGTTCTTAATCGATTCTCGAATAGTTACAATACCCTGGCTTTTACAGCCATCATGCTCTTGATTTTCCGTCCACTGGACATGATGCAGGCTGGATTTCAACTTTCCTTTGCTGCTGTATTGGGGATCGTGTCTTTGCAAAAACCTATAGCTTCGATACTGACTTTCACCCAGCCGTTAATGCGCTGGCTTTGGAATGTAAGCAGCGTTTCTATCGCAGCTCAATTGGGCACCCTGCCAATTGTGATTTACTACTTTCATCAGATTCCAAGCTACTCCTTGATTACCAATTGTATCGTGATTCCTGCTTCAGCTGCAATCCTGGCCATTGGGTTGCCCATTATTGTACTACCTGATTGGTGGCTACTGGTAGCCCTGAAGCAATTGCCTGCCAAGCTCCTCTCCTATCTGATTGAAACACAAAATGCAGCCTTGGCTCAACTGAGTTTACTACCGGGCAGCACTTTGAGCGGGATGTTCATCGAACCCTATGCTGTCGCGCTGCTTTATCTGTTGCTTTTTGTTCTTGCTCATGTTTGGCTCAAGAGAAGTCTCAATTTGACAGCCATTGGCATTTGTAGCATTGCTGTGCTGCTATTGATCTTCCCTCCAAACAACAGCCGCCACGATCAACTAGTGGTGCATCATCATCGGGAGTTTTCGCTGATTGAGGTTCAGCATTCCAGCGAGAGCCATTTCTACTACTCAGCGAAAGACAGTTCCTCCTATTCGAAAGTGATGGAACTTCGGAAGTCATTGGAGTACGATTCCTGGTCGATGCTTCAGTTGCCAGATCAAAGCGGAAATAGCACATATTGGAATCCACCGATTTTCACCTTTCAGGACTATCGGCTACTCGTTGTAGATTCTTATAGTGCGAAGGAAGCGCTTCTAGAGCAGTCTTATAATTTTCTACTAGTTTGTGACGGAATGGAGATCGAAGACGAGCTACTGAGTCGGCCTACACTTAGCGCTGTGATTGTAGATGGCACCAATTCTTACCGGTCAGTCCTCAAACTCAAGAAGCAATGCGAGCGGCTTGGGGTACCTATTTATGAAACCAGGTCCAAGGGCGAGTTTGTCTTGAAGTAAAAAAAGCGAATCAAGAAGAAGCCTTGATTCGCTTTTATCTGCATTTTGTTATCTACGCTTAGCTGACGGTATCTTTCAAAATCTCGTTGATCTTTTCGAGCTCCTCATCGCTGAGTTTGTTTTCCTTGGCGTTGAGGTTCGTCAATGCAGACATCTTTTTGACTGCCTGCATTTGCTTGTAGCTTAGCTTATTGCTTCCGCAATTCAAATGTGTTAGACCATCGATCTTATCCAGGCCTTTCAGGTCTTTCAGTTCATTGTATTCAACTTCTACCTTTTGCAGCCCTTTCAACTTCTGAATGCCGCTCGTGCTAGTGAGCTGACAGTAGTCCATATTGAGTTTTTTGACTGAGGTCAGTGCTGGTAGGTCCTTTAAGCTAGTGATTGGGTTATAGCTGCAATTAAGTATCTCCAGACGTTCGTAGCCTTTTAGTACTTTCAGAGAATCGAGGCTAATATTGAAACATTCCAATCTCTTTAGACGCTTCAGTTTCTTGAGTGCATCAGTGGATTCCAGGAGATTCCCCCCGCAGACAAGATGATCAAGCTTTGGAAGTTCGGTCAATACATCAAGACTTCTGATCTTATTCCAGGCACAGTGGACTTCTTTCAGCTTCGGCAATTGTTCAATTCCCTTGAGATCGGACAGTTCATTTGAATTTAGCTTGATGCGTTCCAATTTGACCAGCGGTGCCAGACCTTGCAAGTCTTTCAATTTCTGCTCTGCTACGTCCAATGACTTCAACAGGGTCAAATTCTCCAGTCCGCTAAGGTTGGTCACCTTCTTTTTCAATTCACCGCCCTTGGGATTCAGGGATAGCTTTGTGAGCCCCAGGAGCTCTTTCAGTTTAGCATCTGAAGGAGTGGTTTTGGCTTCTTTGCCGGTGATCACAAAGTTGAAAGCAGACTTCCATTGGCCCTCCAGCTGATCCCACCAACTTTTGCGCCCTTTGGCAGTATTCAAATCGAGTTCGGAGCCAGATTCATTTCCCTCCTCAGCAGCATGGCTATCTTCAGTCGCTTTTTTAGATGAAGTATCAGACTTGCCCTTTGATTTCGTGGTCTTTGATGACTTGTTTGACTTCGTTGACTTCGCCTTGCTCTTGGATTCCTTCTCTTCCGTGGTCGTGTCTTCCTCCTGCTTGTCAGTGCTTGTAGCTGTGTTTTTTGACACCAGTTCAATGATCTTTGGGATCATGTCCTTAGCCGTAATCTCAAGGTGAAAACGAACCATAGCACCAACTTCCAATTCATCGGCTACCTCTTCTCTGGCATCAACTACTTTAAAAGCCAGCGTCTTTCTAGCATTGGAAGGCTTTATTCTCCCCTGCTCACCTTTCAAGGAAGTAATCTTGCCCAGATAGATCTTCTCCCCTTTTTTCGATGGTGCCGACTCTGGACTAGCCTTTGGCGCTACCTCTTTGGCTGCCGATTTGCTGTTCTTATTGTTGCGGTTGGAAGGCTTTTCCTGTGATCGCTCACGATTCTCAGCAGATTTCTCATTCTTCTTTCCCCTGTCTTGTCGACTTTCCTTTCGATCATTGCGCTCATTTCTTTCAGGAGATCGATCTTTCGAATTGTCTCTTCCCTTTCGCTTGTCTTGCCTCTTGTTGTCTTGACCCTTGTTATCCTGCTTCGAAGGAGCTGGTCCGGGTTTGCCATTGGATTGAGCTGAAGCCTGCTGGTTGCGATCCTTTTTGTTTGACTTTTGCTTCTGACTTCCCTGCTTGCCTTTACGATTATTATCAGATGAGCTGTCTCCGCCACCCCTTCTAAAACGGTCGAAGGCTTCCTGGACTCCCTTATCTTCTACATATAAATAAATCTTGATCGCACAGGCGCCTTTCTTGTTTTTCCCAATTTGAAAAATCACTTTTTGGCCTGGAATTGGACCATGTTCCGGCTGGTTAAACTCGGAGCCATAGAAGAAGTAGGATTTATCTCCTTGATAGGTGATTACACCGTACTCCTTATCCCTATCATACCATTCCACCTCACCTTCAAGTACTTTGTCTGATTCCTTAAATTTGCGGGCTACTTTGTAATGATTCAGCTCATCTACAACCTTATCGTAGCGCTCTTGCATCTCCTCGATGTCATCCCTTGAGAAGGTGACATTATTGGCAAATAGCTCGCCTTTATGATTGCGACCTATTTCAAACTCTACATCCATGCTCTCCTGGACCAGGATATTCTTCTTGTTAAAGTAGATATCCTCACCATCCTGACCAGTGATAAATCCCCAACCATTCTTCTCGTTGAAAGTCTTTACCACACCACGCTTCTTGGATTGCATATTGTATTTCAATCCATGGTACAAGTCTTCTACAGTTTGGTCAAGTACTTCATTAATATCAAGATGAGGGACCATCAAGTGGTTTTCGCCTCCCAATTTTGGTTTGCCACCTTTGAATAGCCGAAGCGGTTGCTTGTTTCTTTCCAACCATGGGTACTTATCCAGATAGATACCAAAACTATCATTACTGATAATTGCGGCTTTGAACTTGTCTGCCGATGCCAACACAAAGGGATCGGCTTTGATTCCACCGATTACCTGATAGAAATTGTCGTTGTATTTCTTAAGCAGTTCATTGTAAATCACCTGCTCATTGTCGTTGAGGATATTGAGGGTACTTGCATCAAACCAACAATGGAATGACTGCCCACGAGCTAGCAATACTTCTACTAGCTTCAATAATGGAAGCAATGTGAAATCGGCTGTCTTGTTACCTCGATTTCCTGCTTCGTATATGTTGGTCTCATGCCAGCCACATACATTTGTCCCATCAATAACAAAATCAATTTTTCTGTTATTCTTACTCTCGCTCATAAAAACTTTTAATTTTTATCCCGGTCTACGATGGACAAACAAACTAAAGGTGATACTATTTGGGAAGGTCTTAAGGGAAAGCTGAGCAGCCCGCAAAAAATGGGTTTTGCTACAGGAAGCCTGAATGGAGACTGACCACGAATTGGTCAATAAACAATAGTGAGATTGCTTAAACTGGACTTCTGCTTAAATAAAACAATACAATAAAAACAAAGCTGGTCCAGCGATTTTATATTCTATCCCGCAAATTCAGACGGATACTGTGTAAATTTTTTTCCTCTTGACCCCTCCCCCATATTTGCTTACACCTGGCTTGCTAAAAAACTGCCAAACACCCGTAAACTGGGAAGTACTTCAAAATTTAGAACAAAGAAAAGGTTTTTATTTCACATTCTGTCAAAATGGCCTCATTGAATTCACGCCATTCATGACATCAACATCAAAAACCTATACTTGTCCATGTCTTAGTAATCAAAACACCCACAAAGGGCATTCGGTTTGCTTTTTTTCTTTAAGAATAGCACAAAAAGCTCTCCAAGAACCTAACAACCTACCAACGCATAGATTCATCAGCACAATTCTATAATTACAGCTGATAATATGGTAAATCAAATTCTTCCAAATTGGCTGTAGAAAAACTGATTCAGAGAATAAATATACACGATTCATACCTATAAACAATTGACTATCATCATACATATCAGCTAGTT
>JAHDDV010000197.1:0-1568 GCA_020629205.1 Chitinophagales bacterium | reverse complement strand
ACATTGCAAAATAATGCTAACTTATTGCGAATCTCATGCGTCAAGGCTCGCTCTGTACGACAAACCAAAATATCCGGCTGGACACCAGACCGCGAAAGTTCCTTCACAGAATGCTGCGTGGGCTTTGTTTTCAACTCTTTGGCAGCACTCAGATAGGGTATCAAAGTCAAATGAATGACCACACAATTCACTCCTCCCAATTGCCATTTCAACTGTCTAACTGCCTCTATATAAGGCAAGGATTCGATATCGCCCACTGTCCCACCAAGCTCGGTTATCACAATATCAAACTCACCCGAATTGCCAAGCATGAGCATCCGCCGCTTGATCTCATTCGTCACATGAGGAATCACCTGTACCGTTTGTCCAAGATAATCGCCACGACGCTCTTTCTCAATCACTGTCTTGTAAATTCTGCCCGTTGTCACATTGTTGATCTGAGTGGTCGGAACATCCAGAAACCGCTCATAATGCCCCAAATCAAGATCCGTCTCCGCCCCATCTTCGGTGACATAGCACTCCCCATGTTCGTACGGATTTAGCGTTCCAGGATCAACATTGAGATAGGGATCAAACTTCTGAATCGTCACTCGAAAGCCTCGTTCCTTAAGCAGTTTCCCCAAAGAAGAAGCAATAATTCCTTTACCCAGCGATGAGGTTACTCCACCAGTAACAAAGATGTGTTTCGTTAAGGACATGGGTTTTGATCAAAGGTACTTAAATCTGGAATAATTAGGAGCGCAAAGTCATTCGATCGCGGTACCAGATTACCCGCTATCCGTTCCAATGCAGGCAGCATACAGGGCTTCGTGCTACTGCTATTGGGGTCTGTTCGTTCCTCTCAGCCCCCACTAGCAGTGCACTCAGTACCTGTAGGCTACCTGCATTTCCTCTTCTATCGGGGCTATTCGCACAGGCATTCGGCCGCGGCAAAAAGTAAGAAAAACTTAACATGGACTCTGCTATCCACCGACATAGACGCGAATCGGAACACAGAATTCTGCAGCACAACAATCTGCCTCTTGCAGCGTCACCACAATATCAATAAAGCAGCCGTACTGATCAAAAACCCGCACCACATAATCCTGCGATCCACTTGGATTTTGCAGATTACTTATGATTATACCATCATCGGGTATTGGCATACCGCTGGCAAAACTCCCTCCACCAGTGTAGACTGTCCCAGCATGATAATCAAAGGTTTCATCTTTGAAACCCGTTAAGAATATCTTTCCATTGTTATTTGGCTGGCCATCTGTGCAAGTCGCACTGATCGCAATACCAGTGCCTTGTATATCTCTGATTCGCAAATTTACTTCTGCCACCCCTACACATGCCGAATTGCCTGTATTCGTTGCCCTCACCAGATAGCTGTAGATTCCCTCAGTAGTGGGCAAAGCAGTCAGCGTCGCGGAGGTTTGACCAGCAATGGCATCGCTACCCGGATTATCGATTCCTCCATTATTGTACCATTGAAAACTTGAACTAACCCCATTGTTGATCACTGCTGTTGTACTGGCGGCAGAAAAACTCTCACCCAGACAAATCTCTTCATCAGCCAGATCGTC
>JAHDDV010000196.1 GCA_020629205.1 Chitinophagales bacterium | reverse complement strand
CCTTGCACCTTGCACCTTGCACCTTGATCCTACTCCAACCTAAACTGAACAGGAAGAGAATACAGTACCCGTACAGGTTTGTGCCGCTGTTTACCAGGTTTCCATGTCGGAAACTTCTTCACCACTCGTAGGGCCTCTTCTCCGCATCCTCCACCGGGATCACGTAGAATTTCATAATCTGACACAGATCCATCTGTCCCGATGACAAAAGATATGGCCACCAACCCTTCGATCCCGTTTTCGCGAGCGATAGGCGGATACTTAATATTGCTGTAGATGAACTTTAGCATCTCTTTCTCACCTCCGGGAAACTCCGGCATCTCCTCGACGATCTTGTAAATCGGAGGCTCCTCCGGTTCTGGCTCTTCCTCCATTTCTGGTTCTGTAATAGCTACAGGCACATCAGGAATGACAATCGCATCATCGATTTCTGGTTCATCAGGCAGGTCCTCCACCTCCTGTCGCAGAATCTCCTTAGTATCTTCGACAATCTCCAGTTTATGCGAGAATTTCTTTTTCTTCTCGATCTTTTCTGGGGCAGGTGTCATCTCCTGCTTCTTTTGAACCGTATTTGGAATGATAGTGACAGTGGGCATATCTTCCGGCATATAGTCATTAGGCTCTTCAGCATTCAAGGCAGATTGTACATTGAGTCCGAAAATGCAAAAGGCAAGAGCAAGGACCAGCCCGAAACCCAAAAAACTACTTCGAAAATTCTCCACCTGCGCTTCCGGGTATTTCTTAACCAGTACGGAAGTCTCATCGTTGGCATGTCGCTGCATAATCTTTTCCGGATTCTCCCGAAAAATCAGCTTGAGGACCAGTACAAGCGATACAATAGCCAGCAAAGATCCCAGTGATAGATACATCATAAAAAAGGGTTTAAGTTTGAAAATGAAAGAAGCAATGCTCCTTTGCTTTCAAATCTAAACCCTTGAATCAAGCTTGTAAATGCACACTTAGTAAGTGTAGACATTCGGCTTGTAAGTGTTGCAGAATCGCTATTTGACTCCTACAACCTTGTTTTGTTTTGCCAGTTGGACCAGTGGATGTCCCTTCATTTTGGCTGCCATGGCCGTAGTATCCCCATTCGCATTGGCCAGCCCCCACTTGTAAGGAAGTACATCTCCGTCTGATATCTTTAGATTATTGGTCTTCATGAAATTCACAAAATCATCCATATCTGTTGAAGTCAGGTTAAAGAAACTGAGCTTCACGATGATTCGTCCATTTTTGTAGGAAACCTCAGGTTCACGTACAGCATCATCATAGATGTCTGATTTCGCGGAAAGGTAAGCCTTGGCTTTCAATCCTTGCTTTAGCGAACTGACAGTGGCTTCACTACCAGTCGTTTCTACGTAGAAACCGTTGAGCTCTTTCACGTTAAGCTCCATCTGCTTCAGTACATCAAAAGCGTTGAAGATATTGGTGTTTTCTGTGAGAACGAAGAAAATTTCTTGAGTCGGAGCAGTAACCGCTGTAATTTCCTCGCCAGTTGCTGCCTCGACCGATTGAGAAAAGCTCAAGGATAGGATACCTAATAAAAGAAAACAAAGAATCCGGGTGGTTATAGCATATGGTGTTGAAGTCATCTGTGTCTGGTTGATGGTTATAGTGGTTGTAACAAATTTACCGATTTTCATGAATTATTCATAAGGCCAGGTCAGCTCTAAACAAAGCACTAAAATTAAGATTGGCAAGCTTTTTAGTCGGCATATCCATGATATGATTAGTTTTGCAGCTTAATGTTTAAAAATCATGCACTTAGCCTCGAAACAGCTGGAAGATTTAGCGAGTGATCTTCAAGGAGAACTCCACTATGATATGGCCATGCGTGTGCTTTATGCCACTGATGCCTCCGTTTACAGATCTTTACCAACAGCCGTTGCCTATCCTAAGAATCAACAAGATATTCAGAAACTTATTGCCTTTGCCACCCTACATGGGAGTTCACTCATTCCGCGGGCAGCGGGAACATCATTGGCCGGGCAGGTAGTGGGAGAGGGCATCGTGGTCGATGTGTCCAAGCACTTCAATCAAATACTCGAGGTAAATCAAGAAGAGCGATGGGTGCGCGTCGAGCCGGGGGTTATCCGCGATGACCTCAATCGATACCTCAAGCCTTACGGACTGTTCTTTGCGCCGGAAACCTCCACAGCCAATCGAGCAATGATCGGGGGAATGGTAGGCAACAATTCCTGTGGCACTAACTCCGTAGTCTACAAAACGACCCGACATCATTTGCTGGAGCTGAAAACCATCTTGAGCGACGGGAAGCAGGCTACCTTCTCATCCATAGACCAAGCGTCTTTTGAACAAAAACAAAAACAGCCAGATCGCGAAGGGGATATCTATACTTTTGTTGCGGAGCAGCTCAGTCAGCCATCCGTGCAGCAACAGATTCGAGAGGAGTTTCCCAAGCGACAGATCCACCGACGAAATACAGGATATGCGATTGACGAATTGCTCGAATTGCAACCTTTTTCACAAGACGGAGAGGAATTCAATATGTGCAAGTTGCTTGCCGGATCCGAAGGCACCTTAGCCTTTACTACCGAGATCAAGCTATCCCTGGTCCCCTTACCACCACCTGAGAAGGTGATGCTTTGTGCGCACTTCTCGAGTCTTGAGGAGAGTCTACGAGCTGTCGTTATCGCAATCAAACACCCGGTAAGAGCCCTGGAGCTGATGGACAAGATTGTCATGGACTGTACCAAAGAAAACAAGGAGCAAGCCCAAAACAGGTTCTTTGTAGAGGGAGATCCGGAAGGCATATTAATGATCGAATTTGGTGGAGAAACAAGGGAAGAAGTCGATGCACTGGCTGATGCGCTTCAAGCAGACCTTGAAGCAGCAGGCATGGCCTATGCCTTTCCCAGAATCTACCCGCCTGACATCAAGAGGGCATGGACGCTACGCAAGGCTGGCCTGGGACTACTGGCAAATATCCCCGGCGATGCCAAGCCTGTCGCAGTCATCGAAGATACGGCCGTCTGGGTGGAAGAGCTGCCAGAGTACATCGCCGAGTTTGGTGATATCATGCAAAAGTACGGGCAACGCTCCGTGCATTATGCTCATGCTGGTGCTGGTGAACTTCACCTAAGACCAATTCTTGACCTAAAACAATCTAAGCATGTCAAGATGTTTCGAGACATCGCACATGACACCGCTGTCTTGGTCAAAAAATATGGTGGATCGCTCAGCGGAGAGCACGGCGACGGAAGGGTGCGAGCCGAGTTCCTCGAAATGATGGTTGGCAAGCAAAACTATCTACTGCTCCGTCAGTTAAAAGCCGTTTGGGACCCCAAAAATATTTTCAATCCCGGCAAGATCGTTGACGCTGATCCCATGGACAGTTCCTTACGCTATGAAGCTGACCGATCCGAACCGGAGATCCCCACCTTGCTCAATTTTGAGGACAATGGTGGCATCTTGCGTATGGCAGAGAAGTGCAACGGATCAGGAGATTGCCGTCGGAGCCACCTGGCTGGCGGGACCATGTGCCCTAGCTTTATGGCCACCAGAGATGAAAAAGACACCACGAGAGCGAGAGCCAACATCCTTCGAGAATTTCTTACGCATTCAGAAAAGAGCAATCGCTTCGATCATGAAGAAATTAAACAGGTCATGGACCTATGCCTGTCCTGTAAAGCCTGTAAGAGCGATTGCCCTTCAAATGTTGATGTGGCTAGCCTAAAAGCAGAGTTTCAGCACCAATACTACGAGAAAAATGGTGTTCCACTACGGAACAGAATCTTCGCCAATATTGCCCTAATCAATCGCATGGGCAGTGTGATATATCCACTACACAATTTTATGCTGAGCAATGGTTTCACCTCCGGCATCATCAAGAAGTTTGCAGGAGTATCTCCACAGCGAAGCCTGCCTACAGTCAGCAAGCAAAGTCTTAGACGATGGTATCTGAAAAACTACTCCTCGATCCGACCTCAAGACATTAAGAAAACGGTGTACTTTTTCTGTGATGAGTTCACGGACTTCAACGATGCCGAAATTGGTATCAAAGCCATCAAATTACTAGGCAAGTTGGGCTATGATGTAAAGATGCCAGCCCATGCAGAAAGTGGCCGAGCCGCGATTTCCAAAGGTTTGCTAAAGACTGCTCAGAAGTTTGCCACCACAAATGTGAGAATCTTCAAAAAACTGGTTTCAGACGCACAACCCTTGCTCGGAATTGAGCCATCAGCCATTCTCAGTTTTCGGGATGAGTATCCCAGGCTTGTCGCTAAAGAGGAAGAAAACGACGCTAAGCTACTAGGCCAAAACTGCTATATGATTGACGATTTCATAGCCAAAGAAATGGAAGCTGGTAACATCAACAGATACCTTTTCACCAAAGAGCCAAGAAAGGTTTTCCTTCATGGTCATTGTCATCAAAAAGCTATTGCTTCGGTTGACCCTTCCGCCTTTCTCCTCGACATCCCGCTCAATTATCAAGTAGAGGTCATCCCTTCGGGATGCTGCGGTATGGCTGGATCTTTTGGCTATGAGGAAGAACACTATGATGTCTCGATGCAGATTGGCGAATTAGTGCTGTTCCCTGCTGTAAGAGCTACGCAAGAAAATGACATCATAGCTGCGACAGGAACGAGCTGTAGACATCAAATTATGGATGGAACAAAGCGCAAAGCCAAACACCCGATCGAGATTCTATATGATGCCTTACGATAGAATTCTCAAAGCAGTTTGACATAGCGATCCATTGCCCGCTTCAATGGTCCCCACTTGAGTACAAGCTTCCAAAATAGGAGTAATGCTGTCAAACCGCAGAATGCCCCAAGAATTACATCAACGGTATAGTGATGGCTCGTGTAGATCGCCGCAAACCAAATCCCCAACATAATGGTGCTAAAGCCGATCAGCGCGCGGCGCCACTTCAGTATCCAGGCAAAACCAACCAATAGCACAGGATAAGCCGAATGCAAAGAAGGGATGGCCGCAAATACGTTCGAACTTTTCTCGTATATCCCAGCAAATAGGCTAATCCCAAAAAACTGGTCAAACTTCGCTAATCCCGCGGAGCTCCCTGGCACGGCAAACTTCTCCACAAAGCCATGCTCCGCTACATACCAAGGGGGCGCTGCCGGGTACAAATACCAGATGGAAAAACCCAAAATATTCAAAAGAATAAAGCAACTGGCAAAGTAGACCAGATATCGCTTATCCTTCCAATACAAGTACCCTGTAAACAACATCGGAACGGGAACCCAGCACAGATAAAACAAGCCGCAAAGAACATCCAGAAATGGTATAGAGAGGCTGTTGAAATACTCATTTAATGTAACTGTCTTGCCACCCAGATCAAGCCCAAAGAGGGACTTCTCAAAGAGATAAAGCTGCTCGATATTCACATCCCGAAACAAGTAATTAGGGTAAGCCTTCATGGAATCAAACACCACCCAATAGATGGCAAACAAGGCCATTGAAAGAAAGAACTTGCGAGTAGCCGCATTGCCAAAGTAGCTACCCACACAAACCAGGATCAGTAAGAGTTGATCCCAACGAAATCCAACCAGATTGATCACCAGAAGGCAGTACAGAAGCACAACAATACCCCAGCCCAGAAGACTCTTCGTGGTAAATCGGACAAATTCAGTCTGAGGGGCAGTGCTCTCCATCGGTGTATGCGGTCGATTGCGGCCACAAATATAGTCCATTGCTTTCGAAAACTAAGGTCGCTCAGTGGGAAGTGCTACAGCGACGCCTGGAGCTTTGCCTTATTGCATCAATTCGATGTAATAGTACCTTCCAGGTAGCTGTTCATTGACGGATTCCTTAGAAAACCCGAAGCTCTAAAAATTTCGAAGTCTCCTCTATCACATGCATCACATCCTTTGACTGCAGTGGTGAAGCCATGCAGTGAGCCCCCACGCTTGACCAGGCGACCGCCAGCTTTTTATCGGCAGGAGTAGCAGAAAGTTCATCAAAGCGTTTGATCGCATCAATAGAAATGGTCTTGTCCATCAAGTCCTCATTCTCATACCAATAGGCTGCCAAATATGGCTGTTTGATCTTTCGAAAGGTCTCCTCCGTCATGGTTTGATTGACCAGATCCCGCAAGGCAACTACACCCTCCAAACGATACTTTAAGGTCCAATATGGTGCGCAGTTATCGGGCAAATTTACATTGCGATAATTGCCTCCCATCATGAGACGAGCTATCTGCAGTCCCCAAGGCCATGTCAGCATCTTCGATTGCTTGTTGGCAATATCAAGATTGGGCGAATACATTACTTGTGCCGTAATTGCATCCGGATTCTCAGCAGCCAAATACATGGAAACAGTACTCCCTGTGGAACAAGACATCACAATCACTTTCTTGCCCAACAATTGGCCAATAGCAATGGCCTCCTGACCACTTTCAATCAACTGCTGGGGCTGCAAATCAGCAAAAGATTCAATATCATCAAAGCCATGTCCCGCCAATCGCGCTAAGTAGAGGTTCATCCCGTACTTCTTAGCGATCGTCCTATGCACGGGATCTCCCTCCGCTTGACTTGCAGAAAAGCCATGAAGATATACCAAGGCATATTCCGTTTGACGGATCGAATCCGCCCAAATAATTTGTGCTTCATTTTCGGCTTTGATAGGCTGATGCGAATCCTCGCGCTCCGCTACATATTGATCCAGGTCTGCCAAAGGAATTTGCAAAGGCTTGATATCGGCAGAAACCGGATCAAATTTCGCACGAGGACCCAACAGGTATGCAATCACGAGCAGTAAAAGCAACAAGAATAGGTATTTTGCAATGGTTTTCATTTCTTGTAAATGTATTCAAAATCAAGAAAACATCAGCATGGAATCACATGAAGACACCTTTATTGAAATTTCCTCAGTCATCGCTGGAACTATGCGACTTGGTGTATGGGGCGAAAATTACAACACAGCAAAATTACAAGAGTTTATTGAAGGCTGTATCGATCTAGGTGTAACAACTTTTGACCACGCAGACATCTACGGAGACTATACTACCGAAGCTGCCTTCGGTGCTGTGCTAAAGGCCCAACCAGAACTTCGCGACCGGATGGAAATCATTACTAAATGTGGTATCCGTCGAGTCTGTGAGCAACGTCCTGAACACAAGATCAAATCCTATGATAGCACCGCTGAACATATCATTGACTCTGTCGAAAACTCCCTAAAAGAACTCAACACAGAGTACATCGACATGTTGCTATTACATCGGCCAGATTACCTAATGGATCCGGATGATATAGCAGAAGCATTCGAGCACCTGAACGACACTGGGAAAGTAGAGACCTTTGGTGTATCCAATTTCTCCCCATCCCAATTTGAGTTACTTCATGATGCTTTCCCACTGGTCACCAACCAAATCGAAGCCTCTGTCCTCCATCGCCAGCCATTCGAAGATGGCACATTGGACCTATGTCTACGATACGGCATCCAACCCATGGCCTGGTCACCACTGGGAGGAGGATCAATATACTCAGACAATCAAAGTGAAGAGGCACAAAGAGTCCTGGCAGTTGCCGATCGAATAGCCAAAGAGCACGAGGCCTCCTCCGATCAAATCCTTCTAGCCTGGCTGATGAAACATCCCTCCGGTATATTACCAGTATTGGGAACTTCCAAACTCGGAAGAGTCGCCGCGGCAGTTGCGGCAGTAGAAATTGAACTAAGCCAAATGGAATGGTATGAACTCTGGCAAGCTGCCTCCGGTCAGACCATCGCCTAAGAATGCGCAATAAGAAAACTGAAAACAATCCTTAAGTGAGTGATATAATCATAAGATCTAAAGAACTTGATGGAGCAGAAATCTCCTGGTTTGCACCCATTTGCAATGGGGACACAGACTTCCTTGGGGAAATGCCGGATCAATACAAAAGCAATTGGGAGAATGCCTCCAATATCCTGCTGACAGCTGATAAACTTGGCTACAGAAATATCCTTTGTCCCTCCAGCTATCAAGTCGGACAAGATACCATGTCCTTCGTATCCGCAGTAGCCCCACTGACAAAGCAGATCAATCTCTTAGCCGCAGTTCGCTGCGGGGAGATCCATCCGCCTATGTTGGCTCGCGCCATTGCTACTATTGACCACATTCTCAAGGGTCGTCTTACGATCAATATCATCTCCTCAGATTTGCCAGGAACCAAGCTATCCTCCCCTGAAAGGTATCAACGCTCCAGAGAAGTCATCGAGATCCTCAAACAAGCATGGACTCAAGACGAGATCGATTTTCAAGGGCAGTATTATCAAATCAAATTGGCCTCAGAACCGGTCAAACCTTACCAGCAAAATGGTGGGCCGTTGCTATATTTCGGTGGCTATTCCCCACCTGGTGTGGACCTATGTGCAGAGCACTGCGATGTCTATCTGATGTGGCCTGAAACCAAAACACGCTTGAAAGACCTCATGACTACAATGAGTCAGAAAGCAGCAGCATATGGTCGCAAAGTGGACTTCGGTCTAAGAATCCATATGATTGTTCGGGAAACTGAAGAAGAAGCCAGAGCACATGCCCGAAAATTAATGAGCAAGCTCGACGATGATGTCGGAAAGGAAATCCGCGAAAGAGCCCAGGATGCCAAATCACTTGGCGTCTCTCGCCAAGCTGAAATGCGTGGTGCCAGCGATATGGATGGCTTCGTCGAAGACAACCTGTGGACAGGCATCGGGAGAGCAAGATCTGGTTGCGGAGCGGCACTTGTTGGCAATCCAGATCAGATCCTCGCCAAGTTGCAAGCATATATGGATCTTGGAATCCGTTCCTTCATATTTTCTGGATACCCACATCTGCAAGAATGCCAGCTATTCGCTAAGTATGTCTTACCAAAACTCAAAACAGTATCACTACCCCTTGTGCAGGGCCGCATTCCCAAAAATGCTCCAGACACTCCGCTCGCCGCCGGAAAAAGACGATAAGGTGCAAATATAGAATCAGTAAACCATTACACCCATGTTAGGAATTGATCTCGCTATTGTACTGTTCTATTTTGCTGCGGTTTTCATCATCGCTATTAGCGGAAGGCAAACCGGAGATGATGTAAGCAGTGAAGACTATTTTCTAAGCGGGAGAAACCTCCGGTGGTATTCCATCGCGATTTCAACGATTGCCACCAATATTGCGGGAGCACAGCTACTAGGAATGATGGGTTCCGCCTATTTGTACGGACTTGCTCAGGCCATGTTTGAAGTCAACGCCGTACAAGGCATTCTGATGGCCGCCTTCATCTTCATCCCTCTCTATCTAAGAGAAGGCGTCTATACTATCACCCAATTCATCTCCTCTCGGCTTGGCCCTAAAGTCGCACTCTTATACACCTCGGCCAACATTATTATGTTCGCTACTCTGAGCCTCGGCATGACCCTCTTTTGGGGAGCCTATGCTGCCGAATTAGTCTTCTCCGATTTCCTGATGTTTATCAGTGACGACCAACTTGTACGCATGGGTGTACTCATTGCCGCTTTGGGTATATTCTCTGCCATTTATACCTATTTTGGAGGTTTGGCCGCCGTGGTAAGGACTGACCTCATACAGTTCGCCATTCTCACTCTAGGAGGTCTGATGGTCATGTTCATCATGGTCAATCTGCTTGGTGGATGGTCGCAACTCTATGTCAAAACCCCTGAGCTAATGCATCTGCATTTACCCGCCGATCATCCAAAGCTACCCTGGATCGCCATGTTCGGCCTCTTCTTCTTAAACATCAATTACTGGTGCGCCAATCAGTCTTCCGTACAGCGCTCCCTTGCCGCCAAAAGCCTCAAAGAAGCACAAATCGGCCTTATGGTTGGTGGCGTACTCAAGTACCTCATGGCCGCTATGATCATCATTCCCGGCATCGCACTCGCCGGAGTACTAGCCAATAATCCAATCAGCGATCCCGATATGGCCTTCCCCTACATTGTGTCCCACTACGTGCCCACCGGATTCAGAGGCATCATCCTCTGTGCCGTCTTCGCTTCTCTCATGAGTACTGTAGATTCCCTCTTTAATTCTCTGGCTACACTGTGGTCAGTAGACATCTACAAAGTATACATCAAACCTGATGCAACTGATACAGAAATGGTCACAGCCGGACGTCGCACCATCATTGTCGCACTGGTCACCGGAGTGATTATGGGACTTGTTCTAATGAACATAAAATTTACAAATCCTGAAAGTGCCTTCACACACACACTGAATGAACTCCGCTACTATTTCAATTGCGGATTCGTCGTCTTGATTTGTTCTGCGGCATTCCTCATGAGCCCACGTCAATGGATCACACTTTTAGCCTTCCTACTCACCGTGCCCGTACAGCTGCTGCTAAAAGAGTGGTTTCCCGACATGAATTATCTGTTCAGAGCCATGTGGGTAATACTGGTCGGGCTCACAATGATTGCCATTCCCACTATCATCGAAAAAGGCAATCGCCCCTGGAGAGATTGGTTCCGCTCGTCCAGTCCCACTGTGTTGAAACTAGGAATGGCTCTACTAGCCTCATTGATTATGATTCACATTGTATTTCATTAATTTTTTTGGGCGGCTGCCAGCATGGCCTGGCAGCAAGTACTCGAATAATTTCCAGCTTATCCTACTGCCAGTCCATCCTGTCACCTGGCTATCCGCTCTCACTCACCTTGTCCGCAGTGGTTCGGC
>JAHDDV010000195.1 GCA_020629205.1 Chitinophagales bacterium | reverse complement strand
TTACCCTAAACCAAATGATCCGTAATGTCGAATTCTGTTGGGCCAGGGTTTAGATCATTGTAGAAATTGGCATAGGCAACAGCACTGTATGGAGCCAGCCAAAAATAGCCAATACCCAGAGTGAAAATGCACAGTATAGCCCAGCCAAACATACGCATACAAAGGCCGATATAGCGCAGCTTGTGGCCCTCCATCATTGCTGCGCTTTTCTTCAATGCCTCCATAGTACCCAAGTCAGGCTCATCTGCCAGTAAGTAGAAAACCTGCGAATACATAATCGCCAAAAGGATTCCGGGAACAATCATGCAGATAAAGCCAAGGACAATAAATATAGTACGGACGATATAGACTGGACAACTCTTTTCGAAGTTTTTGAAGCCATCGAAGATCATCCCGAATTCGGGATTGTCTCCTCGGGCATAGGCCAGGGTAAAGATGGAGATGCCCAGGGCCAAGGGCCCACCTGTTACCAGTATTCCAAAAGGAATCATGCCTGCGATACCCAGTAAGATTGAACTGCCGATCACTCCTGCCATTCCGAGCATCCACCGTCCTGATAAGTCCTGAATTGATTTGCTTGTAATTAATCCGTTTTCGCTTGCCATATTTTTTGTTCGGTTTTATACTAAATTAATCAAATGAGCTTCAAGAAAGTTCCATTGGCTCAGACTAGCGGCCCAGTCTCTAACATTGATCTGTATAGAAGAGAGAATTTGAAATGTTAAGGGGGCGATTTTTTGCTGCATTGCCTGGCAAATGTAGTAGATTTGCTTAGCTGGTCGATCATGATTTCTGGATTTGATCACCAGGGCCATTTGCCCTAATGGCTTGCCTTGCACAGATGTAAACAGCTCCCCAAGATATGCTGTCGCTTCAACAGTATAGCTGGTTTATGTACCAAATTGTTTAACCTAAATTGTTTACCAGATGTTAAGAACATCAGTTTTATTTGTATTGCTGTGTGTACTTTCCTTAGCTTCAATAGCTACACAAGATGCACTGTCGCAGAACGATCATCCATTTATCTGCATCGATACTAATCCCGAACAGGTTCCACTACAGCAGAACACTGCTTGTCAGGATCTGGATTACTATGCCTTGTTCAATAAGCACTTACATACCATCAATCTTCGCTTCCACTTCTTGCGTGCAGCAGATGATCCGGGTGATATTGATTATTCTGTGGTCCATCAACGAATACAGACCTTGATGCAAGTAATCAATGAAAAGCTGGAGACAAATCATGTGATGGAACTCTGCAATGTGTTTAATGGTGTAGAGGACTGTCCAGAAGTACTTCTAATTCCTTTCAGAGTAGCTCTACTAGGAGAAGAGATCGAGGGAGATGATTATGGTCCGGACTTTACTGATTTTGAAGAACCGGATAATGATGGCATCTATGTGCACAACGAACCGGAACTTTATCTGGTAGTAGATGCGCCAAATTCTGAGCTTCCACCATCATTTGATCAAGATTATCTTTTTGAGCTGCATCAGAGATACGGAACAGAAGGAGCAATTGATATATTCGTTTCTTCATATCATCCCTCAGAGCCGATGCCAAGCGCAAGCGGACGCGGGTACTCACACTTTGCAACCATTGGTATGGTTGGCTGGGAGAACATCGAGGATTCAGCATGGCCCTGGTTTAGTGCTACACATTTGATCCATGAGATTGGGCATGTCCTTTCACTGGGTCATGCGCACAACAATGCCCCATGCAATAGTGATCAACTATGTGGGGAAATTATTAGCTCCGATCCCGAATCAGATATTCCAGAACATTGCCAATGCTACAATAGTCCCTTTCAAAACAACTACATGGAATCCAACGCATTGTCAAATGCTCTTACCCCGATGCAATTGCAGCAAATGATGAAACATGTCTATACCTCTCAAACGGTCGATTATGTTGACCTAAGTCCAACGCAGCCAGCTACAGGCATCGTAGACTTTGCTGATGGCCTTGTGATTACTGGTGAGCACTATTGGACAGCAGCTGAATATAGGGTGCTTCCCGGGCGAACGGTTGTCATAGATGCTGCAAGCATCATACTTGCTCCGGATACCCGTATTACCGTTCATCGGGCTGGACGGCTGGAGATTACCAATGGAAGCTGTCTTTCTTCCTTGATAGCAAGCGATATCGATCGAAATTGGAATGGAATTACGGTTCTGGGAAATCCCCATTTAGATCATCCGCCCATTCATCTCGTAGAGCAGGGAATCTATCCCAACAAAAAGGAGCAACATGGCGTATTGATTCTTGAAGATGGCTCCCGTTTGCAAAGTGCTAAAGTGGCGATTTCTATGGGCTCTGATAACAACAGCCTGTCTCAGGAAAATGAAAATGCAGGGGGAATCTTAATTTGCCGGAATACTGAACTGGAGTCCAGATTTACTGTCCGCTTCAATCCCTTTCACAGGGACAATGTAAGTTACTTTCGAGATGTCGATATGCAAGGCACGAACACTAGTATAAGCATCCACAGCAATCACGGTGTTCTCCTGGATCAGTGCCGATTTGAGGTCCTTCAAACACAGGATCTTTCGCCAGTCTTGGCGTTTAAATCCAGCATTAGGATGGACGAATGCAACTTTTACGTGAATCGGCTAGGAGCAACTTTTATCGGAGATGAAGGTTCCTTAATCCGAAAATGTGCTTTTAGAAGTCATTCGGAATGGGGCCCATTTCACAGTCAAACAGCCGTTCTATATGCCAATGGCCTGAGGTTAATTGATGCTTCATTCGATACCTATCGTGGTCAAGTGCCAGCGGGTGAGTATGTAAGCAACCTAATCCTGGGAGCAACTGACGATTGTGTTATCGAAAACAACAGCTTTGACAAAAACTCAAATTCTTCGCTCTATCCGATTTATGCCAGTCGGGGCATGAAGGTGATTCAATCAGGGGCCGATCCGGATTGGATCTATCGAAACACTTTCCAAAAACTTGATATAGGAATTGATCTACAAGGCAAGAATACCAGAATGAGCCTTCAATGTAACAGCTTTGATGAAATGACGGAGTATGATATCCTGGTAAGCAGCGGCGACTGGATGGAAGAGCAAGGGCTTTGTGACCTTGATGATCCGGATATTCCGATTGATTGCTCGAACCCTCAGACACAAGAATTCTGCTTCTACAATGCAACACCTCTGACTAATGACTTTAGTCATATGCCAAATGTTCCCAGTATTTGGGTGGAGCCATCCATTCAGCATCCCGATATCGATTACCACTATTTTGGCTCTGAAGCATTACCTAATACCGATTCTGCTCCTGAAGTACATCCAATCTCCTGCACTATTAGCCAAGGTACTCAGTTTTGTCTCGAATCTCCTGACTATCTGCAAGCTCAGATGAGAAATCCGATCCCCTCAGCTACTCCTGACTATTGTGAAATGCTGGATCATCTTGCAGTAAGTAGAAGCAAGTTGGGGACTGAAGCCCTGATGCAGCAAGTGATGACAAAGGCCTTGAAGCATATGCCGCAAAATCAGGAGTCTTGTCTATACCATTTTGTGCTGGAGCATGGTGATCTAATAGTTAAAACACGATATGCTAATGCGCGTATCGAGGCATTATCCTTCGATCGATTGCCGGAACTCTACAAGACCTTGGAATCAAGCAAAGAAGGAAAGCGAGTGCTTCAAGTGTTGAAAAAGAAAGAGAAGTTTTATGCATCCGGAGCTAAACAAAGTCAAGGACTCGCTGAACAGGATCTTGAAGAACTGCACAAGACCCTTCAGCACAAGTATGACGAAGCAAGTGCCTTGACGGAGTTGCTCTTGTTTGAGCACAATGCTAGAATTCCGAGATTCAAGCCTGTGCAACCAAAGCAAAATTTGTTGCAAACACAAATGCAATCACAGACCATCACGAGTCTCGAAATTCTGTTAATCCCCAACCCGGTTCGGGATCAATTGACCCTCCATTTTGAGAGGGCAGAAGCACAGGTTCTTTCGATTTATGATGCAAAAGGCCAACTGCTTATCCAGCAACCTGTCCAGGGGCAATATACACACAATCTCAATCTGAGTCATTGGAAGCCTGGTGTGTATTTTGTCAATACGCTAAACGAAAATGGCTCCCTTAGCTTAGCCAAATTTATCAAGATATAATAGACGAATTCTCCAAGAAGCAGCAGGCAGTGATTGCTTTCGCCTGCTGTTTCTTTGCCGCGCATCGGGGTTTGTTTCTTTTTGGAGCACAGCAGCATTGCTTCGCGCGATTTCCGTCCTGCTATCCATTCCTATGGAGCCACCCTTCGCTGCTTCCTGCATCCACTGCTGTCGTCTCTCCTAACGTCGAGCCATCATCAGTGGCGCAGTCAGGCGCTCAGTGCAGCTCCATATCCATTTCTATCAGGGCTATTCTTCACCGTCTCTGGCCCGTGGCGAAAAAGAGTTTTCAAGTATCTTGACCATTCCAGCCGGATTTGTATGGGCACTAGGGACGCAAGACAAAGCACAAGACTCAAGACAAAGCTCAAGACGCAAAACTCAAGACTTAGGCTCAACACTAGACACTAGACACTAGCCACTAATCACCAACAGTGGACCCTTGTCTGCTAAGTCAGTAGACCATTGATTTTAGCAATAAGCCATCGTCTTTCTGCTATATGACGGGAGGCTTTTACTCTTTCGAGCAGGTCAGTGAGCTTTTCAGTATCGCTTTGATACGGTCTGGAATAGCGAAGCATCTCTCTAACAAATCTTCCCAAATTTAGATGAAAGAGATAGTGATCTGGCAGTACTGCTTTCTTGCGATTCAGAAAGGTAGTGAACGCTGTGATATGTGCTTCCAATCGATCCTCCTGATGCATGTCGTTCGGATGTAGAAGCCACAGCTCATAATAAGATTTGAGCAACCAGGCCTTGACTGAAAGATTCATAAGTACCTCTTGATGTTCAGCCTTGTTAAATAGATCCACAGCTTCCTCGAATCTCTTTTGGCTAAAGCGCAGACTAGCAAGGTTGAAGAAGTAGGCCCCCTCTTCTACCGAGTAACGATTTTGCTCTATGAAGTTGTCCAGCCATTCGTATTCGTGAAGCAGCATAGCAGCGGTACCAATGTTCTTATAGGTGGCCTTGGCGATCTTACCATCTGAATAGATGAGTCCTTCATCGATTTCTAGTTGGTAGATTTCAAAGACTTCCTGTATATAGTCTTTTCGCCTTTGATTGATTTGTTGAATGCAGAAGTTTCTGGCAAGACGAAGCATGCTTTGCATGTCATCCCGGTCACTAGCTCGCAAATCATGAAAGAGCAAGTGCTTCATTTCGCGATAAGCCATTTCTGCCTGCTCGCCCTCCTTCAACATGGATTGGATACTCAGCAGATAGAATTGAATCCCCTTAAATTTTCGGTACGGAGCGCTTCCTGCCAGGTCGATCACTTCTTCTATGAACTGAAACTTATAGGAAGTCTCTTGAAAACGCATTTGGGTTAGAGCACTACAATAGTGCTTGAGTTTTTGATAGATAAAAAAGCGATCGAGTGTATCGCTCACAGGTTGCAATTTTGGCTCTGTGTCTCGCTGCCCTTCTTCAATAATATCTTCATGTTCTTGAACTGAAAACCAATAGCGATTTAGGTTTTGAGCTTCCTTTTGGTAATCTTGTTCAAAGAGCTGACTTCGCAAGGCATCGATTCGGGCTGGGGTATAGTGTTGTAACTGACGCTGTTTTAGGATGCGCCAGCAATTGAGCTCTTTCAACCTGGGGTTAGACTGGCTGTCCTGGTCGACCCAAAAATCCATGAGTTGCTTGATTAACTCAGAATAGAGCTTTCGCAAGGTGTTTGACTTGTAGACTTTTGTGGGGAACAGATACTTGTGTACCCGTTCGGGTTTTAGCCGCGGAGCATCAAAGTTCGGTGCGCTGCGCTGCAGGTAATGGAACAGGACTGGCAAGCTCTTATTGGAATTGTGTAAGGTAGACAAAAGCCATTTATGAAAGAGCTGATATTCCTTGTTTTCCATGCTGCGAAGGAAGGCAAATACTTTAAGGTGCTTCATCTACTTGGCTTAGTGAGGGATTGGGCCTGTTTCTTACAGTTTAATTCGGTGCAGAAAGAACTAAATCGGGGCCTAAACTCATGTCTGGCGCTATTAAATCCTGAATTGATCCATCTTTAAAGCCCTAAAGTAAAGAAAAGCGCTGAAAATAACTTGTTTTTTGAGCTTAGTTTTTGGGAATACAGTTGTGTGAGTTTGTAATATAAAAATGGCTTATTAATAGGTATATATTGGGAAGTTTTGCTTCAATTATTGAAATTTTTAGAAGAATTATTTGCTCATTTTTAGCACAAAATTTTACGAAGCAACGATAAGATGATTGATCTTTGGCTTATCGATGACCAGAAAACCGATCATGATGAACATAACGAATGCATTAAGCACCCTATGCCTGATATTGACCATCTTGCTTTCCTCCATGAGAGCAGAGGCTTCATGTACAGGAGTCGAAGTGTCAGACTCATTGGAGCTGGTAGCTCTTTTTAACAATAATGCGGGCCCTGTTTGGCAAGCGAATACTGATTGGTTTGAGGGACCAATTTCTGCTTGGACTGGAGTAGGTCTCACCGATGACGGCTGCCACGTGAAATCATTGTCACTTGGCAATTATGGCTTGGTCGGACAAATACCAGATCCTCAGTTGCCAGAGTTAGAGTGGTTGGATATAACTTACAACACGGGACTTACTGGCAATATACCAGACTTTGCTGGAATCCCTAAAGTCAAGGTGCTATATCTTTTTCAAGCTGAGTTGGAAGGAACAATACCCAATTTTACGAACCTTCCAGATCTGGAGCGATTGGATTTTTCCGACAACAACTTATCTGGTAGTCTACCTGATTTTGAATTTTGCCCGAAGCTTATAAACCTCAATGCGGAATCCAATCAGTTCACTGGCCAAATTCCTGCCCTTAGTGGAGATTTTTTGACAAATCTAAGTTTGCAAGGGAATCAATTCGACGGAGTGCTTCCCGATTTTACCGGATTAACTGCCCTTAGGTTTGCCCGCTTTGAAGACAATCAAATCGGTGGTGCATTTGTGTTCCCGAGCTCAGAGACCATCGCAGTTTATAATGTCTCCAATAACTTGCTAACAGGACCGCTGCCTGAAATTCAGAGCCCTGGTCTCTGGACGCTGGATGTGTCTGGGAATCAACTTTCGGGTGCGCTGCCAAGCCTGGCCGGAATGCCAGAGTTAGTACAAGTGACCCTTTGTCCAAACGACTTTGTAGGAGGAATTCCCTTAGCCTCAGAGCTTCCACCAAACCTCCTCATCGAAAACATCGATACCGATTGTATCGATGGAGCAAGCTATACAGGTAGCATCTATCATGACCAAAACGGGAACTGTCAATTTGATGAAGGAGAGCCCACACTTCAAAACATACCGGTTTTTGCCGAAGGCGGGGAGATCCAGACCCTTAGCGGAGAAGATGGTGAGTTTAACATTCTTTTGGAAACCGGCATTCAAGAGATTGCAGCACTATTGCCAAACAGTCTTTGGGCTTACTCTTGTCCTGAGGAAGTGCCTGTTGTAGGGGAAGCGCTCAGCTATGATGATGATATAGTTGGAATTGACTTTGGGCTAATACCACTGTCCACCTGCCCTATGATGACGGTCGAGATTTCTACGCTTATTTTGAGGAGATGTTTCGATACGCAAGTCTATGTCGAGTTCTGCAATCAAGGAACCCTGATGGCGGAAGGAGCATACGTGGATGTTTTCATTCCCGAAGGAAACACCCTTACCGGCGCCAGCTTGCCCTTTGAACAACTGGACTCAGAGAGCTATAGGTTTGATATAGGGAATGTGGATTACGGTAGCTGTGATCGACTGACCATCGATCTGACGGTAGATTGTGATGTCGAGTTAGGCAGTGGTCTTTGTCTGGAAGCCTCCGTTTATCCAAATGAGCCTTGTGAGGACGTCTTACCACTCTGGGATGGTTCCGATATTGAGGTAAGAGGTTTTTGCGAAGGAGAGTCTGTGATCTTTCAGATTAGCAATCGAGGATTGGACATGACGGAAAGCAATATTTTCAAATGCTACGAGGATGACATTCTATCCAATGTCGAGGGATATCAACTTGAGCAAGATGAGACATTTGAGGTAATCATGCCTGCCAACGGGCATACCCATCGTCTAAAGGCTATTTGTAATGAAGGCAATCCTTTCCGCACCTTCTCACAAGATGCAGTAGAGGCTTGCGGACCGAATCCGCATTCGCTCGGATTCTTAAACACTGCTGACTTTGGGTTTCTGCCGGGAGTTCGAGACAAAATCTGTGGAGTAGTAATAGGTGCCTATGATCCCAATGACAAACAAGTAAGCCCAGCTGGGATCGGTGAACAGCGATTCGTTTCACCTGATCAGCAATTAGATTTCAAGATTCGTTTTCAAAATACTGGAAATGACACCGCTTTTACGGTTGTATTAGTAGACACAATCAATACACAATACCTTGACCCTACGAGTTTAGAGACACGAATGGCCAGTCATGACTATACCTATTTGTTGAATGGTAACATTGCTACCTGGACCTTTAATAATATCCTCCTCCCTGACTCTGGCGTCAATCAATTGGAAAGCAATGGATTTGTCGAATTCAGTCTCAAGCAGAGGGCAGGCAACCCTGACGGTATTTCTATACAAAATTTTGCTGATATATACTTTGATTTTAATGATCCTGTGCGAACCAACACCACCTACAACACAGTTTGTAGTGACTTCGATTTCTTGGGTTTGGAATCTTTAGTGAATCTGCAAGAAGCAACGATGACTTCAGCCACTTATCAAGAGGGAGAGCAGACCACTGTAGTACTTGATTTTGGATTGGAAAGTGAATCTCTTGCTTTGGAAGACTATGAAACGTCCATAGATGGCAATATCATCAATTTGGATCTTAAGTTTAGCAATGCGGGAATCGGTTGTGCCCCGAACCAAACGGAAATCTCTGAGTTTATCGACTTGGCTGTATTGCCACCAGGTGAATACACAATCAATATTCAGCACAACTTCACGGCTAACTTAGTGCTGCATGATTTGTCATTTACTGTTATCCCTGGTGCACCACTTTTAGCGGGGGGAGGCAGCGTGGAAGATATTTGTTTGCCTTCTTCTGGTTTAAGCTTGGCTGTCGAAGGTGATGGCATCATTTGGTATAGTGATGGCGATTTGACTTTAGAAGTTGGTCAAGGGAATGAAATGGAGATAGCCGCCGGAACCACAGAGGTGTTCGTTACTCAAACGGTAAATGGTGTGAATAGTCTAGCACTCACCCTAAGCTTCCAGACTAGCCTGATTCCGGAATTTGAGCCGATTGCCAGTCTCTGCGAAGCAGGGCCAGCGCCTGAACTAAGTACCACAAGTCTGAATGGTCTTTTAGGTACATGGACTCCAGCTACTATTGAGATGAGTCTTGTAGGATCAAGTACGTATACCTTTGTTCCTAATATGGAATGTGCAGAGTCAATCATTCTGGAAGTCACAGTCAACCCTGTTGAGGATTTGGTGTTTGATGGTATTGTCGATCTCTGTCAAGGAACTGAGGCTCCAACGCTTCCCCAGGTGGATCAAGCAGGAGAATCTATCTCCGGCATATGGGATCCGGCCGAGATTGATGTAGAGACAGTTGGATTGCAAGAGTTCTACTTCTATCCTGAAGACCCCTGCCAGGAAGCGCAGATCTACACAGTCCTGGTCGAAGCTTTGGAAGAACCAGCATTTGAGGTGCCGACTGAGTTTTGCCTGGGTTCGCAGGCCTTTGAACTCCCATTGACGACAACAGAGGGCGATGTAGCTGCTGGTTCTTGGGAACCTGCTTTTGTTGATACAGAGTCTGTTGGATTTCAAACCTATAGTTTTATACCCGCTGAGGCTTATTGTGCTGAGCCTGTTCTTGTGGAAGTGGAGATTGTATACAATGAAATAAACATTACTTACGAAGATGGGAAACTCTCCGCAGATGCGGCAACTGATCTTAGTTATCAGTGGTTTTTGGGTGACTTATTTGTAGGAGAGGGCCCCAGCTTCGTACCATTTGAAAGTGGTTTCTATTATGCACTGGGTATTGATGAGGATGGCTGCACTTCTTTTTCTGAACTGGTGGAGGTTACACTTACTGCAGTCGCTATTCAAGAATTGAGCGAATTTGCCGTCGAAGTCTTCCCAAATCCAGCTTCAGAAAAAGTCAACATTATATTGAACACAAAGGAGTCCGTCTGGTTGAACATCATCAACATTCAAGGGCAGTCGATGCACGAACAGCGTATAGAAGGCAATGCCATTATCGATGTTCAAGAAATTCCTTCTGGTTTGTACCTCTTGGAAGTCACAGAAAGAGACTCCAAAACTAGTCTGCGAATCTTGATCGAGTGATGGGACAATTACAATTACTTTTTTTGGAAATGGCCACTCAGATCTGAGTGGCCATTTCTTTTGTATGCCTACTTCGCCGCGCCGTAATATATGTGGATATGACCGCAACTTCTTGTCGAATAATTTTTCGATTAAATTTTGTAAAATTACAAATTAAGTTTGTTGGCTAAGTTTAATTGTTGTAGTTTTGAATCAAAGAGGTCCTCGTCATATCCTCAGTAGATT
>JAHDDV010000194.1 GCA_020629205.1 Chitinophagales bacterium | reverse complement strand
GCAACGAAGTATGACAGAAATAGAAGCCCTTAAAGGTGCTGCGAATTTCGTTTGCCTAGCACTAGGTCCACAGTTCGCGATCTCTCATTTCTTTTACCACCAAAACGGGAACGGTCGGGGCAAGTCCTATTAGGCCGTTTGTGTAGCTTCCCAAAATAAAGCCAGTGAAGGCTCCCTTCCCCTGAGCTCCTACAATGATGAGATCTACGTCTTCACGCTCTGCTCTATCCAAAGTATAGTAAGGCCCCAGGTAATTGACATTCAGGTCAAACACAGGTCGGCAAGCTTCTTTAGGTATGCCGCAAGAGGCGAGCATCTTCTCATAATTATCGTTGGCTGCCTGCAGTGCCATCGGTTCCGTAAATCGGTTGTCGTAAAGATCGTAGGGCGGTTCTGCGTAGTGTAGATCATACACATTTTGCACAAGGATCGCTTGCTTGTCTTCTGATATGTTCAATCGATGCGCCAACATGAGAGCCTGCTTGGAATACTCAGAGAAGTCGACAGGAACCATGATTGTCTGGACACTATCTGGAGCCTCTGCAGGCACGACCAGGACCGAACAGGTGCTGGATCGAACTACTTTTCTGGTGGTCTTATGCCGATGCTTTTCCGGATCAGTGGATTGACCGATAACCAAAAGATCAATGTTCTTTAGATCGGCATGGTGAACAAGTGCTCTACCATGATCTCCCTCAATAATGCAGATTTCATTATCATAGTCAACATATTCCGGAAACACTTTGGAAAGAAAATCCTTCGTCTCTTCTTCCAACCGTTCATCAAAAGGCTCGGGCTTCTGCTCTGTCTGGTCCAAGCCCAATTCCGCAGGATACTTGAGTTGATGGTGTACATGTGTAAAATAGATCTTCTCCACAGGAAGCCGATCCAGAAATGTTCTCAAAAAGTCCAAGGTCTTTTCGTCAGAATCGTTCAATTCCATTCCTACCATGATTCGATTTAGATCGTACATCTGTGCTCATTTTAAGTTATAGAATGTAGCGCCCCGGGCACTAGCCTCAAGATATGGCAGGTAGCATGATGCATTCCTGTTCTTTATCAGTAGATGCTGTGATTCTGGTCATCCTATACCATGCAAGAAATTGCGAAGTTTAGGAAATGAATGAACAGAAAAATGATGAATGAACAAGACTGACAAAAATCAATACCGACAGTGATTACCGACATCCTGTACGCCAATTCGAGTCTGTAGATTTGACTACACAAAATTCAACTCATAAAACAAAAACCCGGAAAATGGACAAGTATAAAAGAATAATGGTTGCTATGGATTTATCCGATATGGACAGTCCTGTTCTTGCGTATGCCGGCTTGATTGCAGATCGGGTACGTCCCGAAAAAATCTACTTCGTGCATATCCATAAGGAGCTAAGTCTTCCCGATGATGTATTGAGGCAATATCCCGAGATGCGTAAACCAGTTGATGAACGACTCCGGGAACTGATGGAAGACAAGATCAAAGAAAAGTTCAGCAAGTATTATCGCTACAATGTAGAGGTAGAAGTTGTTGAGGGTAGCACAAGCAAGGAACTAATACACAGAATGGACGTAAAGCTCATTGACTTGCTTATTCTAGGCAAGAAGCGTAGAGAAAAGTCAACGAATCAGTTGAACTACACTCAACTAATTGGGGCCTCTGCTTGCGATGTACTATTGGTACCGGCCGAGGCTCAAGTATCCTTGAATAGCATTCTGCTTCCAGTAGATTTTTCTCCGGCCTCTGTCCCAGCTCTCAGGAATTCCATCGCTTTGTTGAAGGAGGCTGAAAACCCGGTTGTCTATGTGCACAATGTTTATGATCGTCCAAAAGGAGGTTATGGCATGGCCTACCAGCAACTATCAAGCATAGAACCACAAATCCTAAGCGCACTAAATGATTCCTATCTCGAATTGCTGGAGAAAGTACCTGAGAGTCCGGTATCATTTGTTCCTTTCTTCAAACCCAATCTGGATTTGCATGGAGCAGAGCATACGCTAACAGCAGCAAAAGAAAAGAGCGTGGATCTAATCCTTGTTGCTTCCCATGGAAAGGGCTTCTTCAAGAGATTCTTCCTGGGTAGCTTTTGTCTTCAGCTTATTGAACTCCAACCCACAGTCCCTTTGCTAATCCTCCAGGAGAGATCTGGTAGAGCCCCAGGATCTCTACGATCGCAACAAGCGACAAAACTATCCACTTATTCGCTTCCACACAAAGGACTTTGACAATTTTAGTGTCGACATAGTACGTCAGCCCGATTCCATATATGATGCCCTGATTGCATACACACAAGCAAATTCAGTGGACATGTTGGTACTCACTATCCGCAAGGAGCAAGATCGTGAGCACCCCTTTGAGGAAAGTTTGATTGGCAAGGTTGTACTGGAAATGAAAATTCCCACTTTGGTTTATCCGAATATCATGAAGACCGAGTCGTCAAATGAAGATAAGACAGCAAGTGCTGGTGCTGTTTGATTGATAGATGATGCATCCAGCGCGCTCTACGATCGGTGCCCAATAGCCCTGATCGCAGCGGCTATGAGGCGCCCTGCAGCTGTGGTGAATGCCAGACCGGACTGGCTCGAAGCGCAGGCGGAGAGACAGGCTGGGCTGAGCATGAACAAGCTGCAGGGTGGCTCATAATAGCGTAGAGCAGGACGGTCGGTGCGACGGGACTTTGCTGCTTTGCTCCCAAAAACGCAAAACGCAAAATTAAGGTCTTTAGTCATCAGTCACCAGTAATCAGTCATCAGCAAGAGACTTCCATATCTTTGCCTTCGCCTTTACAGCCTCAATGAAACTAGTCTTAGCACCAGCATAATCAGCCGTAATATTCCATTCTTGCTGAGCGAGCTCTTGTTTGATCTTTGCATAGGCATCACGATCGGCTGGATGCTGGCGAAGGTAATCGCGAAAGAGCAGATGATCTTCAAACCACTGATGACTTGTTTCGACACAGTGAATATTGGAAACCGAAATCCAATTGCTACGTACGTCACCCTTGAAGTCGGGTCCCAGAATCTCGGGAACATCAGGACCTTCGGGGCGCTGCTTCAAGAGCACAAAAAAGCGACGAAAAGGCAGGATATGATCCCATCGGGAATTGCGTGTAAAACCATGCGGCAGGAGGTGTTCATGCAGGAGATTCAACGAATCCAGTGAAGGCATGCCGATCTGAATATCAATGGTCGGCTTGGCCATCAAGCCAGGCACCGAAGTACTACCCACATGCTCGATCACAGGTTCCAAATGCCTGATCGCGGCCATCAGTTTTGCCTTGATATCCTGAAACTGATTTGGCCAATCAGGATCGTAAGGAACAAGTTTGACCTTCATCTTTGGATGGGTATCTTATTGTTTTAGAAACTTCTGAGTTTGTGTTTGCCCGTCTTTGTAGAAAACCTGCAACATGTAAATCGCGGCAGGCAAATCCTTAAGATCAAGCCAGGTCTGTGGCAACATTTCGTAGCTTCGACCTGTTCCTGATTCCACAAATTCCAGCTTCTGCACGAGATTCGCATCGGGCAATTTCACTAGTGAATTCGAAGGATTGGGATAAAGCAGTGAAAACTCAGGATGTGTGAACTCAATGTTGGTGGCCGTCAATGGCACTTCCCAATACAGCGTATCGGTAGAGCCACAATTAGAGGAAGCTACATAATTGATGGTAGCTAATTCCGAACCTTCAGGAAAGGTAAAAACAGGATGTTCATCGATCGCAAAAGCACCGTTACCAAAATGCCATTCATGAAAGTCGGCATTGGTGGATAGATTTTCGAACTCGAAAGTGTTACCATTTTGCGTGAAGGTAAAATCAGCCATTGCGTCAAATGCTCCTACCTGCCACTCTTCCAGCTGATCGTAAACAATCACCTTGGCTGCATCTCTAATCAGCTCTGCAGTCTCCGCATCCAGATCATCATCAAAACTAATCTCGGTAGGATCTGCGCGAAATATCACTGTGTAGAATGCACAAGCTGCAGCATAGGTACCGGCAAGGGAGGGGTGGGAACCATCCGCACTATACAATTGAACTGGCAGATCGTTATCGCGAATGTATCTCCATACTGCACCGACAGGAGATAGGAATGCATCATTGGCTTCAGCCATCATTCGATAACGAAGATTGAGCAGACTGTCCATACCTTCATAGGTGCAAACAGGTGGCCACACAGCACAGTTATTTTGGTCGCCGTTTTCTCGTCCCCATGTCATATAGAAAATCGGCTGACTGCAGGGAGCGTCTTCACGGATCAAATCACAAAGCTCAGCGGCATAGGGAAAAGTCTGCTCCTCTACCTGAGATAAGGGAAAGGATGGTTCCTGACTTTGGCCCTGCAGGATTACATAGTCCCAATCTTCGGCCGCAATCTTTTCCAAAGTAGTGGCATTGCTAGTGTGGCTATTGAAGGTTGTACCGCCGGGAGTGTTCTTGTCAAATTCCAGCAGTCTACCTGTTGAAGCTGTTACATCTGCTACCATTTGCGGAAGATTATTGGCTCCGGTGTAGCTATTACCGAGAAACAGGGCTGACTTTGTTTGGGCTGTCGTGGCAAGATTCGCCAATATCAGGATGATCGACAATAGAATTGTTGGTAAAGATCTCATGGTCTTGGGCATTGCTTTGATCCAAAGTTACGAAACTAGACCACTCTTCGCACACCTCCGGCCGACCTTTAAAAGCATAAAGGCTCCTTCCGACAGTCCATTTCGTGTCGGTGCTATGTTCGTTTCTTTAGATCAATGCCGCCTTAATTGCTTTGAAGAATGAAGCGACCTTTGCCCAACCTGATGGTTGAGGGACCTGGGCAGCTTTGTACCTTCTCAAAAAATAAGTGGACGGCTGAGTAGTACATCTCAGAATGTGATCGAAGAAGTATCGATCATCTTCCGGCATTTTGTAACTACCTGAAATCTGTGCGTCCTGTAAGACCCTCAATCGAGGATCTGGCACGGTTGAAGAAGCGAACGTGAAAAATCGAATTCCTCCCCTTGGAATCTGAACAGCATCAAAAAGATCAGCCAACATCGCAAAGCCTCCGAAGCCTTCGTAAGTGGGTTGATAATCAAAATGGTCTTGAATCATTAGCTTGTTGGCATTCAGAATTACCTGTACAGCAGCTTGGTCAATTGAATGTAAGACAATCATTCCATTACTGCGTAGTAGGCTGTCACAGCTACCGGGGTTCTTAACAATCACTATCATCTCAGCTCATTTTATTGAAGAAATGATTTGCTCTGTGTGGTGTACTCTAAAGATAAACCATCGTTTGCATCCATTTATTGTCAAGTATCAATAATGTACAAGTCACAACAATTGTTAATTTAATTTGCTGGTCAGGGAACTTTCAATGCAGCAGAAAGCTAACAACGAATTTTGTTCCAAGAATTTTAGCCATCAAAGGTCAAATTGTACCTGACAAAGTCCTCACCTCAGCTAAGACTAATTCAATACTCGTCCGGAATCGGCCAGAGAACAGGAATTAGCTTTGTTATGTGCAGAGAAATTTGTCGAAAGACGCGGATCGTCCGGCAGAATCACCAGAAGCTAACCAAATTTGTTTCCGAAAAAACAATAAGCACCTGGCGAAGCATCGGCTATAGGAATTAGCGTCGTCTTTTCTATTAGTCTTGTGCTAAGGAATTGGTCTACAGTTTCAAGCGAGGCCGCCCACGAAATTTTCTTTACCCCTAAATAGATTCGCGAACGACCCTTACTCGAATCAAAACTGTAAAACGGCATAAGATTCCATTGAGAAATCTATTAACATGTTATGTTGTGCACTACACAATTTAATTGATAATCAAGGACTATACAAGCTAAACAGCAAAAAAAATCGCAATACGTAGACGATTTGTAGATTTAACACCGGCGTCATAGCTTGTTAGTCCACATTTGTCCGCTGTTTGCCCTCTCGGTACCTTGAAATCTGTCGGCATGCCAAGACCTTGATTGTCCTAAATATGCTAATTTTGGGCCTCCAGCAATCCTAAAGCAATCAAAAGCCCTACATGAAAAACCTCGTACTTCTAAGTCTAAGCCTCTTATCGCTCGTGCTAGTCAATCCCTGCAGCCTAAAGGCGCAAATGATCTTGCCCGAAAACTTCAGCCTGGAACAGCTGAGCGATGGCTGGAATCTGCCACTAGCCCTCAAATTCGATGAGCATGGCAATTTGTACGTAGGCGAAAAGGATGGTATCATCTGGCGACTGGAAGATGGTCAAAAAATCTCCCCTCCCCTGCTTGATATCTCTGATGAGGTCGGCGGCTATGGTGATCATGGTTTGTTGGGATTCGAATTGCATCCAAACTTCCACGAAAATGGCTATCTCTATTTGTACTATGTAGCAGATCGCTATCATATGTTGTTTGAAGGAACACCAGAGTACGATGAAAATGCGAGTTTGAATTCTCAAGCGACCATTGTTAGGGTCACACGCTTTCAGGCAGATGCGTCTACCAATTATACCACTGTCGACAAAAGCAATCGCCGATACTTAATCGGAGAAGATTTTGAAGACGGCATTCCGGTGCTGCATGATGTGCATGCTGGTGGTACTATTGTATATGCCGATGATGGTACATTACTTCTGGGAACTGGGGATGGTAGTACATGGGAGGATTATTATGTCGGTGATGGGCCACCTTTCTTTGGGGCTCACGTAACACAGGCATTGACTGATGGGATCATCGAGGACTACGAAGATGTAGGATCCTTTCGCGCACAGCTTACCAACAGCCTTAGTGGAAAGATTCTCCGCATCGATGCGGAGACAGGAAATGGCTTGAGTTCCAATCCATGGTTTGACCCCGCTAATCCCAGAGCTCCGCAATCACGTGTTTGGTCCAAAGGTATGCGAAATCCCTATCGATCAATTTTGAGAAAAGGTACTGGCAGCAACGACCCTGATCTTGGCTTGCCAGGCTCCTTATACGTTGGCGATGTTGGGGACCTATCCTATGAGGAGTTGAATGTAGTAGTTCGCAAGGGACAGAATTTTGGTTGGCCGTTATACGAAGGCGTGTATGCACATGATACCCTGGCCGGAATCTCTCCACTAAATGAGACTGTTCCGAATGATCTGTATCAAGAAGGAGACTGCGATCAGCCCTTTCACTCTTTTGCTGATCTAATAAAATTGCCCCAGGTACCAGATCCGGTTTTTACAAACCCTTGTAATCCATCGATTGGCATTCCGGACGAGCATACGGCAGTCATGACATTTCCGGAGATCATCTTTAGACATTGGAGACCAGATCCTGATTTTGATGGCGGTGTGTACTTTCCTATCCTTCAAGATAATGGACAATACGATCAAGTCCGAATCACTTCGCCGGAATGTCCGATACCAAATCCTGAAGCAGATTGTGCTGGCAATAGTACCATCCCTGCAGGCTTTTACCAAAATGATCAATTCCCAGCAGAATACCATGACAATCTCTTTATCGCTGACTATGTGCAAGGTTGGATTGTTGCAGCGGAATTTGATCTCAATGACAAGATCACTGAGTTGAAACCCTTCTTCAGAGATACCTCTTTCATAAGTGATGTGAAAATCAGCCCAGTGGACGGATGTCTTTACTTCCTGGACTATCAATATGGTCTGAAGCGCATCTGCTATGGGGCCAATCTACCACCAATTTCGATGGCTTCAGCTAGCGAATACTATGGTCCCTCTCCCCTTACGGTCGATTTTAGTTCCGAAGGATCAAGAGATCCTCAGGAAGAAGCAATCACTTTCTTATGGGATTTTGGCAATGGCAATACTTCTACAGAGCCAAACCCTTCGACAACATTCACTGCCGATGACACTGGTCCCCAGTCCTACACTGTCACGCTCACTGTGACAGATGCCTCCGACAAGAGCACGAGCACGGAATTGCTGATATCCCTAAACAATACACCTCCACAAGTGGAGATCACTTCACCTATAGATGGGTATTTGTTTTCCAGCAGTGGTATTAGCATTATGCCTGCACAGGCTACCGTGACGGATACGGAACATAGCCATGCAGAACTCAGTTTCAAATGGCAGAAGAAGCACATCCACAATACCCATGCGCATGTGGAACAAGTCATCAATCAGGAAACAGGATTCATCGAAGCAGATCCGGCTGTCTGTGATGCAGACATTCACTTCTATAGAATTGAACTAGAAGTAACCGATGCCCATGGCCTTATCGGCAAGGACGCAGTGGAAGTATTCCCGGATTGTGAATCGCCAAAATTTGTGGAATTGTCTGACTTTGGAGCAGCGCAAGTAGAAAACAAAATCGACCTGAACTGGTCAACTGCCTCCGAACCGGAGCTTGATTATTTTGAGGTTTACCGCGTACTCACTTCTGGAGAGTTAGATCTTGTGGGAACTGCAGCAGGAGAAAATGCCACTGGAACCCCGACCAATTATCTACTCTCCGACAACAACCCATCACGAGGCATCAACTCCTACAGACTCAAGATGATCAACACGGATGGTGAAGCAGTCTATTCCGCTGTGCAAAGCGTGATATTCGTTGACCGCAATAGCATCCTATGCTATCCCAACCCGGCTACCACAGAGATCAATATTGTAATCGGAACTATGGGCGATGAAATTACGGTGCAGCTCTTCAACATGGACGGGCGTTTGATGTTACAAGAAGATTGGTTCGGAGAACCGCCGAATGTAGGCAGTCTCAAAATGGACATCAAGCACTTAGCCACTGGGCTATACTATTATCGGGTCATCAATGACAATCAAATTGAGCAAGGGGCCATTTTCCTTGCTACGGAATAGTGTCGGTAAGCCATCGATACCGGATCAGTTATTGCTATAAAAACCCGTACCGTCAAACTCAAAAACCATGAAAGAGATCAGTGAACTTCTGGAACTTATCGAACTGGAACAATTGGAAGACTGCCTTTTCAGAGGCAACAATGCATTCATGGGCTCCCCGCATGTCTTTGGCGGTCAGGTCTTATCGCAAGCCCTACATGCTGCTACGCAAACAGTCCCGGAAGATCGATCTGCGCACTCCCTTCATGCCTACTTCTTGCTGCCCGGAGATCTCAGTCGCCCCATCGTATACGAGGTTGACACCATTCGAGATGGCCGCAGTTTCACCACGCGCAGAATCATTGCCATTCAAAAAGGCAAAGCCATTTTCAATATGGCCGTGTCTTATCAACTCCGACAAGAAGGCTACGAACATCAGGAGCAAATGCCGGATGTGCCATTCCCGGATGATCTTCCATCGACAGAGGAGGTGATGGAAGACTACAAAAAAGACTGGCCTGACTTTGTCACTCAGCTGCTGAGTATTCAGCGGCCATTGGAGTTTAAGTTAGTTCGCCCTTACAATATACTGAACCCCGGAAAGCTAGATCCGGTGCAGTATGTTTGGCTGCGAAGCAAAGGAAGTCTTGACGATGATCTTCGGAAACACAAAAGTATCTTTGCCTATGCTTCGGACTATAACCTACTAGCCACCGCCTTGCTACCAAATGGCGACAAAGCCAACATGTTTAATATGCAACTGGCTAGTCTCGATCATGCCCTCTGGTTTCATCGCGACTTCCGTATCGACGATTGGCTGCTTTATGCCATTACGAGTCCTAATGCCGCTGCAGCTCGCGGCTTTTCCCGTGGTTCCGTGTTTTCCAAGGATGGAAAACTCGTGGCTTCTGTTGCACAGGAAGGACTAATGCGCAAGCGTCGGGTGTAGCAGGATACTATAGCCTTGTCAATCATTTTCTCGGGAGTATTTAACTTTCTGCAATTCCAACACTCTAAGAAGGGACTGACGCGCACCCACCCCTGTTAAATCCAAATTTTGAAACAATGACAAAGCTAAAGACGCTTCTGCTCCCGATACTCTTATTGCTCTTCATGGCGGCACCAATGAAAGCACAAGTTGCCTCTCAGGATACCGAGAAAAAAGCTCAGGAAGTGACCTCAAGATTGGTTCAAAGACTCGACCTTAACCAGGAACAAATAAACAAGATCACAGAAATACACGCCGACTACTTACAGCACTTGCAGAAGATGAAGCAGAGTGCCATGAACAAAGAAGAAAAAGCTACCGCTGTTAAAAGACTGATTAAGAAGGAAGACAAGAAAATGCAAGAGGTACTTACCGAAGCACAATTTGAAAAATATGTACAGCTGCGAAACACACAGATGAAAAAGTATCTGGCGCGAAAGAAGGAAAAAGCACGAGAATAATACGGTCTGATGAAAGAACATAACACACACAATCAAGCCGGAGCCACCATTGGTGACTCCGGCTTTTCTCGTTCCACCGCTTTTGTTTCAGGTCCATTTTAGTGGAGAATGATCCCAAAACGCTGAATCTCTATGCTCTAAAGGGTGTGAGAATGCAATAAGGGATTGGGAATCAATAACTGTCTGATTTTGACGCAGCTGGAAATGATTTAGACAAGACATTTTTTGACTGCATACTTGTTGGCTGGTGGAGAAAAACAACGATGGATAAATCATTTCTAGCAAGTCAAAATGAACAGTTATTGATTCTCTATCCCTAAGTAAAGGGGTAAAAGTACAATGGAAGGAGGATCAGATGTTTAGAACGCCGGACAAGCCAACGCTTTCCCCCTATGATTGCGATCACGCCCACTGCTGAAGGGAATGATACTCGCACTCACATAAACATCTGATCCCG
>JAHDDV010000568.1 GCA_020629205.1 Chitinophagales bacterium | reverse complement strand
CTATAAGCACTTTCCAGTGGATAGTGGTATGGCCGATCAGGATACAAAAGTCAAGGTCTTTCACAATGGGGTCTTTCTTTATGTTCTCGCCAGCTATGAAGATCAAGAGGCAATGCACAATATCAGCTCCCTGAAAAGAGACCTATACCGGCGCTCTATTGCAGAGAGTGACGGATTCTCCCTGGCCATTGACCCTTTCAATGAAGGCACCAATGGTTACCTCTTTGCCTTGAATGCGGCAGGAGTGCAATTCGATGCCTTGATTGGCAACATTAACGAATTAAATGAAAGCTGGAGCACTGTATGGAAAAGTGCCGTCAGTAGAGAGGGCAACATGAAGTACTATGAGCTGGCAATCCCATTGGCTGCATTGAATTTCAAAGCGGAGTCGGCCACCTGGGGCTTTCAGTTTTGCACCCAGGACAACAAGATACCCTTGAACACGACTCTAGTTTACAGTAAACGAATCTTCGAGGCTTATGATCTTCGCTTCACGGCCCCGCTAAACATGGAGCAGCTACCGGAGAGTACAGGAAATCGTTTTGCTGTAGTACCGTCCTTGACCGTTAGCCAGCTTGTCGATCAGGAAGGCGATGATGAAAGAACGGAGCTCACCCCGAGTCTGGATGCACAATACAATATCAATTCTTCTCTGCGACTCGACTTGACCATCAATCCGGACTTCTCTCAGGTGGAGGTGGATCAACAGGTGTTCAATCTTAGTCGTTTTGCCATCAACTTTCCGGAACGACGGCAGTTCTTTCTGGAGAATGCTGACCTCTTTGCTGACCTCGGTTCAAACCAGTGTAATCCCTTTTACAGTCGTCGAATCGGAGCCAACTCTGATATCTTATTCGGCGCCAAGCTTTCAGGGAATCTTGGGGCAAAAACCCGAATCGGTATTCTAAATACGCAAACCAGAAAGACGGACGATATTGCTTCGACAAATTACACTGCGGCGGTTGCCAGAAGGCAGGTGAATTCCTCCCTCTATAGCACTGCTTTCCTCATCAATCAACAGGATTCTGAGCGATACAATCGCGTGGCTGGTGCAAACATCAACTATAATTCTCCGAATAATCGCCTAAGCAGCAGCTTCAATTACTCAAAATCATTGACCACTGACCTGAGTGGAAAGAACAACTATTACGCTGGATATGTGGGCTATGAAATTCCTACCTTTAGTGCTAAACTAGGCTTGCAGCGCATAGATGAAAATCACGTAACAGAAACGGGATTTACTCCTTTTCTCTACAATTATGATGCGTCCACTGGTGAGACCACCAGAGAGGGCTATTATTCTATTTGGTCTGAAATCGACGTCATACAGTTTTACAAGTCCTCACCGGTGGTGGACTGGATTCGTAGAGGTTTGATTCGCAACAGAACCTTGCTTGACAATGATTACAAACTAAAGGAAAGCGAAACCTTCTTCATCCCCCTTTCTATTCGCTTCAAAAACAGAAGCTATGCCTATCTGTCTGGTGTTTCCCGAATCGAGGACCTTAAGTACAATTTCGACTTTCTCCAGAACGGCAATGTAATCGAACCCGGGCAATACTTCTACACCTTTGGAAGAATGGGGTATTGGTCTACAACGAATCGCAAGGCTTATTACACCGCAAAGATTGAAGCAGGCCAGTTTTACGATGGTACCAGACTGCATACCCAAGTAACTTTTCTTTATCGATTGC
>JAHDDV010000193.1 GCA_020629205.1 Chitinophagales bacterium | reverse complement strand
CAGGACTTCGCTGCACCACCATCTATGTCTCTCCTCCCGTCGAGCCATAGCTGGCGGGCGACTCAGATCCTGTATAGCACCTACATTTCCACTTCCATCAGGGCTATTGAGCCAGGTCTTTCACTCTGGCACTTAAGCTACGCAAACAAAGTCCGCAACACCTTTAAGGACTTCTATTGCTGGCATCCTTCGTTTCTCGTCTGTCAAGTAGCCAAGGCTATACTCCACACTCGCGTCTCGGCTTACAAAAAGATAAGCACATGAAAGGTCTCACCTAATTTGTATACGCAGCATTAGATTCTAGCTATTGCCATCTGAACTATTGAGCAGACTTTGGCTCTTGTGTGAATTGCAGCATCGGAGCACCGACGTACCAAACATCCTTGTACTGCAGGGCATAGAAATAAAGATGCTTAAAGGTCTCTTGTTTCACATCGGCATGTACGATCTGGAGGCTTGGATCTTGTTTCGCCCAATCTTCCTCCACGATTTCAAATTTGAGCCCCTCAAGTTCGATGTCAAAACCACTCACCTTCATCTGCTCCATTTCGTAGTTGAGCAGAAAAGCCTCCACTATCTCCTCTTCGTATCGCTCCGTCATGGTAGCAATGACATTCTTTTTCTGTTCTTCAGATACTCCATCGGGTACATTCTCTTCCAATGCCTGCAAAAAAAGGTCTTTAGGCATCAGGAGATTCTGATATTTGCCCAGGTCATTCTCAATGAGGGCAACACAAAGACTGTCGCCGAGTTGCTGGATGGTCTTGCTTTGCCCCATACAAAGCTGTGAACTCAGCAATACTAAACTGAAGATGCTGATTAGTAGGAATCTATTCATGTGATCTTTGTTCAAATTTTCTTTCTAATAGTGAAGCAGAAGTCGGTTCCCTCATCAGCATTTCCCTCATACCAAATCTTGCCTCCATGCAAATGTACGATTCGTTTGCAAATAGAGAGACCGATGCCGCTACCGGAAAAGTCGCTGCGCACATTCAAGCGCTTAAAAGGGCGGAAAATCAGCTCCTTATATTCACCTTTGATCCCTATGCCATTATCCCTTACTCTAAATTCCCAATATTCGGAGGATTCAACATAATCAATCACCACAATGGGCAGCGCGGAGGTATTGAATTTGATCGCATTTTCGATCAGGTTTCGAAACAGCATCTCCAACCTATGAGGCTGACAGGCAATCGGTTTGTTTGGCAAATCAATCACCAATTTGGCCTTGGTGTCTTTCACTACGGCTTCTGCATTGGGAATAGTTCGTTTAAGGTATTCTCGGAGGTTTACCAATTCGTAATCCGCCGAATCGGTATTCAATTTTGAGTAAGAGAGTATCCCTCGGGTCAGTTCTGACATTCGATCCACTCCTTCAGAAATGTATCCCAGGTACTCCTGACCAGATTGATCCAGCTCAGTCCTGTAGCGTTGACGAATCAAGTGACTGAAGCCTTCGATGATCTTCAATGGTTCCTGCAGGTCATGCGAGGTTGCATAGGCAAACTGCTCAAGATCGATATTGGCCTGTTCCAGATTATAGTTGGTTCTGACCAAATCGGCATTGGCCTTTCGAAGCATTTCGGTTTGGCGAAGCAATTTGCTCTCCATACGTTTATGATCTGTCACATCTTCAAAGGTACCGAGTAAACCAATGACCTCTTTACGATCATTGAAAAGCGGCATCTTTATCGTTCGCAACCAACCTACCTCACCATCGATCCGAGAGCTAGAAGGCACTACATCTTCAAACTCAAGACCACTACTCATGATCTCTTCATCATTGCTATAGTTCGCTGTGGCTTCCTCTCGAGGTATACCTAATTCAAAATCTGAACGACCTACGATTTGGCTTGCCGCTTGCAGGCCTACAGCTCTGGCAAAGTTATCATTGCATCCTTGATAGATATTGTCCCTCCCCTTCCAAAATACGAAGGCGGGAATCCTGTTGAGGACCAACTTTAGAAGAGATTGTTTAGTGAGCAACTCAGTGCTTTCCATCCTAAGCGATTCAGCACAACACCCATTGGGTCATTGAATTAGAGAAAGTATCTTTGCCTTCGGACCAAGCTCATCTGAGAAAAAGTAAGCCATTCAATCGATCACGCTTTGGTCTCCAGGCACCAGCGATCTAAGTCCTTCGACGATCACCTTCTCCTAAACAGCATCTATCATGCCATGCTCTCAATTAGATGTAGCAAAATATCATACAAAGTTTCCCCAGTTGTCACACAATTTGCAGAGCATCACCAATCAGCACTTAACGCACCAAAAATCTCGATGATATACTAGCCTTTTCAGACCACAATTCAAGCAAGTATACGCCTTCTACAAAGCCAGACAAATCTAATCTAATCGTCTTTTCCTCGGCACTAAACCGAATATTTTGCTCCAGCACCACTCGTCCTGAGATATCCAATACACGAACCTGATCCCATTTAGCATCTCCTTCCGGAGCGCTCACCATAATGTACGCCTTCGCTGGTATTGGGTGGATATTCAGAGCTGCTATTGCTTCTTTTTCAGAAATCCAAATTACAGAAGAATGACTATAACTTGCATCCAAATGTTGGATTCGCAGGCGATAATAACAAGCCCCTTGCTCTCCAGCATCGAGGAAACTGTATCTGGCGCCATCTTCATTTTTTGCCGGAATATTTTGCACAAGTTCAAAACTGCTAGCATCGTATGACTTCTCAAGCTGGAAAACTGATACATCATATTCACTGGCTGTAGTCCATTCTAGCCAATGCCCTTCCTCCCTTGAGTCACCTGTAAAAGAAAGCATCTCCAAAGGCAAGATCGTGCATGGGTATACCTGTACCTCCAGGCTATCGCGCTTCTGGCACTCGTCCTTGACAATGTCTACCCAAATCCAGCCTTCGTCATCTTTGGTCACCAAATAGCTATTTTCGGTTGAGCCATCAGACCATACGTAGCTAGCAGCGGGATCAGGTAGGTTCGCATTTCCGACGTGAACGAGATACTCTTCCTCTTCCTGTTCACAAATTAGGAGAATATCGGTCTCCAGGGAGGGCAAATCTACCAAATCGACTTTCACCTCATCACTTGATACACAGCCATTACCGTAGGTAACTGTGACAGCATAACTTCCTGTCTCCAGAACCTCAATTACAGGAGACTCACTGTCATCTTGCCAGAGATAAGATTCGGCATCTTCTTGACTGGCATCAATGCTGGTCGATCCACCTTCACAAATAGTCAAATCGGGACCAAGGTCTACCTCTGGCGCTGTGTTGATGATGATCTCTACTTCTACTGTCTGCTCACAGCCTTCTTTCGTGGCGGTACACGAATAGGTCCCTGATGTTGTTGCAAGAAACTCGGACTCTGAACTAGCATCTTGCCACTCCAATGCCGCGCCTTCACTGGCCATAGCTGAAATCAAAACAGGTTCACCAGTACAGGATTCCGGGTCATCATCATAAGTCAATTCCAATACCAGCTCTGAAATCGTAACCTGTGTCGACAAAACTCTGGTACAGCCTTCAGCACTGGTAAGCAAAAGTTCAAAGGCTTCTGAGCCCTCGATCGTGGCTTCCGTACTTGCATTATTTGGTTCTGCCACCAGTTCGGCAGGACTCCACTCATAGGAGTAACCCTCTATTTCTTCCGGCCCTTCCAATAAGACGGTCACGCTTTCTCCTTCGGTGCATACTTCAGGACTCCCGAGCTCCGTATTAGCAGGACTCTGATAGTAATTGACCATTAGCGTCCCTGTAGATTCACATCCTTCGGGCGTTGTAATAAACACCGAAAATTCTACGGACTCTTCTATGCTTGCAATCGGCTCCACAGCCGAAGCATCATCAAGGAGCTCCGCAGGCTCCCATTCGATTGTCCATCCTTCTTCGGCTTCTAGTCCTTCCAGAGCAATACCATCTCCAGCATCCTCAGAGCAGATATCAACCACGGCAATCTCCCCCAATGGCGCTACATCTAAAAAGCTAATCAAAATGCTAGCCGTATCATCGCAACCCTCAAGATTGGAGGCAGTCACGGTATAGAGTCCAGGCTCCGTTACCGTTGGCGTGAAGCTATTGGGATTATCTACATTATCAGCAGGCTCCCAAATCACATTATCCGCACCAATAAATACCGGCTCGATGGTATAGGATTCAGCTGCACAGATTTCAATCTCATCATCGGGCATATTTACCGAGACGATCGAGCATTCTGCTACATTAAACTGAAAATCTCTACTCACTGTATTGATCAGCTCTCCGTCTCTATACTCACTTACACAAACAGCAATCACGTATTGCCCCAGTGCTGTCGGAACACCAGTAATCAAACCGGTTTCTGAATCTATCGCGATAGCAGGATCTGAAGGCAATGGATACTGCGCATCAAATCCAGCAACATAGGTGACTTCCGGATAAGGCGGAGACCAATCGGTAAAAGGATCACAGTTAAAAGGATCACCCGGTTGCACACAAAACTCATCCCCACCAACCAGTGGAGTACATAACTCATAGACCAATGAATCACCATCCAAATCCGTCGCACCATGATCAAAGAAAATGTCGTTATTGGTGCAGATTACTACTGGTGGAAAATCGTTAAACACCGCTGAATTATTGCAAGGGTCTGCTTCTGGGATTGTCGTCAGGTAGGTCGAACCTGTAAGGTCAGGATCCACCAGATTTTGGATCGTGGAGTTTCTCGAATATCTAAGATAGGCCAAGGTAATGGGATAGCTGGTCCCCGGTGGCACATCCCACAGATAGGTATAAGTCGTATGCTCCACACAGATGTCTGTAGGTAGTATTTCAACACATATATCTGTGTTCACGGGAAGCACGTCCACGGTCCCTAAGAATTGTTGCAAGGGACCAATCAGGTTGTTACTGGCATCATATATGTGCAGGTAAGCCGGATTGTCGAATGGAGCACCGATACCTGCACAGTCCCGATAGATGTCAATTCTTATTTCATAGCTCCCATCTCCCAGACAATCATAGGTAATCTCCCCCCCTACAATATGCAGCGCTTTTAGCTCCAGACATGGTAAAACTGCTGCCAGAAGCATCAAAAGACTCAGGCACTTTCTGGTAAAAAAACTCATCGTGGATCTTTTTTCGAATTATGAGCAAACAAATAGGTATAAGCCCGGAATTTACGCATTTATATCCAAAATGTTCTCCCTGGAAGAGAAAGGCAAAGCCACCTGTCGGCAATGCAATAGGAGATTAATTCCCGACACTCTTAACCAAAACCCCAGTTTTCCTATCTTAAGCACAAAAACCAGATGTTTCGACTATTCAAGCTACTACTTCATCCCGAGATGCTATTGTCAAGCCTTGCGGCAATGGCTACAATAGGCGTCTGGATTGTCTTCATAGTTGCGGCGATTCGAGCCAAGCCAATATCTTCCACTGGTAGCGCATTGATGCTAAGCGGTTCGATATTAGGTCTCTGCATGTATTTTTTCAACACCGCCGTCAGCTTCAACATCACCAGCATAATCGATACTTTGGGATCCGAGTACTTCAACTACTTTTACATAGGCAAAAACTTTGTTTCTATTCTCGGACAATTACTCTTGGCTATCGGACTTCTGCGAGTTGTAGATGTGGCATTAAGGCTCCAGCTTGAGAACAAGCCAAAAGAAAAAGAATAGCCCTAAGGCATCTGTGCTTCCGTCCTGTAACTACATCATAAATGAGCGAAATCTACTCAACACCTACCCTGCTTCTACTTGCCCTAATTCCATGGCTGTACCAATGTGACTTTCATGAGCACAGCGATATCCCATATATGTTAAACAGCCCCACCGAAAAACATAAACTACCTAAACAGTTACGGGAAATCTCAGGTCTGGCCTACTACAGCAAAGACAAGCTATTGACCATTCAGGATGAACGTGCCGAAGCCTTTCTCTATGATCTGGCCGAGGAAGAAATCAAAAAGAAGCTGGACTTTGGCAAAGATGGAGACTACGAAGGAATTGCCTACGAGCAGGGAGACCTCTTTGTAATCAAGACCAATGGGAAAGTCTATACGGTAGAAAATGCCTGGGACAAAAAAGAACGAGACAAGCATCACACAAACACAAAACTCAGCCACAAGAACAATCCAGAAGGACTTGCAAAAGTCCCTGGAAAGCCCGAACTCCTGATTGCCTGTAAAGATGTGGCCAGTGATGCTCCTGAGCACTACCTGCAAAGAGCTATCTATTCCTTCGATATCGAGAAACAAGAACTGCAAGCCGAACCCAAATATCTGATTGATCTCGAAAGTCTGCACAATGAGATCGAAGCTAAATATCCCGGCCTCCTAAAGATCAAGGCCACAGAAGCCTATCTGCAAGAGTTATTTCGCCCTTCAGGCATCGACATACATCCGATCACTGGCGATCTCTACATCATCTCGACTGTAGGTAAGTTGCTGGTCATTCTGGATTCAAAAGGAAACTTTAAAGCGCTGAGCAAATTAAACAAGGAGATCTTCAAGCAGCCCGAAGGCATCTGTTTTGAACCCGACGGTGATCTCTACATCTCCAATGAAGGACGAGGGGGCAAAGGCAACATTCTGTTCTTCAAATACCTTCAGTGATTCCCGAGATAGACGGAAAAAATTGCATCGCAGCTACGGTTTCAGAGTGAGACAGAGTAAAAAAAGTGGCTCTGTCATTTGATGAAGAGAGTTAATCATAAGCACGAAGCTCCGGTTCCTGAGCGTAGTCGAAGGACTGTAGGAAAGGAGAGGAAAAAGTGCTGCGAGTCAGGGGGAACTGGCAAAGAATCTTGCTGCGAGCCCTATCGAGAACCAACTACAAGGAACAGTAGTAGTCAAAGTAACTGCAGCGATGGCGAATCATCTTGTAGGTATCAGTGTGCCCGTAGTGCTGCTTGAGCCTTTCGAAATTCTGCTTGTAAGCATCCGCCCCATCTTCCATTCCACCATCATAGCGACGAGCATCGGTCTTGTTGTAAAATTCATTTAGCTCGCACTTGGCCATCATATAAAGCGTCCTTGCATTTAGTTCTTCATCGGTCGACAAGGCCAGCACTTGCTCATAGTGTTCCAGAGCACAGTCCGCCAATTGGTGATAAACCTTGTATTTCCCGGCTATACCATACATGTTGAATCCAGTTTGACTCTTGATCCGATCTGCACTGGTGACAAAGCTCTCACGCGCTCTTCCATAGCGCAGATACCGATAGTTCGCCCGATTGCTTTTGTATGCGTTCAAAACATGCCGATAGTAACCGGTATTGCTGACATTGAAATAGTAGTTACCCAGCAGGTAATGTGCCAGCTTTTCCTTCCACTTGGTGCCACAAGTGGTCATAGATTCCAGATTAGAAAGGTCTTCTGCAAGCTCGCTCTTACTGATCCAATGATCTTCAAAGCTTTGCTGATCCGCCGGGGTATTTTCATCATTATTAATGAAGGAAAAGGCTTCAGCCAGGTAAACTTCATCCTCCATGACATCTTCGGCATGGCAACGATAACACTCCATCATATTGTTGCTAAATACCTGTATAGAAACGCCTCCCACAAAGGACTCATCCTCCGTATCCTTCAAGCCATCAAAAGCAGAGGCGGCAAGGAGAGGTCCTGCCAACACATGATCTCCGTTCTGTAGATAGTAGTGCCCCTTTGCATAGTTGATCACATCCTTCCATCCAAATCGCTGACTACTGATATCGCCACGTGTCGTTAGCATCTTCTCAAACACTGACTTATCTTCTTTCTCGAACAAAGCCTCCAAATCCTCCAGCAGCTCAATAGAGCCAATGCGTTCCACATCCGCTAGATGATTGTAAATCAAAAAGGACTTGGCAAGGTCTCCCTGTTGATAATACAAATGACTGACTTGTTCCATAGCCAGATATTTCCAGACTGGTTCATCCCGTCCCCAACCATTAAATCGATCGTGCTCTATCGCATCCATGCTCTTCATCGGCTGCTTCAAGATCTCAGCTAGATAGCTCTCTTTTTGAGCATCAATCGAATCCCATGTAAACACATCAAAGACTGACTCAAGTACTTCTTTCTGATGGGCAAAACGCTCATCCGACACCTCGGAGACTTTGCGTTTGGCCCCAGAGACATTGCCCTGCAAAAACTCCAAATAAGCTGCTGATAAGGCCCAAAAAGCTTTTCGATCCGCCTTTGCTTCCACTTCCATCAATGCGGCAATATGACCAATCGCCTCCACATTCTTATTCTCAACATATGCCAGGTCCGGTATGCTTCGACCTTCCTTCAAACCCAGGCGCTTGGGCAACAAATCTCGCTCTGCCTGATTTAGCGTACGCATGAATAACAACTCCACTTCGGCAGCATGTTTATCAACCTCCATCAATGCCTCAAAGTCAGCCGCTACATCCGTGAAGTCCCTGATGCCCTTTAACAAAATTAAGGTCGCCTCATCCCGATCTCCTTCAAAATGACTCTTGCCTTCGGCACCTTTGTCTGTACACCAATCGAAGCTCTGAAAAGCTCTGGCCTTGCGATCCCGACTGTTCTGAAAAACTTTCAAAAACAAATAGGCGGCCCGCTCATACTCCCCAAGGCTGTAGTAACATCCGGCCACCTGATCCATCAAATAATAGTACATCTCATTCTTCGACTTTGGATTTAGCAAATTAGCCTCGAAGAAATCTGTTGCCTCTTTGTACTGCCGCGAGTAGTGAAAACAGCGGATCAACTGATAGGCGTAGCGCATTTTCAGCTGTGGCTGATCACTGCCTGCATAGCCAAGCTTCGCCTCTTCGATCAGATCTAAATAATTGTGGTTCTGTTCCATAATATCCTCATAATCCCAACTATCCCGCTTGCGAAAAGCAAAGGTCCGCTGACATTTCAATGCAAGCTGCATGTACTGTTGCACAGCATCACGATGCTTACCTGCTCCATCCCATAGCTTCTGCCTCCCTTTGGAGTACAGTGCCTGCCGCACTTCCTCCTCCGACCAATCTGGCAACAACTCTCTCCACAATTCCACATTGCCATTGTCTGGAGTCGGTACTGCGTCAGCACCGTAAAAAGTAGTCACATCAATTCGCAGAAAAGGATGCAAATCCGCCTGATCGGCAATCAACTCCTGATCAAACAGATTGTAATAGTGACTGTCATCATCCGCGTCAATATGGGTACAGCTATAGGTGGGATTGGACTGTAGGAACAACAATAGGAAAATCAAAAAGGGGCTGGATTTCATCATGATAATTTTGCTATATATTTTGTGGGTTTAGGGTCCCTTAAGATAAGAATCTTGGCGCTTATAAACAATGGTTTTTTTTGGAGCCGAACTGCATTGAGCCGTGGCAAGGACCTGCTTGCTATCCGTTCCAATGTCAGCACCAGCGGAGGGCTTCATGTATCCACTGTCGAGGTCTCCTCCGCTACCGCTACGAGCCCACGTCAGTGGCACATTCAGTCCCTCCGCTGGCACTGCCATTTCCTCTTCTATCAAGGCTATATAGCACAGTCATTCTAGCGCGCTGACGGTCCTTCATGACTCAAGTGCCCTGGGGTACTAGTAACTCACTACCACAGCAGCAACCGCTAATTCTCTGAATCCAATAGGGCCTTCAAATTCCCCAAATAGGGCTCATCCAAGTGGTAATAAATTCGATCTTTCAGCACGAGATTCGTTTGCTCCACAAGCCGCTCGGAAGCTTTCACTTCAGCTATATCAAAGGACTCCACTTTCAGCCCAAAGCCCTCATAGAGGTAGAAGCTATGAAACAAAGTATCGCGAAGTACCAGGAATTGATGTGCCTCCTGCTGCTCAAAATACTTAGCCTTTGTCATCATCTCAGCAGACAGATTTCTATTCAACAATCGCAGTTTCCCAGCATTATTTTTCACTACCGTCTGAGAGAAGATCGGTAAGGCAAGGTCCAGCGGAATCTGATAACTCAGTTCAGGAGTTAGATATTGATCCACTACTTTGCTTGTCAAAATCGAGTTCTCTGAAAAGTTAGATAGCTCACCGACATTGTAGAGCATCAGCGTGCCACGATCTACTGGTGGCACTCCAGTACGCTCTGCAAATTTTAGCTGATGTAGTCTTATGGTAACACTAAGATCAAAGTGAGGCTTCAACTCCTCCAGCATAGCAAAAAATACCGAGCGCGTGGAAGCCGTCCAGTCACAATCAATTTGCAATTGCTCTAGTTGAGTTCCAAAATGATGCATGGAGATCTGATCGACCAATTGGTGGATCCTCTCTGCAATGGTCTGGTAATCCTGATCACGTTTGAAAACCTCATTAGTAATGAATACCACAGGAATGCAATGCAAGGTCTTCACATACTCATCCACTTCCTTAAGCACCGCAACAGGCAAGCTTTGCATCGCCCCTTCTTGACTTCGCCTGGTTACATCGAAATAATGCAAATACATCTTTTCAATCTCTTGCTCTTCTAGTAGTTGCTTTTCATTCAGACTAAGCGCTGCTTTGCTTTGCCAGTGATAAACGGCTCTTGTTGGCTCTTCACTGCTTTGCCCAGATTCTCCTGTCTGGCAGGAGCACAAAAGCACCCCAATCAGCAAGCCATATAGTCTCTGCATGTTCATTCTTGGTAAGCTGCAATTTTTTGGTGAATCATGCAAAAAACGACCGATGCTAATGACCGATGATCGATGCTGATGACTGACTGATGACTGATGACTGATGACTGATGACTGATGACTGATGACTGATGACTG
>JAHDDV010000192.1:3708-10771 GCA_020629205.1 Chitinophagales bacterium | reverse complement strand
ACTCACTACGCTATCTGGGCACTTCGTTCCGCTGCGCCCGGGGCTAGATAGCACCGCCTTTCGAGCGCGGGAATTTTGAATTTTGTTCATTTCGCAATTCTAAGCACTTGTCACCAGAAACTAGACACCAGACACCAGAAACTAAACACCAGTTTCAAAAACAAAAACGCCAAGCTTCATCCATCGCAATTTGCGGATCTTGCCGGTCTCATCGCAATAAGCCGCAATCTGGCTCTTCTTGTCCCCACCGGGACCCAACCATATCGGTCGTTGGGTACCAGCGCCGCGCATCGGCTCACCCAGAATCCCAACGGCATCTTCGTAGGTCGAACCTGCTCGAATTTTAACAAGCTTCTCATGTAGATATGCCTTCTCATCTGCAGTCATCTTGGCCAATGCCGCCTCTCCTGTGACCGTTCTCCTTGCCATGAAAATCGATCCTATAATGACCAGAAGGATAATACCCACGATAACACCGATTATAGTTGCAATCATCTTTTGTGCTTTGATTTATTTGTCCAACAAAGTAAGCAGTTTTTATAGAAAACAGAAAGGGGAGCCCTACGACTCCCCCTTCTTCATAAACAAACACTTTTTACTGCTTCAGCAATTTGCCTCGACTGAGCTGCCGACCTCCACCTTCGAGCGAGTACAAGTAGACTCCCGAAGCCAAATGCTGACCAAACTCAATATCAATGTTGCCTCGCTTTCGATTTAAGAATTTCGAGCGCACTTCCATCCCACGCAAGTCGTATATCTTCAACCAGGCTGACTCAATACCTGACTCCAGCTGATAGTCTAGTCTCAATCGATCTCGCACAGGATTGGAAGCAAGCTGCACCTTCGACTCACTGAATTCCAGATTTTCTCCGAATCCAACATTGGTGTATATTGTATCAATTTGAACGACCACACTATCACACAAGGTGATATAGCTGCAGCATTGTCCAATACTATCCATACGAGCAAACCAGCTCGATTGGCCAGTGAAATCTCCGGTGTGAATACCTGTCAGCATAATACCTCCATCTGGCGTCAGTTCAAGATCACGTAGGCTAAGACTGCCTCCTTGGTCAAGCGCAATTTGTCTCGTCCATAGCGTATCCAGATCAGCCGTCAGTCGAACGATGTAACCGAGCTCATGGACATTTTCAAACTTCATTCGACCACCTGCGATATATCCACTATTGAGCGGCTTGAGGCCGGACTCCAGCATATTGATCCATGGAGCCATTACGATGGTTTTCGTCCAAAGGGTATCCCCTTCTGCGTTCAATTTGGCAAAGACAGTACTGTAGTTTCCGACCTGCTTTATGCCGGCATTGACCATATAATTGCCTTCTGCATCCTGATGTACGCTACAAACGGAGTTGTTATGTTCGGGTTTCCCGATCTTGGTGATCCATTGCTCATTGCCTTGGCTGTCGATTTTCAACACCTGAGATTGAGGATCAGAATTGAAAGGAAGGTTGGCAAAACCACCAATGACAAATCCATCGTCTGAGGTGGCTTCGATCGACCAAACACGTTGAACGCTCTGCCCATCAGGGCCATATTGATATTGCCACTCTTCCAAACCCTCATTATCCAGCTTGATCACAAGTGTCTTATCCTCCAGACTGTTAAACTGCTTCACAGCAGCGATCGCATATCCTCCGTCCTTGGCTTTACATACTGACAGTGGAATTTCGTTATCTGCCGTTTCCAGGTCATAAATCCAGTTGATTGTCCCATCAGGCTGGATTGACATCACGCGTAGATCAGTAGCATTTATATCCGCTGTGACGTCGTATCGCGCATAGGTGATAACAATCTCCCCATTATGCCCCCAAATCATATGACTGCCAGTCGACATCAATTTGAGGTACTTTTCATCGTCATCCAGGTACTTGACCCAAACGGACTCCCCCATGTAATTGACCTTTCGAATATACAGCGTGGTAATATCCGAGTAGTCAATAAAGGCCCCAAGTATCAGTGAGTGAGTACTATCCAGCGGTAATACACAGTGGGACAGAATATTAGCTGTATCAGAAGTGTAAAATGTGTTGAGATAAACAAAACTTGTATCGACCACTATTTCCTGAGCCTGTACTTCTTTTGGAAGGACTGCCAGCAAAGAAAAAAGAAACAACATAATTCTTATCATAATACTTGTTTAGTACATTAAGTGAGTATACCCTTAGTGGTTCAGAATCTAAGTTCCTGAACCATCAGCATTGAATCAAAACCTATTGGATCGCAATGCGCAAACTCGAACATTCTTTTTCGGTCTTAAGTTGACAAATGTACAAACCTGAATTCAAAGCAGAGACATCAATATCCAGATTTCGCATATCATTAGTTCCCCATTCTTCACTGATAATGAGCTTACCCTGAAGATCGAATATTTCAACACTTCGCACCGTCGCTATACTTTCCGTTGCGATGGACACATGAACAATATCATTTGCAGGATTGGGGCTTACTTTCCATAGAGATTGTAAGGGCCTCTGCTGTGCTGATTCCGCCTTGGCGGTTGTGTTGATTGAACGAGTCACTGTCTTTGCCATGATCATAGCTTCGGCGGACTCAACGAGGGTCTTCATACTCCGCTTGCTGCTTGGCGATGAAGGGGCGGATGACTGCATTCGCAGTAGATCTATCTTATTACTGCCACTAACTTGCCCATCGATCACTGCCCGATAAAATACTTCCAGTACTTCATCACTTTCCAGACTTTTGTCAATCTCTTCCATGGTCTCATCAGCTTTCTGGTATTCTCCGGCAGAGAGCTGTGTCCCCACTAGCACCCAATCCGCCCATTTAGCATCCTGTGCCTCCAAAACCTGCTCTGCACATTCTGTGCGACCTTCCTCAAGATTATCTCGTAGCAACGAACTAATCTCCCGCTGAGTCTTTGCATCCAATGGATCAGAGCTGCTCTGTACCTCCGTACAATCGCCACCAGTAATATTTTCTTCAAGCCCCAGGGTGATATCAATACAAGCTACCTGATTGTACAAGACATCTGGCTCTCCAAAGCTCACATCTCCTTCATAAACAATTGGTTCGTCTTCCCCTCCACAAACCAGTAGCACTGCTTGTAGCCCCTCATTCCAAACATGCAGGGAAAACAGTTCTGCATTAGGGTCAGTCCATAGCTGTGTGAAGGGCCGTATCATCCCTCCATCCCAGATTTCGTTGCCTTGTGGAGCCAAGATCGCATTGGGAGCAATATGCCAATCAATCTGGCAGTCAAAATGCTCATTGCAATACAACTGCAGCCCCATAGCACCTGGGCCCGCAGCCGATGGGATACCATTGTCACCCTCAAATCTCACTGCAGCTGTGAATGGACCTTCAAAAGTGTTGTCAAACACAGTACTGCCCGAGTATGTTTCATTGAAATTGCTGTTGTCAATGATCAATCCACGAACATCCAGGTGGTCATTGGTTGTGAATGTATTGTCCCAAATTTCGAAACCAGAACAATCTTGCACCCATAGACCATAGCTATCCAGACCGATCAGCTCATTGCCCTTAGGAATGTCAATTATGGTATTGTGCGCCACGCTGAAGTGAGGGCTGGTATTCATAGTAATACCCTTCAAGACATGATACAATTGGTTCGTTTTGATACTTGCATGACTTAGACTATGCACATTGTAGACGTCAATTCCCTTTTGCAGATTTATCAGTCGATTTTCCACTATCGAAGCCGAGGTATTGGCCAGAATCATACCAGTAAAGGACTCTTGAAGTGCCGCATGATTGTATTGCATCTCTTCGAGTTCTGGCTGGATCCCCTGAATGGTAATGAGGTTATCCCGGACGAGTAGATCCCGACTATCGATGGCTAATAGACCTCTAGATTCCTGAATGTCATCTTTGTGTAGGTAGATATCATTGGACAGGATCTCATCCTCTGTGCCTGCGTCCAATGCAATAGCAGAAGTTACCGCCAAAAACTCATTGCCAATAATTCTGGAATTAGGGTATTCCGGCGGAAAGCAGGCACATTCCAAATCCCGTCCCTTGATGATACCGTTCTTCGCTTTTTCGAAATAATTTCCCAGCCCCTCTACTTCGCCGCCTACCAGAATCTGTGAATTAGTGGCTTTGATTCCAGTAGAGGTATTCAGGAAGCTATTACTGATGATCGGTCGAATGCTAACATTCTCCAATTCGACAGCTGTCTCAACTTCCTCGAAGGAAGTCTGCCTCACCTGTGATTCTGAGAAGTTGACCGTATCCATATTATCCTGCATCAGAATACCTTTGCGGCAGTTTAGAATGGAGGATTGCTCGATATCAAAATGGCCTCCGGGGTATTCAGCAGGAAGAAGAACGGCAATATCGGCCTTAGAAATTTGCGATTGATTGCGCATAATCAGCTCTCCCACTTGACCTGTTGATTTGTTTGCTCTGATTTCTATTCCCTTCCAGCCATCTCTACAGCTAGTCAAGACTGTATTGTCCAATACCAACCTGGCACCTGGCTCTACTATCAAGCCGGCCCCATTCTCAAAGGAAACCTCGGAGTTACTCAAATCAAGGCTTTGTCCAGCTCCAAGGATGACATCTCCAGAAACCTCCACGATCCCATCAAAGATTCCGCCCTCAGCAAGAATGCCACTGTCTACTGTGCGGACCTGCGCTCCTTCGATCACAAAATCTGGATGCTCTGTAAGCCATTCCTGCAGTTCCGAATCAGACCATCCAATGAATCGGATTCCGCCCCAGGAGCTCTGACCTGCCTGAGGCAGCAAACGAATCTTTTCCAGCTTCAGCCCTGCTCCGGCAAGCACATCGATGCTTACACCCGGAGCAAAGTGAACTTTGTTTTGCATCATATCGCCAATGGCCGAGAAGTCCATGGATCCCCCCGCAGCAATAACAATATTATCCGACACCAACACATCGGCAGGATTGCCAGTGGTTCCTTCCTGGAAGCACCTCCACTTAGTGCCCCAGTCGATCAGGCAGGGTCTGTCATGCTCCTGCAAGGGCAAACCTATAGCTGCCCATGAACGGTAAAGCTGATCGAGCTCCCAGTAACTGAAACCCAGCTGCTGAGCAGCCTGGAGCGTAGCTTCTCTCAAGTCGAGCAAATCAACCGCTTCCTCATCAGGTTGATAGAAATAATCTCCCGAATACAAGCGCTCCTCTATGGTCAAGGGACCGACTATTGCCAGACTATTAAAGAGTAGGTCTTTGGCACGGTCAAAACCAATGCCTTCGAAGGCAAATTGAACAGCAACATCCTCCTTGTCATAGCTGTATTGGGCGTCTGGCCGGTACACGGATTGTTCATAAGACCCCACCCCTCCAAAACTCAATAATTGCCACCAACGTGGTATGATTCTGCCGGATTGATGAGTATCTGAGCCCGGCTGAGAAGGAGCTAAATTCTTAACTATGCCTGATTCAAAAGGATGAAAAACCTGCTTCATATCATCATAGCGACGAAAGGCCATGTGAAAACAATCCTCCGATTCACAGCCGTACTGCTCATTGAAAGTGGCTATAGCAAAGCAATCTGCCAGTCCCTCTTGAAATCCATAGTGGGACCTAATACCAAAGTCTTCGAACAAGATAAGATGACCAATTTCGTGGGCCGTTGTGAAGAAAAATTTCTGTCGATCATTTCCAGGCAGGTAGCCTGCCATATTCACATTATTGGTACCCAAGGCTGCGGCACTATAAGCCAATGACTGAAGAGGATCATAATACAACTTGAGCGAATGATATGCATACTGCCCATTGCAAGAGAAACTTGAAATAGAACTAAGCTGCGTCTTCGCAAAATTGATCGAGGATTCCGTGGCATGCCGAATGGTATTTAGATCTTGCTCTGCAAGACAGTCTTGTTGAATCTCCTCATACAAATAGGACATCGGATAGGCCAACACATCACAATCCTCATCGCTGTCAGCGTAGTTGATCGTCAGCAAATCTCTAGCGCACAACTGGCCTTGAGAAGCTTGTTGGCTAAATTCTCCATCGCCCTCGAAAGGACTGTCCTTGCCTCTCATAAAGAACTGAACAAGCAAGCCGCCTGAACCACCAATGTCTTCATCGAAATATGTGGCACTGTATAGGATCGGACGAGGAGTGAAGTGACTATTGATTGCCCCTGGGCTAGTGGCAGTCCAGGAAGCAAAATGCTCTCCTGTAGGCGGAGTAGCCAAGCTCTGCACATGATCCCAGCCCCAATCCCGCAACTGGAAGTTCCCATTAAGCGCGGTAACTGAAGAGGGAAGAAAATTCACACCAACACTGGAATAAAACTCCATACCAGCTGTCCCAATCTCACCTGTCAACTCAGGCAGAATATAGCTGGGGTTTGTGGCCACTTTGAGCATAACAAAATCACGGACTGTAGAGGCCAGTTGGAGCCCTTCCTCTGAGAAGTTAGACCGCACAATACACAATCCTCGTACGGGAGAATCATCTGCAGCGATCGAATTGATGTTCCACAACTCCTCCGGTACCCAAAGCACCCGATACTGTTCCGTCTCAGAAGCGATCACGCCTTCTGCGAAACCAGATTCCGAGCTAGCGTCAAGCAATGTCACCAACGAAAATGAACTCGCATAGTTCAAAGTCAAAGTAGCCACACCTGACAGGTGAGTGCTATAGAGAAACTGCACCGAAAGATCTTCGAATTCTTCCAAAGCAATATCTTTCGAGATCATGACTTCAAATCCCGTCCCCCAACTATAAGAGGAGTTATCAAACTCAAATTCTGAGAAAAAGACTTTCCGTTCCATAGGTGTCACCGTGATCTCTGTCGGACCATATTGGTCCGTCATATGCGTATAGAAAGTCTTCTTAACCGGATCAAGGATTTGAGCCATCGTCCTTCTTGTTATGGTAAAAAGCATCACGGCAATAATCAAAAGCAGCCGCAGGCCACAAGAGGCCGCATAGGGGTACATACCAGTTTTCATAAATTGTCAATTTTAGCGTTAGTTTCAATACCAGCGATCGAATTTGGGGAGACCGCTGAGTAGGGCTGCTACTCTAAGAACGGATTTTTGAAAAAAGGTAAACACCATAATCGGATCAAGGTGCAAGG
>JAHDDV010000192.1:0-3608 GCA_020629205.1 Chitinophagales bacterium | reverse complement strand
GCAAGGAGCAAGGAGCAAGGAGCAAGGAGCAGAGTGCAAGGTGCAAGGTGCTGTGAATTGTGTATCGCGTCTTGAGTATTATTGCAGAACTTATATGTCCTTTTGTGTAAATTCTTTGTACCCTTTTGTGGCTAAGAAAATACAACAGATGACTTTGAAGTTTCAAACTCAATGGCAAGGAGACCACAGACCGACTGGGTGACTCAGGGCCTTCTGGCACTATGTGCACGCATCGCGTCCACCGCTCTACTGTGCATGAAGTGGATGAGGAATCGATAGCTTGGATCAAAGAGGCTTATGAATTCTGAGGGATGGAAGCGGTTAGCACTGGCTCCTTAGCGTGGCTTATAGATCTTTCCCGATTTTCTCAATTTCTCCAAATCCAATACTACTTTCTTGGTCTCCATATTCACATACATCTCAGCCTGGCTGAGGCTATGCGGATGCCCCTCCTCGGTACTATTGCCGAAAGCATTAATGGTCTCTAAATCCTCCAAACCATCACTACCATATCTAGCGTAAATGATGTAGCTATCACCTACTTCTAGTTCCAATTTTCCCTTTTTGGTCATTTTGAAACCAGAGGCAGCCAAGGTATTACCACTACCATACATGGGTAAAGAAAGACCAAATCGCTTAGCAACCTGAACGCTACCCAATTCGACTTCCAATTGACCGTAGTGCCTTTTCAAAAACTTGCTGGCTTTTTGAAAGGAATCAATGATCACTGCTTCCGGGATGGCTTTGTCTTCATTACCAAAATTTGTCTCGATATACTTGACGAGGTATACAGCTACGACAGAGAAAATCGTAGCCTGGCGATTTGTGGGTTCATAAGCGCCATTCCAGCGATCAAATATGTCCTTGATGGCCGCCATTTCCGGATGGCTAGCCAGTAATGCAGGAATATCTCCACAGTTCATACAGCTTCTAAAGGACATATCGAATTTATCGACAACAATACTCTCTCTAATACTTTTAACATCTTCGAATGAAACCTTGTCCATTTGCGCTATCTGTCGCTCAAAGCTTTTGGAACGCATATTATTGGAACTGAGTATTCCAAAGTGTTTGGGAAAATCTTTTGGCTTCGGGTTCTCCTCGGCCGCTGTCATGTTGTAGGGGGTATTGTTGGTATTGAAGACGTAACCGCATTCAGGATTGCTTACCTGAGGCAATGCCGAGATCGGCACCTTAGTGTCCTGCGACCAATTGGTCTCTGATGTATTGCCCGGTAGGATGGTACTATTTCCCTGACAGACTTGCGACCAATCATATTGATCGTCTCGATAGGGATGCGCAAAGTTGCTGAGATGATAAATGTTCATGTCCTTATCTGCATAGGTGATAGTCTGGTTGGGTAGTCCCTGTACAGAAAGGGCATCCATAAATTCATCCATGTTTTTGGCAGAACCCATCTTGAACCATTGCTCAGGTGCTTTTAGATTATACTTAACGAAGCTCTTGTAGGAGTAGAATCCCGACTTCTTCTTTAAGGTAGGACCGTATTTACTAATGAAGTATTCTTTTCTCACTGGCACTACAACTGGTCCCACCTTCACCTTGAGCTTTGCTTTCCTTCTTTCCAAAGGGATCCATTCCCCATCGTATTTGTAATGATGCTTTTTAGTAGGGTGCATTTCCAGTTTATAGATGTCCGCACTATTCTGATAATTCATGGTGTGGCTCCATCCCAAATTTCGGTTTGTTCCTATGACGGCAAATAGTCCACCAGAGGCAAAGGTCACCCCAAACATTTCATAGCCCTCCTGGCTATGGACACTAAATTCCCAGAAATTTCCGATGCTATTTACCGGTTGGTGAGGATTGCCTACCAGGTATGCCTTGCCATCAGATGTGATTTTTGGGGAATAGGCCATTGAATTAGAACCACGACTACCACTATCCAGCGTTTGGTAATCAAACTCATCAACGAGGAATCTCCCTAGTTCAGCTAAAGTAGAATGCGTCATTTGAAATGCTAGAAGATACACCGTCAATAGATCTCGTTCATTGATAGGATAGAGTGCTTTATGCTTGACCTTTTCCGGATGCAGTTCTGCATATCGATTTTGTGCTGATGCATAGGCCGATAAATAGCTGTGCATTTCCGCATCAATATCCCTTTCATAGTTTGCAGCCACGAAATCTGCCAGTTGAAAGATTTCGCAAATGTAATCCGCAGCAGCTCCTTCCTTACCAAGAAATCGACCTCCCAGACCTTTAGCCATTGCTATTTGATCCTGCATCATTTGAAAATTATCTTCACATTGAGCCCAGGCAATGCCATAAATGGCTTCGGCATTTGTCTTGGAAAAGATATGGGGAACACCGTATTCATCCCGGACAATTTCTATATTGTCTATGTTTATCGCTTGCTGAGCAATCACAGCAAAGGGAGAGAGTAACATCAAAAAGAAGAGTAACAGCGTTTTCATCATTTAACTTTATCGGGTTTGGAATACTCCGCAAATTTAAAGTCAATGTGTGAATACTCATTTGACGCAGGTTAAATTATCCATGCGGCTATAACTTACCAGCCCGGACCCTGCTCAAGGTACCCAGGGCCATATTAAGGTACGAGGCGATATAGGTCAGCGGCACTCGTTCAATGATTTTGGGTCTTAGTCTTGCTAATTCCTCGTAGCGCTTTTTTGAAGAAGAAATGCGCAATAATTTATTTCGGTTTTCTACATCTTTCAGTGCCTGACTACTGAGTTCGCAGATGAGCTGATAGTACTTCGGATTTTGGTCGAGCAATTTCATTAGGTCATCGCGATTTATCCCTAGCAGCTCAATATCTTCGATGGCCTCGACAAAGACCTTTGAAGTCGTCTTAGCTACTACACCTTTATATTCGCCAATGGGATTGTGCTCCAGGACAATCTCTATCGTCTGCTCTTGCCCCTCCTCATCCACATAAAAGAATCTGACAGCACCACTTAGTATAAATGCCAAATATTTGTGGGTATCGCCTTCTTTAAAAAAGATCTCCTTTCTCTTAAACTGTCTGCTTTTCACTACTTCATCTATAGCCTTGACTTCCTGCTCATCAAGGGTGATGTATTGTGATAAGAATGCGATCAGAATTTCAATTTTGTCGTTCATGCTTTCTGAGAATAAATAAAACAAGCCATTAGCTGCGTGGCAGTATAAACCTTTACCGAGCATACTCTTTCAATTTGGCTCAAACTTTCTAGTCAAAAGCTGTAGCCTCGCAAGCAAGATAATAAAAATCTATGCTTGGCAATTGGCTATTTTTTTTTGGGCCTGCCCTGCACAGCGCATTAAAAAGCCTGGAAACTTCAAAGTGCATCCGAATGCGCTGTGCAGGTCGCGCTATCCACTCTCATTCCACTTGTCCATAGCGCTTCGGCTTATGTGCTCTGTGGTCTCTCCTATCGTCGAGCCCCCATAGCACATGCCTCAGTCGCCATGGCCGGCGTGTCATACCGTTCCTATCGCTCAGGCAATGCAATCGAAAAGGCTGCAATGCTCAATGACTAAGCACGAAAGAAGCTTCCATTTTATTCTTTTCAGAAATCAGAAGACAGCTGTACAAACCGGCTGGCCATTCTGAAGTATCTATAGATTCGACAGTAGCGCTG
>JAHDDV010000191.1 GCA_020629205.1 Chitinophagales bacterium | reverse complement strand
CAACAATCAACAATCAACAATCAACAATCAACAATCAACAATCAACAATCAACCGCATTCCCGAAAAATCCTAACCTCACAAGTCCTACAAACCTCCGGATCAATATGCTTGTCATATATGTAAGAAATCGCATCCCGCTTACTCACAAAGAAATGATCCTCACCAATGATCTCCATAAAACCAGCTTGCTCAAAGTAATGTCGAGCCTTGCGACGTAAGCCAGAAAAGTAAAGTCCACCTCCATTATCCCGCCAATATTCCGCTTCTCTTACCAGCATCTCCATACCTGCGAGATCGATCAACTGAATACTATTGCCGATAATCAACACACTCTTCACCCCCGAATTTCTCAGCTCCATCAACTGCTCAGTGATATGTGCAACCGAGCCAAAATAAAGGGCGCCGTCCAGTCTTGTCAGCTTCAATTGAGGACATTGATCCAGTGGCTTGTTTTGTACATTGATGAAGGTGCGATTTTCAGCACTGTGATCCGGAGCAACAGTAATCAAATTGGGCTGGGCAGTCTGTTCCAGATAGAAAAGCAAAGAGAAAATCACCCCAATGTAGATGGCATATTGCAAGTCCATAAACAAGGTGGCCAGGAAGGTGACGATCAGCACGATGGTCTCCCGAGTACTAGCTTTCCAAAGTACTTTTATGCTATGCCAGTCAATCAGATTATAACCCACCAGTACGATCAATCCCGCCATCACAGGCATCGGAAGCAAGGTCGTCCAAGGGGCCACTAGAAATAAAATGCCGGTCAGCAATAAGGAGGCAAATACGCCCGATAGAGGCGTCTCTGCACCAGCCGTATGATTGACACCAGAGCGGGAAAAACTACCACTACTCGCATAGCAACTCACATAGCTACCCAATAGATTAGAAGCACCCTGGCCAATACATTCCTGATTCGGATCGATCAATTGCCCGGACTTATTAGCAATGGATCGGGCAATGGAAATGGCCTCGATCAGCCCCAGCAAGGCGATAGCAAATGCCCCCGGAGCCAGCGTCGCAAGCGTCTTCGGACTGAGATCCGGCAGCGATAGAGGAGGGAGCTGACCTTTGATCTCTCCCAGATAAGTGATGCCTCGACTAGCTCCGCCAATCCAATGGGCAAACAGACTACCGGCAACAATAGCGATCAGCATAAAGGGCAGCTTTCTAGAGATCATCTTAAAGATCACTGCCACAACTATGGTCACCATAGCCACCGCAAATACCGCCCAGTTGGTCTCCGCGATTTTCGAACCGACAAATATCCAGGTGTCAATAAATCCTGTCCCTTTCGGCACCGGCAAGGCAAAGATCCCCTTCAATTGTTTAGTGATAATGAGCAAGGCCGCCCCGGCGGTAAAGCCAATGATCACAGTATGCGAAACGAAGTTGAGCACTGAACCCATTCGAGTCAATCCGATCAGTAGTTGAATGCAGCCCACTAGCAATGTTAGGGTAAGGGCAAGGGTAATGTATTCGGCCGTAGTCGGAGCAGCCAATTGACTGATGGCGGCATAGACCACAATAGCCATCGGCGTAGTCGGTCCCGATATCATATGCAAGGAGGAGCCCAACACCGCCGTAATTAATGGAATCACCATCGCAGCATAGAGTCCGTATTCAGGAGGCAATCCCGCAATCATCGCAAAGGCCACCCCTTGAGGCAATACCAGTATGGCTCCTGTCAGTCCAGCGATGAAATCCGCCCGAAGGCTCGATCCATTCACTTTAGGCCACCACTGAGTGATGGCCAAATAGCTTGTTATTGATCTTCTACTAATAATTGCTCTTTATCATACTCCACTAGCGGACCTGTCCGGCACCGCGAATCACCCACTTTTCTGTCGTCAATTTTTCAAGCGCAAAGGGACCACGCGCATGCAACTTCTGTGTCGAAATACCAATTTCTGCGCCAAGTCCAAATACTCCACCATCTGTAAAACGGGTAGAAGCGTTCGCATACACAGCAGCGGCATCAATCTCCGAAAGAAACTGCTGACAAACCTGCTCATCCTCAGCCATAATAGCCTCCGAATGCCGCGAAGAAAAGCTGCGAATATGCGCCACGGCTTCCTCATAATTTTCCACTGTCTTCACGCTGCATGCATAAGATAAGTATTCCTTGCCAAATGAATCCTCTTCTGCAGGTCCACAATCAGGATAGCCATTGCCACAGATGATGCCACAGGCTGTTTCATCTGCGTATATCTTCACATTATATTCGTTCATTCCAGCCAGTATCTTGGGCAAGAACTCCGACGCAATTTTTCGATCTACAACAATCGTATCCAGAGAGTTACAGACAGATGGTCGAGAAACCTTTGCATTCACAACTACCTCCGCCGCCTTGTCAAGATCAGCCGAACTATGCACATAAGTATGACATACTCCCGCCCCTGTTTCGATCGTAGGAACCTTCGAATTTTCACGCACAAAATCAATCAAAGCCTGCGAGCCACGTGGAATAATAATGTCGACATATTTGGTCGCCTCCAGCATCTCTTTCACAAAGCGCCGATCAACCGGCAATAACTGAATCAACTCCGTACTCAAGTCAAATCGCTCCAAGACTGCATGGATCAAAGTCACCAAAGCCATGTTGGAATACTTCGCATCCGTACCCCCACGTAACACACAAGCATTACCCGAGCGAATACAAAGCGAAGCCACATCAATAGTCACATTTGGCCGCGCTTCATAGATGATACCTACCACACCCATCGGCACAGAAAGCTTCTGCACCGACAGACCATTCTCCAGTGTTTTCTCAGAAAGCACCCGATTTGTCGGATCATCCAAAGCAGCTACATCACGCACCGAAGCAGCCAGCGCATACACCCGATCCTTATTCAAAAGCAAGCGATCCTTCTTCGGATTATCATCCGCCATACGATCCAAATCTACCTGATTCGCCTGCAAAATCTCTCCATAATGCGCCTCCAATTCATCAGCCAGTGCATATAAGATTTCCTTCTTCTTTTCCCCGGAAATGCGCTGCATCTGCGGCGTAGCCTCATAGGTCTTTTTCAATAGTGGCAGTATCGATTCCATAGCCGTTTTCTTTCTCGCAAAGATCGACTTTTTTTGCTGATCTATATATCTTTTATTTGGAGCGCAGCAGATACACTCGCTCCAATAGATGACCGGCTATCCATTACAATGTCGGCACCCTTCGCTGCTTCCTGCATCCACTGCCGTCGTCTCTCCTGCCGTCGAGCCATCGGCAGCGGCGCAGTCAGGGCGCTCAGTGCACCGCCATTTCCATTGCTATCCGGGCTATTTGGCCACCGCATAGCACGTAGCAATGCAGTTCACGGCGAGTGCATTGCCAATTGGGGCAAGGGCTTAATTTGGGATTGCGTCCTTTGTCCTCCCAAATCAAGTCGTCGCTGGCTAAGAGTCCCGGTTCTTTGGCAGTGAATTAGATAGGCTGATCTATGGGCCCGGGTCGTGATGCTTGCGGGTCAATGGAAAATTCTTGTAATATTGCCTGTTTCTTGAGAAGGTTTTCAAGTCTACTACTCAACTCTTCCAGCTTTTCTTCTACTTTGTTTGATTTACAGAGATCAGCCAAGTTAGGAGCCTGCTTATTTTGTATGCGTTTGAGTTCTGCTTGCTTGTGCATTGTGTGTTTTTGCAGGTTTTCGATAAGACTTGCCAATCCGTAAGTTAACTTAGCCCACTTGACCTTTGTGACTAGATGCTTTGGGTGGGCTGCCCAAGAATCAACCCTGCGAAAGTCAAGCAAATGATGATCAATCAAATGCTGATTGCGTAGAGATGCCTTTGAGTTTACAAAGAGTAAATCATGTTTCGGGATAGCACGATCATCATATCGGAAGTACTCCGATATCATAGTGTGTGAATCAATGATGTAGCAATTGTAAGGACGAAGTGCATGCTTCATTATAAAGAAATCAAAGTCAATCTTTTCGCTCCTAAAGCATCTTAGAATATGTTGGAAGGTGTCATGGAAAAGGTTCTCAATCGCAAATAGCAGATACGCATTTTCCATGGACTTACCCTCTAATGTTTGATAACTTTCCTCTAAAGATGAGTTATCATGAGAGTGAAAGAGAGGTAATTGAGCGATTCTCACATACTTTTTTTTCTTCCCCTTTTCTAGCTGAGACTCCAACTTTGTAAAGTAGTCTTTGTCCTCTTTGAAGTAATTCTCTTCATCCCATTTCATCATAATGGACTCATAGCGATGAAGATAGTCTGCCACTAGAAAAGACTCCTTGATCTTGGATACTTGTTGCTTCATTGTTTTGAAGTAGGAACTGAGAAATGTTCGTTGGCTCTGCTGGTCTGTTTCGATACTGTTGAAAGTTACTAGTGAAGAGTCGTCACTTTGTTTCGCGGCAGCGGCAAATGGTTCATCTATTGTAAAGTAGTCTATTGGTAAGCCAAGATCCTGAGTGCTTAGGTTAAGCAAATGCTGGATGTAGAACAACTCTGACTTGGTAAAGGCAATTAGGTGTCCATTTTCTCTCTTTCTCTTACTATATGTAGATTTGGCAATATTCAGCTGAGCCCCCAGGTCGTTTTCATCGATCCCCCACTTGCTTAGGATCTTCAGCAGATTCTCGCAGGGAATGGTGGCCATTCTATTCGTGCCATTAGTTTTGCTAGTTGATCGTTGATCTTCCATGGTATTTGTTTTGACGATAATTCGAAAATCTTTGTGTCTTGTAGGCTTTACGACAGGAACAAGGCCTCTATCTACTTTTTGTGACACACTTCTTCTGAATTTCCTGCTCCTCGTCGCCATTGCAGCAATTTTTCCACGCTACCTTGACCAATTTTCTTCCTTCCGTTTGCTAGTCAGAGAATTTATGTAAGGGTCCCTTAGTACATTTTCGCCAGGTCCTTATCCAACCACTGCTCCCAAATATTAACTCTGCACAATAATCTATCTTGCTGAAAAACATGGGTGTACGGCTCCTGTTTTATTCCTGATAAACAAGTGCAATATGGAATTTTTGACTAGCAACAACAGAGAAAAAAGTCCGCGAAACAACTCTGGTAGAGGAGGAGTAATGATTCCCACCTGGCTGTTTTCAGGGCTAGGTACTTCTATCTTCATGGTATTTGTTTATCAACTGGTAGTCCCAACCTACTTTCCGGAATTGGTCCCAGATGGGTGTAATTCGCAATACATGATTGAGGGAAGATGGGAGATCATTAACGACGCTAAAATGGTTATAGGTAGTGCCGAGATCAAACAGGAACGCAATAACTGCGATTTCTTTGTAAGCGGTGAGTTCTTCAGCCCGATCAACGATCAAGTGAATGTGCGATTTCGCTCCTCAGTATCTCAAATTCGAGGCAACCAGATATATTTCTTTTATGAAAATAACTATGAAGAAAAGGGGATTTGTCAAGGACACTTTGTGGACTTGAGTCAACAGTCCACCAAGATTTACTTTGTCTATACTGATCTCATTGATAAGGACTACAATAAGGATCCTAAAGGAGCCCTAACATTTATCAAAAAGAAAAACCAAGACTATGAAAACAGATTTGCTGCATTCAGAATGTTTAGTTTGTAAGCGCAAAGAAGAGCAATACGACTCAAGCGCTCTTCTATGCCGGGAAAAGGATTGCTTGGCCGATGCTGACCTTCGAGCCCTCGAGCGACCTAACTTTATATCAAAGCTACCAGTCTCGAAGAATGAATTGGACTTGGCTGCCTTACCGCCTTTAGATTTCCGACAACATGCTCAGGATATGTTTGCGATGACAGCCGTTCCTGGTTTTCAAGAGGCGGGACAGTATTCGAAGGAACAAGAGAAAATCTTGAAGGGCTTGTTGCCATTCCAGGACAATTTATTGGGAAAGCAGTTTCACTTGAGATGTGGTAATCCAATACTGCTGCAATCAAAGAAACTAGGTTCTGAACTCAATAACGTGGATGACGCCTTTATTCTTGATTTTTCTGCATACGGATGGTCCAACACCTTGAAAGATCCTCGCTCCTGGGCAATCATCAATCATGCCTTAGGGGAGAAGTTGCAACATCTGGCCTTATGGACTGCGGGAAACGCAGGCTACAGTTTGAGCAAAATTGCTCAAGCTGTAAATCGATTCTTGCCCTTTAGAGAACGTTTGAATGTCTACAGTATCTATGATAGCTACAATGATTCGGTCGAACGAAAGATTACCTTCGAAATTGAGAAGCATGGCGGTCATATACATACCATACTGTCGCAGGGGAACATAATTCCTCCGGCCGAGATTCAGGAGCAAATCTACAATCGGCACATGATCGAGTCCGATCAGATTTGGTGCGTCACGGATGGATTGGAAGGCGTGGGTAACGAAATGTACAAGCTAATCTTCCTACAAGTCCTTTCAAAACTCAAGCCAAGTCATGTCTTTGTGCCTGTTGGAACCGGCAATTTATACATCGGTGCATTCAGAGCCTTAAAGCACCTTATCGACAACAAGTTCTTGCCGGGCAGCACAAAGTTAATTGGGGCTGTACCCTTTGGTAATAACGTGTACAATGATATCCTCAAGAACAGCAAGACTTTAAACCCCAGACTTAGAGAGGGAGGATCTAACTTGAATTTGGGCCAGCCTCTGATGCCAAAACTGGTAGGAGAATACTCTCCGCTACGGCAGTGTATCAAACACAGCTTGGAAGAGCCGTTTGTGGAAATGATGCAAATTACCGAACGATCGCAAAAGCATGCCTTGAACGCCCTATCAAACGAGATTTACCGAGAAGATTTTAAAGTTAGCTTTGAACCTTCTTCGCTCGCTGGATTTAGCGCCTTGCTTGACTCTCAGAACAACGGAGAGCATATTGGAAGTGCATTGGTTATCAATACTGGGATGGGCAATATTAGCGAAAATGAAGAAAACTTCCTGAAAAGCGGATCGGGCTTGAGGAGAATTCCGGCTTGATCTTCAGGTTTAATTGACCGATCACATTTTCTTTTTTTATTTGGAGCGCAGCAGATACACTCGCTCCAATAGATGACCGGCTATCCATTACAATGTCGGCACCCTTCGCTGCTTCCTGCATCCACTGCCGTCGTCTCTCCTGCCGTCGAGCCATCGGCAGCGGCGCAGTCAGGGCGCTCAGTGCACCGCCATTTCCATTGCTATCCGGGCTATTTGGGCACCGCATAGCACGTGGGGGCAAGGCACCTTGATAATGTACTAAGGGGCTTCCATATTTAGAATAATTAACTACACTTTTGGGGATTTTTAGTTAATATAGCGCTTACTATGGATAAACACATAGAAACTATTTTTACACCAAGATTTGTCGGAAGTCGCTTTGAGGGACACAGACTTCCCTTGGAATTTCTGGATGATCTTCAAGTCTTGGGAAAGATCAACACAACAATCGCCAAGTGGCTGTGGAAACAAAACAATGTAGGGAGAAAGCGGGTCCCCAATGGCTTTGACAAAGGCGTTAGTTATGCAATCACGGACATTAAGGCTGGCAGCACGATGCCAACGGTAGAATTAATTGCTCCAAAGGTTGGGCTTTTTCCCACCCAATATGCTGAGTATTTCCAGCAAGCACCTAGAAAACTCACAGAAGCAATTCAGGTTCTTGATGAAGGTGGAGACCCAACTTCTGTCTTACCTCAAGAAATTCTGCAGATGATGGAAACTTTCGGGGCTTCCCTTCGGCCCGATGAATTGGTAGAGTTTAATCCTAGTGCGAGCAAACCGGCTCGATTTACACCCTCAAACAGAAAGAGACTGATCGTACAAGTTTCAAAAGATCGTCAATATACTAAAGCAGGGTTCTTGCGGGGAACATTGAGTGAACTAGACAAAAAACGGCAAAGTTTTCACTTGCAGCTAGTGAATGGAAAGACAATCAGCGGCAGTTATGGCAAAGAGTTTAAAGAAGACTTGATGGATGCCTTCAGCGAGGAGGAGGATAATTCCCAAAAGCTAATTGCGATTCATGGGACCATTCTTTATAATGCTCAGGATTTTCCGATCACGATAAAACTTGTTTCAGAGGTCGAGTTCCTGGAGCAACTAGATGTCGGATGGCGACTTGAGCAAATTGGCGAGTTGAAAGATGGTTGGTGTGAAAATCATGGGGAGGCTTTTGATCCAAGCCATTTAGCAGATCTTAGCGATAGATTTGATTCGGATTTCACCTTTTCTTATTTGCCTCACCTGTATCCCATGCCTGATGGATCAATCTCAGCCGAATGGGAATCTGATGCCTTTGATATATCCCTGGTAATTACATTGCCTTCAATGTCCTCCGTTCTACACATTCTGAATTTTGCAACGGATGAGTCAATCGAAATGGAAATTGATCTTAACGAAACAGAAGGTTGGATCAAGTTAAATACTCATCTAGAGGAGAAAGTCTAGTATCATGAACCCCAAAACTCTCTTGCTAAGGCAAGTCAATCCTGCATGGATTCAGGCAGGCAGGATTTCGTCGCAAGCCTTCGTTCCTACCCTTAAGGACAATGGCAAGCTTTCGGTTTACAATGGTGATCGGTGGAAGCCAAGCGATTCACATCAGCATTTTGAATCTCAAGGACTCCTTTCTATGGGGGTTGCGGCAGCAAGCTGTCACGAATGCCAGAAGATTGGTATACCATACGAAGAAGATAATATTCCTTTCGAAGGACATTGCTTCATGGACTTTCGTTCCTTAGGTAGCAGTGCTCAAAAACGTGCAGGCAAGAAACTTGCAAAGTATGCAAGAGAAAGAGGGTTCTTGTTTACAAAGCCAGCATAAGCCCTCACGTCGATCTAAGATTTCAACTGTACCCATCTGGGGAGCATGCTCACCAAAGCACAATCGAATCCACATGGGCAAGCTCTAATCCTCTTTCCGACAATCGATCACTAAGAACCTTGGACGAAAGCTTAGACAAGCCGACTCCACAGCTATGACCGGTCTCGGTTACAATCTCGAAAACCTCGCCAGCGAGAAACTCCCCATCGATGTACTGAACTCCGACAGCAAGCAGACTTTTCCGAGCCTTCAAGGCTTCGTAAGCTCCTTGATCCACAATCACCTTTCCGCGAACCAGACTGCCACTCGCCAACCATTTTTTTCGAGCATTGGGTTTTGCCTTCGAGCCAAGACAAGTGGTGCCTACTTTACCTTCTAGTGCATCTGGAATGGAGCTATCGCTATGAAGTCCGAAGATCGTAACTCGGATCCCCATCTTAGTCGCTAATCTGGCAAAAGTGAGTTTGGAAATCATACCGCCCAATCCCTGACTGGATTTGTCTTGTCTGGCAAGACTCATGACGGACTCATCAAATTCTTCGATTACTGGCACCATGTTGTTATCAGCATCCAATACACCTCCAATAGAAGTGGCAAGGAGTAAGTGCTCTGCTTCAAATCCCACAGCAATTAGGGTAGCCAACTCATCATTGTCTGAAAACTTTAGTTCCAGGTCGCTGACCACATCGTTTTCATTGGCAATGGGGATAATCCCATTTTCCCATAATTGCTCGAAGGTGTCGCGAAGTCTAAGAAACTGCTCCCGATTGGAGAAGTGGCTGCGCTCGCAGAGGCTTTGCGCTATTGGAATTCCAAATGGTTCAAAATGGCTGGCATACTTTTGCAGAAGGATGGGGTTGCCAATGGCAGCAGCTGCCTTGCGTTCATTGAGTTTGCCAGAATAATTTTTGATGTATTTTTTTCCAGTGCCCACGGCACCAGAAGAGACGATGACCCATCTGTATTTGTCTTTTTGTGCAGCGATCTGTTGTGCAATTCGCGATAAGACGAGCTCATCTACCTGGCCGCTTTTGTCTGCGATGGAAGATGTACCGATTTTTAGGACTGCGAGAGGGAGCATTCTTGTTGTGTATTGTTTATGGTTGATTGTGTATTGTTTTCAGCTTAAGCCCTGAAAGTCTTTTGAGCAAAGGTCCTGACTCAAGAAGCAAAGATTGCCCTTTTTTTTGACTATAACATGGAGTATTGGGTTTGCAGGGTTTCTCATTTTTTTGCTTCGTATTGCCACCGGACACAGAGCGGATGAGTATCTAAACACAATAAACAATCACTGTTGTCCGGGGAATATGTGATTTTCGACTTTGGTCCAGCAATAGCTTCATTTTCTGCCCTGAAAAAGGCCTTTTTCAAATGTAAGCCCCCTTTGTTTGCTTTGAAACTAATGTTCGCTTGCACAAGGCCGCAGAGCGGTCAAATTGTGATAGCCCGGGATGCAATCCCGGGTAAACATGCAACCGTATTATTAGGCGCGCCCAAACATTCCCAGGGATCACTCTGCTGTCTCGCGCCTTTGCCCAATGTTTTTCGCTTGACGTCAATCAATCTGGTCGAGACTGCCATGAAGCAGCTTTGCCACAGAAAATCGGACCCATACTGGGCCCTGTTCATGGGCATCTATGGACCATGGGTTGCACCCATGGCTATCATAATTTGACCGCTCCGCGGCCGCGGTCAACCAACATTATTTGTCTGTTCTATTGTTAGCTCACCAAACGTGACAAGGCCATTGCCATTCAAAATTGTTGGTATAAACACGCTCAAGATACCGCTGGGCTGTGAGTTTAATTCATCCCCAATTATTGCCAGGGACAACAGTGCATTGCCTGCGTCTTAAGAGGCTAAAACGAGCCACAAATAACAAGGATATTCCAGCGCGGTGACTTCACTTTTGAAGGCCAGTGCATTGTCCCGTAGCGCGACATTGATATGTCGCTGAACCTCTTTCGATTGATTCATCAGTATCATGTATTTCGTCTTGAGCAAAAAATAGGAAGCCATGACAAATTTATAGAGACACATT
>JAHDDV010000190.1 GCA_020629205.1 Chitinophagales bacterium | reverse complement strand
CAAAGTTATGGATACTCAAATGGTCAAGAATTCGGAAAAAGTTTCTTTAAGAAGAAAAAGAAAATAACAACGATTAAATTGCTGTTTACAATTACTATACACGTGTATATTTTCTACATACATCGAATAAACCGCTTAATTTAGGCGCCTTTTACCGTTGAAAAAGATAAGGAGAGCTTCCTATCTTAGCCCAACTTTCATACTTATTGAAAGACAGCTGAATTAGACGAATTTAGACTAGATTAGTGTTTCCTGAACATTTCTGATGTTCTTATAGGTCGCAGCCCTTTAAACTGTGCTTGGATGTATCCCCTAGACTGTTTCAGTCCAGGGGTGCCTCCTTGACTTAATCTACAGAGTCCCAAGAACTCTTTCTGCCCACCACTAGCTGTGATGCTCTCCTTTGCTGTGCATAATCTCTATATGATTTTGGAGATTTTCCAGCATCGGACGTGCTTCGTGGTATGCCTTGTCGCAGATCTCCGCCGCTTTTCCGAACTCAAACAAAGAGTAATCATAGGCGCTGCTCAACTCAATAGCCGTATGGCATTTTGCCAAATGCTCTCTAGTGTTGTTCCACATGACTAAATCAAAGCATCGCTGCGCGATTTCAAATACCTGATCCAACTCCTTGACGGTGCGATAGCCGTGCGCATTTACGTTTACGCCAATCACCAGATCACAGATTTCCAGGAGCGGCTCGACCGGGAGGTTGTTCATAAAACCTCCGTCAATATACTTATACTTACCAATCTCCACCGGCTTGAAAACCCCTGGAATCGCACTAGAAGCGGCAACCGCTTTGGAGACGATTCCTTTGTCCATTATTTCTGGTTCTCCGGTATTTAGATTGGTAACACCTATATGTAGATCTCTGGGCAATCCTTCAAATGTATCAAATGCCAGATTGTCTCTGATGATGTCTTCAAGGTATTGAAGATCGCCCAAACCTGTCCATCGTATCCCCGGTTTGAAAGCTTTGAGGAAGGTGCTTTCAGTGGCTACCTTTAAAATATCATCTGGCGAACGACCACCGGCAAATAGGCTTCCTACAATTGCTCCGGCTGAGGCACCCGAAATTGCATAAATGTCCATTTCCAAATCTTCGATGGCTTTCAACACGCCTATATGAGCCATGCCTCTTGCTCCGCCTCCGCAGAGGCTTATTCCGATTTTCATAGTTGGTTTTTTAGTGGCTAGTTTTTAGTTTCTAGTTTCTAGTGCTTAGTTTCTAGTGGCTAGTGGGGCTACTGCTTATTGTTTGGTGTGTTGGATGCGAAGATAGGGCAGTGCCATATCTCTACAGCTTTTCATAGTAGTTTACTATTTTGTTTTCTTGACACTAATCACTAGAAACTAATCGCCACGCCGACCAGACGGTAAAACATAGCCCTGGGCGCAGCGGAACGAGGTGCTCAGATAGCGTGGTGACTGCCAGAGTCGGGCTGGCTCGGAGCACAGCGGAGAGACAGACTGGCTCCGGCAGGAACAGCTAGCTGAGTGCCGAGTATTAGCGGAGCACAGGACGGGGGCTGCCACGCCCCAAACTGCTGCGCTCCAAATCATAAACGTAGAAAATTTAGAAAGTCTCTCAATTGCAAAAAACGACTTCACTCATCTGGCCTGATTCATCCCAAACTTTCCATTGACCGACCTTTACGGAATTGCGGTAATGGCCTTCTGCACGAACCTTGCCATCTTCGTGAAAGTACTTCCAAAAACCAGTTTTCAGACAATTTTGGTAGTTGCCTTCGGAACGGACCTGGCCACCTTTGTAGAATTCCTTCCACCAGCCATTGGCTTTGCCCTGATCAAAATTCGCTTCCATTTTTAGCAAGCCGTTGCGATAGTAAAATTTCCAATGGCCTTGCTGCATTCCCTGATCATAGGAGCCGGTGCTCTCCACTTTACGACTGTTTGGGAAATAGTTTTCCTTGTAGCCTCGAATGCTAGAAGGGACGCGCTTGGCATTGCAAAACTCTGAAGGGATGATCTCCGTGCGGCAATCTGTGATAGCGGCAAAATCTGGCATATTGCCATAATTTTTGCTGTTGAATTGTCCTTGAGAACCTTGCTCGCGCTGACCACCTTGGCCTCCTTGTCCCGCTTGGCCTCCTTGTCCCGCTTGACCTCCTTGGCCTCCTTGACCGGCTTGGCCAGCTTGACCACCTTGACCAGCTTGACCCGTCTGCGAACCCTGATTTCCGGACTGCTTCTTATTTTTTTTCTTCCTCCCAAAGATGCCATCTCTTGCTTTCTGGAACCAGGATCGATCGTCATTGTCTGCTTGATTGCTTTGATCCGAATTTGGTCGATTTTGATGGCCGGACTGCTGATTATCCTGTGCTCGGGGATGACCGGGTTTGGCCTTCACTCCGCCTATATCTTCAGCCGATGCAAGCTCCTCCCCATGCGGCAATTGCTGCTGAAATTTCGGACAATCAAAGGCATCAATCAGATCGGGATCCATGGCTGCAAAAGAGGTTTTGATAAAGCGCTCGTAGTCCGGATCGGCTTGCAGATGCGCCATAAAATCTGCCCAAATCGGAAGAGCCGAAGTGGCGCCTGAACCATAGGGTGAGGCGCTAAAGTGTACTCGGCGATCCTCGGCACCCATCCATGCGCCGGCCACCAGACGAGGGGTAAAACCGATGAACCAAGCATCGGATTTGTTTTGTGTGGTGCCTGTCTTACCGCCAATATCTGTGCGGAAGCCATAGGTGGAACGCAGGCTCTCAGCGGAGCCATAGTCAACTACTTCCTGCAACATGCCGACCATGGTGGAAGCGGTACGGGAAGACATCGCTTTAGGCCTTCGATCATAATCGGGATTTTCGAAATTGGCCAGCACCCGGCCTTTGCTGTCCTCGATTCGAGCAAGGAAAATCGGTTTGGTTTGATAGCCGCCATTGACGAAGCTGCAATAGGGACGCAGCATCTCCCAAAGCGATAACTCGGCCGTACCCAAGGCGATCGAAGGCAGCTCGGGAATGTCTGTTTCAATGCCTGTACGCTCTGCCAAACCAACCACCTTGTCGATACCGGTTTTGAGTATCAGCTGGGCAGCTACGACATTGACGGAATTGGCCAGGGCAGCTCGTAGCGAATAGTAGCCGCCGTATTTGTTGTCGGCATTCTCCGGAGTCCAGTCCTTGTATTCTGGGTAGCTGATTTTCTCATTTGGGAAATAGGCGCAAGGGTTCTGTCCCTCTTCCATCGCGGCGGCATATACGAGCGGCTTGAAAGTGGAGCCGACCTGACGCTGACCAGTTACTTTATCGTGGCCAAAGTAATTGGCATCGACGCCACCGACCCAGGCCTTGACATGACCGGTGTATGGATCCATGGCCAACATCGATGCATTGAGCATGCCCGCTTGATAGAGAACGGAGTCACGAGGTGTCATTTCGACCCGCTTGCTACCTTCGAAATCCAGTACCCGAAGGCTCGTTACTGTATTGAATGCTTCGTCAATTTCGGCTTTTGTGGCACCGTTTTTCTTCATCGTTTGATAGCGATGTGAACGAATGATTCCTTTCTGGAGAATATCGGGATCCGACTGCCAGGAAGCTGCTCCCAGGCTCTTGGTTTCGGTATTGAAGTAGCCTTGTATTTTCTTCCAATGCTTCATGACTGCTTTCTCCGCATAGGTTTGCATCCTGGAGTCAATGGTTGTATAAATTTTGAGGCCATCGGCATAGATATCATATGCTGTGCCATCGATTTTCAGGTTTTCCTTCGACCAGTTTTCCAGTTCTTTTCGCAGTGCTTTACGTACGTAAACGGCCAAACCACCGAGGGCATTTGCTTTGGTATAGTCGATGCTCAATGGCTCATTCTTTGCCTTTGTAGCTATGCTCTCGCTAACATAGCCTTTTTTGACCATCTGGTTGATGACAACGTTGCGACGCTGTTGGGATTTGGCCAGATTGAGTCGGGGATTGTAAGTGGTATTGGCCTTGAGCATGCCAATGAGTGTCGTGGCTTCAGATAGGCTGAGTTCGTTGGGACTCTTATTGAAAAAGCGACTACTGGCCATGCCAATACCATAGATGCGCTCGCCAAATGGAACGGTATTTAGGTACATGGTAATGATCTCTTCCTTGTCATAGATGCGTTCGAGTTTGCGCGCAACCAATGCTTCTTTGATCTTGATGACCAGCATTCCGATGATGGGAATATGTTTTCTGGGATAGAGATTTTTGACGAGTTGTTGACTGAGTGTACTGCCTCCACCGGAGGAGCGATTGCCAAGAATGATCGACTTGATCACAACCCGCATGACGGATCTTGTATCGACTCCTTTGTGCTCAAAGAATCTTGAATCTTCTGTGGCTATTAGTGCTTTGACCAGGTAGTCGGATATCTCATTGAACTGTACATTGGAGCGGTTTTCCCTGTAATACCTGCCGAGCAATTGTTCGTCCGCCGTATAGACTTCGGAGGCAATGGGGTTTTTGATGCTGCGTAATTCCTCATTGCTGGGCAGCTTGCCGAAGAGCCCCCATTTGACGGAGAAGAAAAGCAGGAAAAAGGCCAGCCAGAAGAGTAAAAACAGGGCAATTCCCAGCTTTAGCAGCCTAATTACCAGCTTTTTATGTGCAAAATTATCCCAGGCAGAAACACTCATATGATCGAATTGAGAACGCAATTTACTGCTTTCGACGATAGGCTGGCAATCGGTTGCTTGAGTCTGCTATTGCTTCTCTCTTTTGCCTTGATAAAAATTCCCGAGCTTGTCTTTGGCAGTGCTTCCGTGTAAGCTGGTATCTGCCAATTCAAAAGTCCGTACATCCGCACCTTCGATCGGAAGGAGATTCCAGTAGACCTTATTTTTGTCTTTGCTGTAGTAATGATTTAATATCTCAAAACTAAGCGGATCAATGCCTTCCATCTTATTGCCGATGGGATTGTAGACGCCGTTTTTGTCTTTGCAAAGAGAGCGTGGCAGCGCTTCGAAGGTGGCGGCGTCCCATTCGGGATGAATGTGTTTGCCCTTGATCACCTGTGTGGAATCCTTGGCATATCCTTTTGCCAGCACAAGGAAAGTATCCGGATCCACCCCTTCCAGGAGCTGGTCATGGTAGTATACATGATTCATATCCTTGTTGTAGATGTTATTTGCAGATACCTGCTCCTCACCCGGGGTATAGATTCGTGTGAAAGTATGTGGATCTGCCCCTTCGATCACCTTGTCATGGAAGAACACATGATGGTTGTCGATTGCATATAGTGGGTCGAGCCATTTGTAGGACCTTGGGTCGGCCTTCTCCACCTTCTTATTTCTTTTGTAGACGGCATATTTATCTACACAAAAGTAATCCCACAAGGTAAAAGTCGCTGGATCGGCGCCTTCGACTATGGAGCCTACAAAGTAGACATGATTTTTGTCAGCGAAGTAATTGTGGTCGAGTTGTCGGAAGCTCTTGGCGTCTGCTCCTTGCAATTCTTGTCCCGCCCAAAGGACTTTGTCCTCGCCAATTTCCGGGTACTCCATGGCATCACGGCTTTGACGCATGCTGCGAAAAATCTCATGCTCTGGGAAGCGGTTTTCCGACCAGATTTCCTCAGGAAGGGAAGGTGAAAAATTGTAATTTTCCCAGGTTTGCACAGAAAATCCCCATCTGCTTTTATGGGTCAATCTACGTGGTAGCAAACTATCCTTATCAAAGAGAATAACGAGATCTATGCCCTCGCCCGGAGGCTCTTTGTCACCATCCAGATACTGCATCGGTGCTTTCGTACGTAGCGTCAAGACGTAAGCTTCCGGCATCGTGTCAAAACCTAGAATTTCGGTTTGTGCTTCCGCAGTATATGCAGCCTTGAGCATTTCCAGGATATAGAGATGTGTGAATGACCAAAGCGCTGTAGGAAAGTCATCCACATAGCTCAGTTTAGATTGCTGATTGTGGCGAATAAACTTTTGTCCATCATAAAGCACCTGCTTGCAGCCTCTGAAAGGGTGCATTGCATTCAGTATTTGTTCCTGATTGGAAACAAAGGGCTCAGCCGGAGCCTTTTCGATTGGCGCGGAGGTCATTTCTGTAGCGTCTGGAAACCAATCATTTTTGACATCGAAACGATCTGCAAAGTCTTGTGCCTCTTCTCTGCTGGCCTGCTTAAATGGAGGCTCCGTGTCAAAGGATAAATGAACACGGTGTGTGGCTTGCTCCTTTTGGAAGTAGAGCGTACCCTGACTCCAGTACACGCCGGTTATCCCTCCCTGAATCGCGCTGCTTTGATATTGTACATTATCGAGGGCCTCGAGTTTGTCGATAATGAGTTGCACATCGACAGGCTGTTGGGCTTTCAGGACCAGTGGACTGAGGAAGAGTAACAGTAGTAGGAAGGATCTCATACACTGTATAACAAGTAGCCTGTTTAATGGATTAATCCAGCTTGCAATTCCTTATCGGATTAGTGTCACATTCCCACGTCTGGATTCCTTTTTTCCGTCCGTGAAAATTATCTCGGCGTAAAAGACATAAACCCCCAATGAGCAGTTTTCTCCTCGATAGCTTCCATCCCATTGTTTAGCAGCATCTTCGGAATAGAACAGCAGCTTCCCCCAACGATCGAAAATCCATAAGGCAAGGCTATGTTGAGTGCTTGTTATAGCTCCAAATTGATCATTGATGCCATCTCCATTGGGGGAGAATGCATTTGGAAAGGCTGGCATTTCTTCACAAGCATTCAGGGAATCATTTACACAGGTACAGCCATCCCAATATTCCAAGCCATTGGAACAATCACCATCATCACAGCCAGGGTTAAGAGGTGCTTCGCCAGTTTCACATTCACAGGTAAGATCATTCCACATTTCTAGTCCATTGGAACAATCACCATCATCACAGCCAGGATCAATAGGTGCTTCACCTGATTCACAAGCACAGGTAATAGCATTCCAGACTTCCAGTCCGTTGCTACAATCGAGGTCGTCACAACCGGGGTCCTCGCAGTCGTGCTCGCAACTTCCATCATCGCAGTCGGCAAGAGGATCGTAGTTATTAGCAGTAGCAGTAGTGCAACCAAACACTGCTGGAATTGTAAAGCAACTACAGCTCAGCTCATCCCAAAACTCAAAGCCATTCTCGCAGTCACTGTCATCGCAACCGGGGTCTACAAGGGCAACTCCGGGCAAACATTCACAGCCATCCCAGAGCTCTAGTCCATTGGCACAAACACCATCATCACAGCCGGGGTCAACAGGCGGTTCACCCTCTACACATTCACAGGTGGCGTTATCCCAGACTTCCAAACCATTGCTACAATCTCCATCACTACATTCTGGAGCAGGATCTACAGCCATAAGCTCTTGAATGTCTTCTTCACTTAGGGCCCTGTTCCAAAATCTCACTTCATCTATTTTTCCCTGATAATGGTAGGCAGGCTCCGAGTAGTGCGCATCCCTTCGTCCAATGGTGCCCGGGTTTTCTGTGTAAGCCAATGAGCCGCCAGTGCCATTGTAAGTACCTCCATCGTTTTGGCAGTTGACATACAAATCCATATCTGTAGCTCCACGTATCACTATGGCGACATGATACCACTGCCCTGCCACTAAGTCAGTCTCACCCACTTTTGTCCGTCTATATCCCGGACCAATGCTGGCTGTCCCATCACAGTAACTGCCAGCGAGTTTTCCCGTTGAACTGATGTTCATCAAAACTCCGCTTGAGATATTCTGCGGATAATCATTGCAAACGATAAAGCCCTTATACACCGATACTATATCGAGATTGATCCAGGCAGACACACTGATTGGCAGCTCAGGTTTGAGAGCAGGCTCATCCGGCCAATCAATGTATTCATCAATCCCATTGAAGTAATAGGCAGAATTGGCATTACCAAATCGGTCTTCTGTAAGGCTTGCGTTTGCGAGACCATCAAAACCATTACCGCTTGCATCCTGAGCATTGCCATCCATCGGATAATACAATTGCAAACTATCTGTGAGTATCTGAGCAGACAGACCATCGAATACCAGAAAGAGCAATAGCAGGGCAGGCAGCAGGCTGGATTTTAGACCGAGTAGGTTCATAGGGTTGAGGGTAAAATTAGGATCAGACAAATTTAATGCAAATATTATCTGTAATCAAATCCAATTATCCCTTTATGATACTTCATGAAGTTCAGGCTTTTTACCGCAAGCATGGTTTCAAAAAAATTCGAAATACCACTAAGGAAAAATCATGCGCTTGTTTTGTACCTTAATCCCATGAAAACCCTCCTCATCTCTGGCTCCAATCACCCACAATCGACCAATCTTGTATTGCTCAATCATATTGAGCAGAAGCTGTCTGCACAATCAGTATATTTCGACATTGATCAATTACCTGCCTTTCGCCCCAATCTAGAAACAGATCAATTGCCCAAACAGGTATTAGACTGGAAACAAAGCGTAGAGAATTGCCAGGCCGTAGTGATCACCAGCCCTGAGTATTTGCACAATATTCCAGCCACTTTGAAAAGCGCATTAGAATGGCTGGCCACTGATAGCTTTATGCAGGGCAAGAAGGTGCTGCCGATCATCTTCACGCCTATGGCTCCCCGTGGTGAGAAGGCCCTTCAATCACTGCTATTTACCTTACAGGCTTTGAAAATGAATGTGCTGACCTCTCTGCTGCTACATCACAATGACTTCGAGCAATTTCCGGCTAAGGAGCTGCAGGGTGAAGGCACAGATCTGCTCAAAGAAGCCCTTCAAATGATCGAATCAGCCTAAGCTATTTCTGCACCCTGTCCCATTTTCTAAAGGCACCATCTTTATCTCTTCCGGTTATCCCCTGTCGGTCGTCTTCATTCACTTCAAAGGTAGCCGGATCTGCGCCCCTTACTGGACTGTGATCATAGTAGACCATATTCTTGTCTTTGGTGTAATGATGGTTAAGAACTACAAAGCTGGCTGCGTCAAATTTCTCAATTTTCACCCCTTTGAGATTATACACACCATTCTTATCCTTACAAAGCTGCTTGGAAATATGCTCAAAATTATCTGGGTCCAGACCTTCAAGTGCTTTACCCTTTCGGTCATATACAGCATTCTTGTCTTTCAAAAAATCCTTAGATACAATGGAGATGCTCTCTGGATCCAAACCATCGATTTTCTTACCGCTAATGAAGTAGACACCGTCCTTATCCTTCACAAAACGTTCAGATAAACGTTCGAAGCTTGGTGCATGCCATATGTCCATGACCTCCTTGCCAAGAACAATCTTGGTGGCGTCTTTTCCTACTTCCCAAGCAAGGACTTCAAAAGTTGCAGGATCAATTCCCTCAACAGGTTTACCTGCTGCATATACTCGATTCCTATCCTTGGCATACCCATGTAAATCATACTTATCATGCTTGCCTAACAAGCTAAAAGTCTTTGGGTCAGCCCCATCCACAATTCCGTTTTTGAAAAACACATGACTAGCATCCTTCGCATACTGAGTGTTTAGTTTCTTATAGGTCGGTGCATTAGCTTTCCTAACTTTCTGTCCATGAACAAACACGGATAAAGAATCAACACAATAGCCATCTTTGATTTCGAAGCTTCCCGCATGTGCTTCGTCAATCAAGGAATTCTGAAAATAGACACTTGTCCCATCCACATAGTATTCACTCTCTCCTAGTTGACGAAAATCGTCTGGATCTGCCTGTCTCATAGTATTCGGCCCCCAAAGGACTTTCGTTTCTCCTCGTTCAGGATACGCTATCGTTTCCCTATCATCGCGCATTGATTCAAATACTTCATGCTCCGAAAACCGATCAATCGACCAGTGATTTTCTGGCAGTTTGCGATCAAAGTCATAATCATCCCAAAGGACAATGCTGATATGATTCTTATTCAGTAAGCGCATACTTCGAGGCAATGAGGTTTCTGCATCAAATTGGACTTCAATCCTGCTAAATGCTTTGGCTGAGCTACTATCTCCATTCAAATAGAATGTCGGGGCCTGCGAGTTAAAAACAACAGCATACCTATTCGGCAAAGTATAGTGATCTACAAGTTGTGCCATAGGCTCATCCGCGACAGTAGCCTGCAACAAATTGCGCACAGCGAGATGAGTCCTGCTAAGTAAGTCTTCCGGAAAATTATCAACATAGCTCTGCTGCTTTTCCAGATTATGACGAATAAATTTTTCTCCATTATAAACAACTATCTGACTCCCTCGAAAAGCATGCACAGCATTAATATCCTTGACCATCTGCAGATACAAGTCCGGATCTAATAGAGAATCCAGTGATTCATAAGGCTTATCTTCAAGATCTTCACACCACTTATGCTCCAGATCAAATTGCGTGCAGACCGCATGTAATTCCTTCATATCCATCATGGTATAAGGAAGTTCCTCCACAAACTCCAAATTCACCTTATGCGCTTCATCTTGCTGTTCGTAGTACAAATGTCCCTGGGACTGAAACATGCCAAACAAGTCTGAGGAAATGATGGTGCTTTCACACTTGAAATGATCAAGAGCATCCAGCTTGTCAATCATAGATTGCAATTGGCTCTTTTGAGATTCGCTCAAATCCTGAGCAGAGAGCAAAACTGGAAGCAATAGCAGTAGTGGGAAAAGGAGTTTTTTCATATTTACTAAACGATGAGGCAATGTATGTATTATTCAAATTTACAAGAAATAAGAACAACAAAAGACACTCCTTATGAAAGACAACTTGAATTAATAGGTTTCTTTCCTTTTGGAGCACAGCAGATTTAGGACGTGGCAATTGTTTACCTGCTATCCGCTGCAATGGAAGCACCCTTTGCTGCTTCCTGCATCCACTGCCAGTGTCTCTCCTATCGTCGAGCCCCTGGCAGTGGCGCAGTCAGGGCGCTCAGTGCACTTCCATTTCCGCTTCTATCAGGGCTATTGATCAC
>JAHDDV010000189.1 GCA_020629205.1 Chitinophagales bacterium | reverse complement strand
CAGAAATAGAAGCCCTTAAAGGTGGTGCGAATTTCGTTTGCGTAGCACTAGTGCCCCAGGCAAAAAACACCGGAGTTGAAGAACAAAATGATGGCCTCATAAGCTCCCACCTGTGCCGCGTAAAGGATGGAAGCGGAACGAGCCGCCGGGCAGCCAGACTGAGGCCTGGCTGATGGGGGCTCGACGATAGGAGAGACACCAGCAGCCAAGAGCCGAAGCTGGCTGCACAAGGTGAGTATTAGCGTACAGCCTGACCCGGAGAGAGTGGAGTAGGAGCGCAGCGGATACGGAACGAACGTAGGGATACGCCCAAAATAAAACCGCTATGCTCGATCCTCTAACAGTGGGCAAAAGCAGAACTGACCAACAAGACAAAAACCGCAAGTGTCATGCCGACCATAAAAGTGGTGAGGGAGATTCTGATGTGCTTGTACTTGACTTTTAGTTGTTGACCCATATAGTAGATGTCCTTCACAAGGCTGCTGTAGAGGTAATCCTGATCATTCATCATCTGCAGAAATGCCCATTCATAGTCCCGCATTTGCATGTTGTGAAAGTTGCCGTAAAAGAGCAGGTTGCCTTGCTTGTTTCTAACCTCCTCTTCGGTAAACTCGCCGTGTGTGACCGTAGGTCGAATCGATAAGACCGCAAAGAGAATTGATAGGGCAGAAGTGAGTGTGAGCAAGATGATCGGCGCGTTCTTCATCGTGAAATGAAAGTGGCCATGTGAATTCACTTCACCGATAAGGCCACCTATTACCAGCGACAAGATAATGCTGTTGACCGTGATCATAATAGAGGCCTTGCGATCCACCATTTCACTCATCGTGTAATGATTTTTTGAAGTGGTTCTAAAGACTGTCTGAATGCCGCGGTCATCCCGGCCCTTGCTATTCTTGAGGTTCTTCTTTAATACCTTCAATTCATTATCCGTAATGGCGAGCTCCTTCTTTAGTGCAAGATCGGCCGTCTTCTCCAGCTTCTTTTTGTTCTTTTCCAAATCTACCAATAAGGCATCCAGATTAGGTTGAATTTCCTCTTGACAGTAGGGTAACTGAAACTGAAAACCCTGCACCATTCCAATGGCCAGGTCGTACCATTTCTTTTTACTCAGATTGACATCACTCAGTAGCATTTGGTCGTAGAGCTTGCGCATGTTTTTGGTGCCCTTCTTGGCCAGTATATCCATAAAAAGTGCATCGCTCAATACCTTGGTCATTTCGTGATCCATCTCGAAGGTACCGACTTCTCCAAGCGTTTGTGCAATCGGTTGCAATAGCTTTTCTTCAATAGGGTACTCGGCAAAAAATACCTTGGCAGTGGCCGTAGCTTCTGTGGAAATATTGGATACAAAACTGCCGTCGTCATTGAACTCGATCTTGTAATCCTTGAAGGAGGCAGCCACTAGCCAACCAGCGATTTTTGTCTGCAGTCGAGTCGGCTCATCATAGTTCATTCGCTCGACGATCTTGTCGATATTCTTCTGCAGTCTGGTAGCGAAGCGAAGATCGTGATATAGGATGCGCTCCGGATATTGCCCAATGCGATCGGTAGCAAAACGAATGGCTTTATCTAGTAGAGTTTGTAAATCGGTCATGCCTTAAAAGTTGAATCCAGTTCTAAAATTAAATTGGGTAGTCTGCTCCGAAAAGGAGACATGGGGCTGAAGTACAAACATAGATAGTAAATTGAACCAGGCGCCGAGGGTATAACCATGATGAAAGCCCGAAGGGGATTCTCCATCCAGCCAGACCCGTCCGATATCGTAGCCGGTAATCAGGCCGAACTGCATTGGCGCAATATTGTTTTTCCAATTGGCCAGCTTTAGCCGGAGATCCAGGTTCTGATAAAATACATGATTACCTCTAAACTGGTCATTCCGGAAGCCGCGCAAAGCATTGTTGTTTCCTAGCGTCGGGTATTGATAAAACTGAAGGTCTCCGTCGGCATGCGCCCAACCAGTCCGGGAAGCGATAGTCAAAGGCAAATGCCTGCCGAAGGTAAGGTAGAAGCTAAGGGCAGCATCATATTGTTGAATGCTTTCTTCGTCTTTAGGGTTGCTCAGCAAACTTGCCTGACTTTCCAAAGATAGTCCTCTTCGAGGATAGACCAAATTGTCCAACTCATTAAGTTGAAAGCCGAGGGTAGCTCCGAAGTAGTTCCTTCGTTTGAGCTGCTCGGCGCTAAGTCCAAAGCTCTCGTCATCCGTAATTCGATTCGCTACATTCTTCACTCTTGAGCTCAGAAACTTAGGGCCAAGATTGAAGAAATAACGGTTGGCGATCCAGGATTTTTTGATCTGTAGGTGAGCCTCATAGTTGTCTTGACGTAACCAGTAGAACTCATCTTCCCGCTCTTCATCAATGGTAATGTCATTGCCCAATCCAAAATAATTCGTGTACAAAGGTCGGGCTATTTTGAAGCCGGCTTGCAAGTCGAGATAGTTGAAAAGTGCCTTAATATAGTCGCCCTCGTAATGGGCTTGAAGGGTGTTTCGAGAGCTCGGGGAAAAACTAAAACCATAGGCATGTTGTCGGCTATAGGGATCCTTCCTAAAGCCATGCTCGATGCTCGTGAAATTTGCGCCCAGCCAAACTTTGTCATCAGGCGTATAGCCAAGTACTGGTAAGAAAAGTGTCTGATCATAAAGATGATCCAATCGATTGTATTCATTCTCTTCCAAAGAGCCGCCTGTGAGGTCTCTGATTTCGCCTTTGTCTTTTATCTCAAAGCCTCCGGGTTCATCATACAATAGGGTCATCTTTCGCAGACCTGCTACCTTTGAGTCATCATCGACAATGTCTTTGCCATAGCCTCCAATGATACGCACAGGAATGGATCGCTTCACTTCACCATCAATTTCAAACTCGTCTTTTCCCCCTCTGCCATATAATCGAATCTCCTTTGTGGTCCCTTTCTTGAAGGTGCGTTCAAATACCTTTTCCTTCTTTCGATGCTTTTTAGATAGTTCAAAGACCTGAACTTGTACATCTCCATTTTCCAGACGTTCTACCTCAAAGCGCTCGTCTTCATTGCTGCCAGGTATCGAAACATGGATAGAAAGGTAGTCGTACAATTTTTTGGCAATGCTCTCCAGTTTATCTCGTCTTGATTTCAATTTTTGGATCAGCTCCGGTGCGTATTCTTCTTGCACCTCTTTGGGCAGCGCCTTGGCTGATTCCTCGATCACCAAATCTGTAAGGGCCTCTTGTAAGAATTGAATTTGCTTTTGCCAGTCGGTCCATTCCAGTTCATTCATGAAGTAGCGATCGAAGTATCGGGCATTGAAACTCTGCCAATGGGGAGCCCGTAAATCCTCTTTAAATCCCCTGAACTTTCGCACCCCCTGCCAGCTTACCAATTGGGGAATCAATCCATCAAACTTATAAAAGGCCTGGTCTCGATCCCGTGGTATGGGGCGGTAGACCTCATCGCCATCAATCTCAAATTTTGCCCAGCGCCATTGATCATCATGCCGGTCCCAGTCGTGGATGACAAGGTCAAACAGACGTGAGCGAAGCACCCATTCCTGATCGATCACAGGTTCATTGCTCTCTGTTTGTCTTTCCAGCAGATCGAGGTAGCTGATGATCTCGGAGGAATTGCCAAAGTTGTCGAGATCTGAGGCATCACCGGCCGGACGATCTTCCAGCATGTACAATTCTTCTTTAAAAAGATCATTGTAGAAGCCTAATTCAGATTGCCGCTTCAGGAATAGCAGCCGAGGCCTTGCATAGTAGATATTGGCTGCCTTCGACAGCTCGGCAACGACCAATGCACCATATGGATGCGAGGCTGAATTCATGTCCGAAAGCAGTGTCAGAACTTTTAAGTCTTGCCACTCTGGCGGTACTAGTTTGCCATAATCCTTGACCACAGATCTCATGTTGAACTGTGCCCCTGATTCGTTTTGAAGTCGCAGGGAGTTTGATGCCATTCCACCTCCTTTTCTGATAGGAGTGAGGCCCCCATGCTCACGATCCAAATGGATGATGGGGACCTGTACAGGTGTCGTCCACATATTGCGATATTGATTGCCAAGAAAGAATCGCTTCAAGCCATTGGCTTCAAATTTAGCATTCGCAGCCACCTCGATTTCCTCCTCAAGTGTAACAGCTGGAGGATGGCTGGACTTTGAAGGTACCGTTCCTTCACGGGAAGCAACAATCTGTTTTCGATAGAGTAGCTGACCAGAGGGATGAGACTTATTGACCTCTACAAAATCCAGCCAGGCCGAGCCGTTGTCATAAAAGTGGAGGGTGCTGTATCCGATCGTTTCTCTTACAAATCTCGCGTCTCCGCCGCCTTTAGCATAACTGGTCTTACTACCGGCACCACTCACAATATAGTGGTGACCCTCGTCCTTAAAATACTGCAAATTATGATCGTGTCCCGAAGCAAAAATCACATGCTTGTTTTGCAAGAGCATAGCAAGGATATCGTTTTTCAGTTCCTGATAAAGTGGATGAGACATATCCTGTTTTACCCCTCCCAGCGATCGATAGATCGGCATTATGGAGCCAAGGATCGGGAGCGGAAGCCACAGGTTTTTGTTCAGCATCTGCAATGGAAAGAGATGTGTCTTGGCAGAGAAATTGCCGCCATGCTCTCCATTGGAAAAGAGCGGATGATGCATCATCACCACAATCTGATCATTCTTGTGCTTGAGGAATTGCTCTTGCAAGACTTCCAAAAACTCTTGTCTTGACTTTACATGACAGCCCTGGTTGATCTTTGATTCTTCGTTCCAGTTTTGCAACCACCACTGTGTATCGATGAAAATGTAGTAGAGATCTTTCCCGATTTTTTTGACGACTGGATCACCGCAGCCATCATTGGGATAAAAGTGAATCTTATTTTTCTTGTGATACTCTTGTATGTACTTTTCCTGTCTCTTCACTGCTTTTAATCCCCCGGGGCTCATCTGATTCCAGTCATGATTGCCCGGAATAAAATAGGCTTCCCCTTGCAGTTCTTTCAAGATATCCAGTTGCACATTCAATCGCTGCTCTGCCTTCTCCCGATCTTCATGCGACTTCTTGGGCAGCCCAGCCGGATAGATATTATCTCCCAAAAATACCACGGAAGCCTCCTTCCCATATTGCTGCAATTCAGTACGAAGATGCTCTAGCAAGTAGGACTGCGCTTCATCATAGTTCTTATCGGTCCCGGTATCCCCAAGTAGGAAAAGCGTTTGCTTTTTGTCCGATTCAGGAAGGCTCAAGCTAGTACCATTCAAGTCTTCTTTAAATACAAAAGATTTCTTGCTGGTAGAGCAGGAGCTAAGCAGTAAGAGGACAGCTGTAATGTAAAGTAGAGCTTTCATATAATGGTGCAGCATAGAAGAATTCTTGTCAATCGGTCTTAGTCTAACTTGTGGCCTGTAATATAGGTATTATGATCCATGCCTCTTTGTGCGAGAGAGGACTCGATTTGATGGGCGTGTCCCTCCGCCGTCTACATCATGCCAGACCAAGCCGTAATGTCAACTTATATTTGACACCAGGGCCTGGTCTGGCATGATGCATCCAGCTCCGGGCCGGGCTATCCGCTAATACTCACCTTGGGCATAGCGGTTCGGCTTATGCTGTCTGTGGTCTGCTCGTTCCTCACAGCCCCCATACAGCATGCCTCACACGCTTTGCCCGGCGGCTCGTTCCGCTTCTATCCCTCACGCGATTGATGATTCAAGACTCAATATTTAGACGCACGCAGTGCGCCTCTCGTTTTGTCATCGAAGGCACTAGTGCTGCGAACTTGGTTTACGTAGCACTAGGAACTAAGCTGCAACATAGGGTAGTCCAAATAGCCCTCTTCGCCTGGTGTATATAATTTGCTCTGATCCGCTTCATTGTATTCGGCACCTGTCCGTATCCGTTCAATGAGATCGGGATTGGCTATGAAGGGAAAGCCGACGGAAACTAAATACCTGTTGGATGAAGCAACCAGTGTTTCTGCATCTGGAATTTTATACCCGTAGCCTCCATTGAAAATGACTGTACCATTGTACTTTTCACCCAGTGCTTCGAGATATCCCTCTGGAATTTTGTCAGAGACCCCTGACAAATGAAGATAGGCCAGTTCTAGCTTATTGAGCTCCGCTACTAGGTAATCGAAGGTCTGAGGTATTTGCTCATACAAAGCCATATCGTTGAAAACGCCATAAGGAGAAATACGGATACCTGTTTTGTCAGCACCTATAGCCTCGGATATCTTTTGGCTCAGCTCGATCGCAAATCGACATCGGTTTTCTATGTTCCCTCCATATTCATCCTCTCGGATGTTAGTACTTGGATTCAGGAACTGATTGGGCAGATAACCATTTGCAGCATGGATTTCAACGCCATCAAAACCTGCGGAAATCGCTTTCTTGGCTGTCTCTAAAAACTCGATTTGGGTCTGCTCAATATCGGCTTTTGACATTGCTCGCGGAACGCTATGAGGCTTGGGCCCTTCGAAAGTAAACATTTCTCCGGCTGCCTGGACAGCTGAGGGGGCTAGGATCTCTCCACCTTCTGGTAGATTGAGTTCATGAGCAACTCTTCCTACATGCATTATTTGCAGGAAGATTTTTCCTCCATTTGCATGTACGGCGGCAGTTACTTTTTTCCAGCCTGCTACTTGTTCATCAGAATAGGCACCAGGGATATTCGGATATCCTAGTCCGTTCTTGGAAGGGGAAGTGCCCTCTGTAATGATTAGGCCCGCACTGGCTCGCATAGCGTAGTATTTCGCCATGATGTCATTCGGGATGTTTCCAAGTGCCCGTGACCTGGTCATTGGTGCCATCACTACATGGTTTCTTAGTTGAAGTGCTCCATTGTTAAATGATGACAGTAATTTTGAATCTTTCATATGACTGTGTTTCTTGTTTATACGATCTATTTCTAGTAAAAATTTTCTCGTTTTTATACTTGCAATATGCAAGCAAAAGTACAATAATACTTTTGAAATGCAAGTGATTAATGGAAATTAATTGTAAATTGCAAGTAAAATCGGGGAGATCATGAGCACAGAATGTAAGTTTAGATGTAATTGCCCAATCACGACTGCGCTAGATATAGTGGGAGATAAGTGGACTCTGGTTGTGGTCAAGCAGCTCTTAACTGAGAACAAAAGCACTTTCAAAGAATTGTCAGCCTGTACGGAGGCGATAGCTACAAATATTTTGTCCGCTCGCCTCAAGAAATTGGAAGAGTACAAGATAATAACGAAGGAAAAACTGCCCGACAATAAGAAGACTAATATCTATCGTTTGACAGAGAAAGGCATTTCCCTAGCGCCGGTCTTGATCGAGTTGGCCATTTGGAGTGATGCCAATTTGAGAGAATTCCATGAATCATTGGCACGAGGTAATCGACTAGAATCTCTTAAGGCGAATAAGGAAGAGATTATCCTCAGAATGCAGGAGAGCTATCGGGAGAACATTGGCCAAGATAAGGACTAGAATAGCAACTTCGTGGATACTTTGAATCTGAAGAACATTTTAGGGGGTAAATCGGACTTTGTATGGGACCACGGCTCCAAAAAAAGCAGGCCTAAAACAAAGCACGAACTAGTGGCACAAAATCGCCAAACTTTTCTTATCTTGAGTGTGTGTTTCGAGATCGCAATGATCTGGAAATGCCCAAATCTGCCACAGCTTTCAATACAGCCGCATACCCTGGTGGCTCGAAAACTAAGTTCGTGACACCAATAAGGGCTTCTATTTCTGTCATCCTTCCTTGCTCGTCGATCGCGTAGCATTGGCTATGCTTCCTCCTCGTGCCTCGGCTGACAAAAAGATAAGCTCCTTACAGGCATCACGAACTCAGCTATCGAACCATAGGCTGAACATAAAGCAGTCATTAAGCCATTTTTTGTGCTACCTACAGTCAGCTAAGGCCTGACTGATAGGAGAAAGACTACCCCTATGTTCAATTACATGTCTAAATGCGGACTGGCTGTGTTTGCCTGCCTGCTATTCGCAGCAAATCCAATCTCGGCTCAAGTCGGTTCTCTGTTTATCAATGAAGTGATGGCCAGCAATGGTGATGTCATTGCAGATCAAGCTGGAGAATTTGATGATTGGATCGAAATCTATAATGCCAGCGCTTCGCCAATCAATTTGGCGGGCTTCTACATCACCGATGATCCGCTCGAACCGACTAAGTATCAAATACTTGATGGCAATGCCGTGCTAACAACTGTGCCGGCAGGAGGATATCTGCTCTTATGGGCAGATGATGATCTGGCTCAAGGCGAAAATCATCTGGGCTTCAAGTTGAGCAGCTCTGGGGAAACTGTCAGGCTGAGCAATGCAGGATTGGAACAGATCGATCAACTGGCCTATCTGCCATTGGATGAGAATGAATCTTACGGTCTGCTTCCGGATGGGGGAGGAGAGACTTACACCTTCACCATCAGCACACCATTGGGCAATAATAGCAATGGTAGTCCTCAGGTGGCTAAGCCGACCATCAGTCCTGAGGGGGCGATATTTACAGGCACACAAACCGTGACCATCAGTACGGAAAGTCCGGCGGCGACAGTCTACTATACTTTGGATGGTAGTACGCCTACTACTGCCAGTACTTTATATACCGGACCTTTTACAGTCAGCTCGACTACCCCTGTGACAGCCATAGCGGTACAGGCAGGAATTGAAGATAGCAAGGTGAGGGCGGCTCACTATGTGTTTAGTCCGACGACTGAACTGGCCATTATGCATGTCTCTATTGATCCTGATTTGCTCTTTGATGATCAGGTAGGTATGTATGTGGCAGGTACTAATGGAATACCGGGGCCCTGCGAGACAGAGCCTAAAAACTGGTTTCAGGATTGGGAGTACCAAGCTCATGCGACTTTCTATACAGAAGATGGCACACTTGGTTTTACCTCCGGTTGCGGTCTGGAAATCTCTGGAGGATGCAGCAGAAACAGAAACAAAAAGTCTTTCAATGTAAGCTATAAGAAACGCTATGGTCTGGGTACCTTGGATTATCAACTTTTCCCCGAAAAGCCGGAAGACGAGTACGAGGGATTCAAGCTACGCTCAGGAGCCAATCAGGCTACGAGTCAAAGAATTGTGGATGTGTGCGCTCAAAAAATGATTGAAGGCGAGTTGGATATTGATCATCAATACTGGCGCCCGGTAGCCCTCTATCTCAATAACGAATATTGGGGCATGTATAATGTTCGCGATCGAATGAATAAAGGCTATGTGGATACACATTATCCTGAGGTGGAAGATCCGGAAAATATCGATCTGATCAGAGAGCCAAAGACGGATGGATCATATCGATACTGGATTACGGAGGAGATCAAGGAAGGGGATAATATTGCTTATTATGCACTGCATGACTTTATTAGAGACAATGATCCAGGCATCGCGGCAAACTACGAGTACATTGAGAGTCAAATTGATATAAACTCCTTTATAGATTATTATTTGACTGAAGTCTACAGCAATAATGGCGATTGGCCGCACAACAATTGCAAGGTTTGGAAAGAGCGAATGCCGGATGCCAAATGGCGATGGATGCTTTTTGATCTCGACTTCCTGATCTTCAATGGTGGTGCCAGCAATACCGATCTGCTCAATCGACTGATCAACAATCAAAATATCGGTGAACGTCAGGATCCCATTAGTTCCAATATCTTCAGGCGCTTAATGCTCAATGATACCTTCAAGGCAGAGTGGATTCAGCGGATGAATACCTATATCAACACAGTTTGGGATCCTTCAAGGACCACAAGTATATTCAATGCTGCCAAGAGTCGCGTAGCCAACGAAATTCAGGCGGATTTCAATCGATGGGGTGGTCAGGATTTCAACACCTGGAATGGCAGTGTAGAGGCGATCAATACTTTTTATCAGGATCGCCCACCGGTTATGCGTAGCACTATCGATAATGTACTGGGCGTGAGTGGCAGATACAATTTGTCTATTGGAGCTGCTACTGGCGGATCTGTAGCCTTGCATCAAAACTACTATCCGGTAGATGGCGGATACACAGGGGTTTATCACGACAATTTGCCTATTGAGATTCATGCCATTCCCGATGCTGGATTTCAGTTTGCCTTTTGGCAAGAGACAGGAGAAACGACGCCTAGCCTCTCCAAAACATTCAATAGCGACATGACGCTTACGCCGGTATTTGTTGCGGGCACAGGTATGGTGATCAATGAACTGTTTTACAATCCTGCTGACGAGATGCTGATGGATCCCGGACTGGGTCAGATGGTGCTTGTTGATGGTAATGAATTGGAATTTATCGAGTTGGTCAATACTGGCTCTGCAACTTTGAATCTGCAAGGAACCAGCATTGTCGAAGGTATCTCTTATACCTTCAGCAATTCTATTGAAGTAGCTCCGGGAGCTTATGTCGTTTTGGCCAGCAATGCATTTTGGTTTCAGCAAAAGTATGGCTTTGCTCCAGATGGAGAATACGATGGTCAGCTAAGCAATGGAGGCGAATTGATCAGTTATCAATATCCTAATGGAACGGTGATTGATTCATTCACTTATGATGATGTAGCCCCCTGGCCAGCAGAGGCCGATGGTGGGGAACAGAACTATAGTCTAGCCTTGCTGGACAGCGGATCAGATAATGAAGTGGCCTCCAGTTGGTCTGTGCAATGTCCGGAAAAGCCTTTCACTCCGGCAGCTGATAATGACTTTGACTGTGAGCCGCTCTGCAATGTTGGCGAGGCCTGTGATGATGGAGACGCTTGTACCGAAGGAGATATATTGGATGCCAACTGTGCCTGTGCGGGTACTTTCCAGGATAGCGATGGCGACGGCATCTGTGATGCCGAAGACGCGACGAATGGCAATTGTACATTAGGCGCAAGTTGCGATGACAATGATGCTTGTACAATCAATGACAGCTTCGATGCAGATTGTAATTGCGCGGGTAC
>JAHDDV010000188.1 GCA_020629205.1 Chitinophagales bacterium | reverse complement strand
ACTAAGCGCTAAGCACCAAACACTAAGAGACGGCCAATAGCTCCTTGGCATTGGCGATGGCCATCTCTCCGGGTTTTTCCCCGCTCAGCATTTTGGCAATCTCGATGATGCGTTGATCCTCTTCCAGTCTTCTTACATTGGAGACCGTTTTGCCTTTCAGATTTTCCTTGTAGACAAAGAAGTGATCTACTCCTTTGCTGGCAATTTGAGGAAGGTGGGTGATGCAGATTACTTGATGATTGTCGGCCAGCTTTTGCATGATCTTACCGACTTTCACCGCTACTTCACCGGATATGCCTGTGTCTACTTCATCAAAGATTAGGGTAGGTAGTGCAGTACTATTGGCGATTAGGGATTTGATGGCCAGGACGAGTCGGGACAGTTCTCCACCTGATGCGACTTTCTTTAGCTGTGTTTCGGAGACACCTTTATTGGCGGAGAACAGGAACTCGATATCATCAATGCCTGTCTTGCGGAGTTCCTCAGAGCGATGTTTGGTTTGATAGATACGAATGCGGCTATCGGGCATGCCCATTTGCTTGAGCAGGGCAGCTACTTTCTTTTCAAATTTTGGGATCTCCTTTCTTCGTCGCTCAGAGAGCGTGTAGGCCTGCTTCAACAGCGTGCTTCGCTGCTCGGCAGTAGATTGCTCTAGGGCAATAATACGATCCTCAATGCCCTCTACAGAGCTGGAACGGCCGCGTAGCTCCTCTTGTATCTGCAATAGCTCCTCCAGGGTCTTTACACGATGCTTGCTTTGTAGGCGGTAGATAGTATCTAGCCTTGTGGTGATTTCAGCACCTCGGGATTCATCCATCGAGGTATCTTCTTCCAGATGGCGGATTGTGGAGGCAAGATCTTTGAGTTCGAGATTTAGAGAACTCAGTCTTTTGTCAAGTTCTTCGAGCTGTGGCAGATAGCTGAGATTGCTTTGTAGCAGCTGCTGTACTTCGTCGAGCTGCTGCGTGACAGACATGTCCTGATCTTCGAGCAAGAACACGGATTGGATCAGGCTCTTCTTGATGGATTCTGAATTTTCCAGTGAGGACAATTCTTGCTCCAGGTATTCCTGCTCTGTGGGATCTTCTAGCTGGGCATTGTTCAGCTCTTCCAGTTGAAAATTGACAAAGTCGATATCTCGTTGCAGATCTTCTTTTTCGGCAATGAGCTCTTGCAGTTCCTTTTTATCTTTTTGATACTGTGCAAAATTGGATTGGTACTTCTCCAGATGCTTTGCATTGCTTGCCAAGGTATCCAGAATGGATAACTGATAGCCGGTATCATTGAGCAGCAGAGACTGATGTTGTGCATGCACATTGATCAGCTGCTCGGAAAGCTGCTTTAGTGTAGCCAGATTGACTGGTGTATCGTTGATGAAGGCCCTGGACTTGCCTGAGGGCGTAATCTCCCTACGGATGATGGTCTGCTCGTCATAATCCAGATCGGCATCTTTGAAGAAGGATTTGAGCTTATAGGCCTGGATATCGAATGTTCCCTCGATGATGCATTTCCGTTCCTTATTCCAAAGGGCGGAGCTATCTGCTCGTTGACCAATAATCAGACCGAGGGCTCCCAGAATGATTGATTTTCCCGCACCGGTCTCACCGGTAATCATACTTAGGGATTTGCCGAATTCCAGTTCCAGGCTCTGGATCAGGGCATAGTTTTCTATGGCTAGTCTTTGTAACATAGGTTTGAGACAAAATTAATCAAATAGGCGGGATGCTTATGCGATAAATTGTCGCAATCTTGTTTTCGACTGCTTTCTGTACTCCTACAAGTAGGGAGTGATCTTGAAAGAGTGCTACCGCAAGGTAGTCTAATAAGTGTCGGTTGTCAATAGCACTAGTGTGCAGGCAAATTCTACTTCAATTCCTCTTTCTTTGGCTTTTTCCAACAGTTCCAGATTCTCTGTGCCCGGATTCATGATAATGCGCCGGGGGTTTAGAGAAAATATGTAATCATAATAGCGCTCTTGCAGTTCTGGCCTAAGATAAAGCGTAACTGTATCTACCTCCTCGATGGGAGGAGTGCCTTGGACAATGTCCTTGTCAATGATGGTACCTGTTTTGTTTCCAATAGGTACGACATTTAACCGCTTGCCAATGAGGCGTTTAACTGCAATGTTGGAATAGCGCTCGGGGTTTGGTGAAGCCCCTAGAACCACCGTTGTTTTGGTGGAGCTTGCTGTAATTTGTTCCACTGTTCTAATGTGTTTTCCTAAAACGATATAGTGTATAGACGTTTAATGGAGGTGCCAGGAAGCTTAAAGAACGGGAATAATTAGCAAAAAAGCGACAAATATGTACTTAAATTAACATTCTTGCTGGATCTTCGAGAAGATTTTTAAAGGTTTGGAGGAATAGGGCACCCGTTGCGCCATCCACCACTCTGTGGTCGCAGCTCAGGGTGATATTCATCATACGAGCGACGGCAAGTTCGCCATCTTTGACCACTGGCACTTGCTTAATTGCCCCAACAGCCATGATGCAGGCATCGGGTGGATTGATGATTGCGGTAAATTCATCGATGCCCATCATACCTAGATTGGAGATCGTGAAGGTATTGCCGGACATCTCGTGAGGGCCAAGTTTTTTGGTCTTGGCTTTGCCACCGAGATCGTTGGTTTCCTGCGCTATTTGGCTCAGGGACTTCTGGTCTGCAAATCGCAGCACAGGCACCAAGAGGCCTTCCTCGACAGCAACGGCCATACCTACATGAATGTGCTTATTGTAACGTATACGATCGCCCAGCCAGCTTGAGTTTACATTAGGATGATACCTCAAGGCAGTTGCTGCTGCCTTGATGACGATATCATTGAAGGAGATCTTCACCGGAGATAGTTCATTAAGACGCTTTCTGGTATCCCAGACATTGTCCATATTGATGCTGATCTTAAGGTAAAAATGCGGAGCCCCAAATTTGCTTTCAGACAATCGTCGCGCGATGGTCTTGCGCATGTTGCTGGTGGCCACCTCTTCAAAGGACTCCTGTCCCATCACGGATGTACTCACCATAGGCAAGGCACCTTTGTTTGGGGCTGGCGCAGCAGGGGCAGCTGGCATAGCTGCAGGCTGCGGATTGGCCAAATAGGCTTCTATATCCCGTTTGATGATTCGACCTCCGTCTCCGGTGCCAGTGATTTGACTTAAGCTGATCTGATTCTCTGCAGCCAATCGTTTGGCCAAAGGAGATGCAATAATTCGCCCGCCAGCATCCGGACTGCTTATAACAGGTGGGGGACTAAGCACAACTGCTGGGCTGGAAACAGATGCAGCAGGACTAGCACTTGGGCTGCCGTTGCTTGCCTGAACAATTGGAGCTGGAGCTTTCTCCGTAGTGTTGGCCTCTTCTGCTTTGGCCTTGTTTTCAGCCTCTAGCACCTCTTCGAAGCTCTCGCCCTTTTCTCCGATGATGGCAATAATCGTGTTTACCGGAACTGTCTCACCTACTTCCACGCCGATATGTAGCAGGAAGCCGTCTTCAGGAGCCTCAAACTCCATGGTGGCTTTATCTGTTTCAATCTCGGCAAGTAGCTCAGCAGATTCCACGGGATCACCCACTTTCTTGTGCCATTCCACGATTGTCCCTTCGGTCATCGTGTCACTCATCAAAGGCATTCGTACGACTTCCATCTTCCAGCTTTTGTTGTATTAAGATTCGAGCAACAAAAATAGCTTTTTTGAGCATTAATACGAGAAGACTTCCTCCAAAGTCAACTCCTTAAATTCTCCTAAACTTTTGATGTAATCCATGTCCAGCTGCTCTTTGCTTCCCATCACGACGATCGTATAGTTGCGATCCTTTATGTGCTCATTGAAGAAATCTTGCAAAGAGGTCATATCGGCCTTCTGTACACCTTCATAGATGTCTTTACGCACATCATAATCCAATCCCTGGTCCTGAGCGCTCATTTGACTAAAGAAGATCCCAGTTTGGGTGATTCGCTCACTTTCAATCTTCTTGGTGACAGCATCCTTTGCACCATTAAACTGTGCTTCTGCTAAAGGCATATTGTTCATCAACTCACGCATCGCTGGCATCGCCTCATTGATCTTGTCTGCCTGGGTACCGATAAAGGCATAACTGAAATGAGACTCGTCCATTCGACGGGGAATGGAATAGCTCGCAAATGCAGAATAAGCCAGTGCTTTGGCTTCCCGAATCTCTTGAAAAACTATAGAAGACAAGCCTGAGCCGAAGTACTCACCAAACAGCTTCGCATAGGGCATCAACTTTACATCAAAGTCCGTATCCTTGGCCACCATTAGGATCTGTGCTTGTACCATATCGTAGTCCATGAAAAGCACGCGATCCTTGTCTGTATCTTGTTCTTTGTACTGTTTCTTTGCAGGTAGCTTCTCAAAGGTCTCCGGCATCTTGTGGTACTTAGCCAGCAGCATGTTGACACTCTTCGGGTCTTTCTGACCGTAGTATAAGACCTTATGCGGATAATTGCTCAAACCACGAACTTTCTCCACCAATTGCTTTCCGCTCAGAGACTCCAGTGTTTCCTTTGGAAGGATGTTGGTAAACTCAGACTCTTCGCCAAATTTGGCATAATTGAATAAGGCTCTCCAGAAGATGGTCCGCTTATCGAGCTTTGCATTCTCGCGGCTCTTCAATACATCGGCTACCATGTTTTTGAGGGCAGCATCATCTGGCTGCACATTGGCAAGAATATGCTCAAACAACTCCATGCCTTCTTCCAATGATTCTTCCAGGCCAGACAAGCTTACATACACTTGATTGGCTGAAGAAGAAACATCGAAGTTCAGTCCAAGGCGGTAAAATTCTTTTTGCAAGTCCTCAGCACTGTATTTGTTTGTGCCCAGATAAGGAAGGTAACTGATCGCCGTACCAAGTATTCGGTCGTGGTTGGTTCCCATGTCAAAGACATAGTACATCGAGAAGGTCTTGTTGATCTTGTTCTTTAGATAGTTCAACTTGATTGGCCCTTTCACCGGCATAGTCTGAATATCACGCTCATAATCAAGGAACAATGGCTTGAGCGCATTGGATTCCATAGCATTGAAATCCTGATAGAAGGCAGACTCTTCCGTTCTGTTCAAGTCGATCGGTGTGATCGTAGGCTTATCTACTTTGTATACGTTTTCATCTTCTGCTGTTCGCTTGTAACAAACAACGTAGTTTTCATTGTAGTTTTTCTTTGCAAAGTCGATGATGTCCTGCTTGCTGATCTTACCCAGCTCGTCCACCTCATTGACTACTGTTGCCCAGTCTTTGTGAAGGATGAAGGCTTCCACCATGGTCATCGCACGTGAGCGATTCTTTTCGAAGGCCTTCATCTTACCCAACTTCATGTTACGGATCACTGATTGCAACAGTTCCTCATCGAAGTTGCCGTCTTTCAACATCTGAATCTGCTCAACCAACAAGTCCTTGCATTCTTCCAATGATTGTCCTTCGCGGGCATTGGCATAGAAGATATGTGATGAGTAGTCCTTACGGATATAATCGAAGGCGCCCGCAGACAGTACCTTTTGTTTTTGGATAAGATTGAGGTCCATTAAGCCTGCACGACCATTTTGCATGATGGAGTTGATCATCTTCAGGATCACTGCATCCTTGGTGTCTGAACCTCCAAGACGATAGCCTAAGTACACAAATTCCTCTTGAGGGCCCACAACTTCCTTTACGATAGGAGCTGTGATTGGCTTCTCTGGCGTATACTTAAATTCCGGAATCTCACCCGGCTCCAAATCGCCAAAGTACTTATCAATCACTTTGATGGTCTTGTCGTAATCGAAATCTCCCGATAGGCAGATAGCCAGATTATTGGCTACATAGTAGGTGTCGAAATAACGGTGAATCGCTTCCATCGAAGGATTCTTCAAATGCTCTCCAGTCCCAATAACTGTTTGTGTACCATACTGGTGATTGGGATACATGGCTTCCATTAGCGACTTGAACATCTTTCTGCTGTCACTGTCTTGTCCCATGTTAAACTCCTCGTAGACCGTCTCCAGCTCGGTGTGAAACAGACGCAGCACCAACTGAGAGAAACGCTCCGATTCCAGCTTAGCCCACTTTTCTAATTCATTGGCTGGGATATCGTTGACGTAGACCGTCTGCTCGGATGAAGTGAAGGCGTTTGTTCCTTTGGCTCCCAAAGAAGACATCATCTTGTCATATTCATTGGGTACCGTATAGGCAGCAGCCTTATTCGAGGTTTCGTCAATCTTTTTGTAGATCTCTTTCTTTTTCTCCGGGTCCGTTTCTGCCGCATGTGCTTCGTAAAGATCTGATATCTCCTTCAGCAATATTTTTTCTTCTTCCCAATTGTGGGTGCCATAGTTTTTGGTGCCCTTAAACATCATATGCTCCAGATAATGGGCCAAACCAGTATTTTCTGCCGGATCGTGTTTTGCTCCTGCACGGACTGCAATGTAGGTTTGTACCCGTGGTTCGCGATCAAAGGCGGACAGGTAGACCTTCAAGCCATTTTTCAGGGTGTAGATGCGTGCCTTAAGGGGATCGCCTTCTACTGATTCATAGGTATATTCACCAGTATTATTGATCACCGTACTGGCAGCGGTAGCTGAATGATATTGCAGCATTGAAAAAAGGACCATAGTGAAGATTAACTTGATTTTAGTCATTTTGCGTTAGTTCTTGTTGTGTAGGGGCTTTGTTTGTGTTCAAACCAGATGAAAAGCAATATTCTTCGCTTGTAAAGGAAGAAATCACTCCATCATAGTGCAAACACGCAAAGAGAACGCGAAGTTTGGCAAAAAATGGTAAAGAATATGTCTAATACTCAAAATCCAGCTTGAGATTTTGACGTAAGGTTTCCAGTGCAGGGTTTTTTTTGACCATGGCATCATACTTTTCCCTGGTACTCACGGGCATTGCAGGTGCTTCATCCACTTTTACAGAAGGATCAAGCGTGCATTCCTCAAATACCAATTGGTCAATTTTTACCTTTTCCTGAAGGTAATTCATAAAGGGCCGCCGCTCTGTATTCAGCATCGAGAGCTCCAGGTTGCTTCCAGCCTGTACTTTGATCACATTGTTGTATACGGTCGGCTTGCAGGCTTTAAAAGCTGCCTGAACACGTGGAGACTCATGCCCTAAGCCATAAGCATCCCAGTTTTCCAGCAATTCATCAAATTCCAACTTTCGGTTGGGATCCTTGTCTTCCGTTGTGCTGATGTCCCCAAGGGCCGAAAGATCAAAATCGACCCGTTTCTCCTTTAGGGCATTGCTGGTCGGTTTGGGAATCTTGATAGCTGCTGGCTGTTCATTTTCCTGGCTTGGCTCCTGTCGTATTTCTGCCGGCTGTTTTTCGGATGATGGTGCGGCTGGTGCTGCGGGAGCTGTTGCTTCAGCTGGTTTTGCTTCGGCTATTGGCTGTGGAGTACTTTGGACTGGCTGTTGCACGGCCGGAACCGGATCTACACCTTGAGAAGTTGCAGGAGGCGGATTTACGATTTGCGCTTTTGCCTCCGGAGCTTCAGTAGCTGTGTCTTCAACAGCATTTACATTTTCTTGCTCAGTTTTTTTTTCTGCGACAACGGGCCCCGCTGTCCCTCGTGCAGGTGGATTGGTGCTCAGCAAATGTTTAGTAGGCAACTCCAAAGCAGCTCCAAGGTGACACATTTTGATAAGTGCAATTTCTACGTGCAGTCGCTGGTTTTTACTCAATCGATAATGCACATCACAATGACTGCAAATATTAAGCGCCGATATCAAAAAGGAATCCGGTGCAGCAGCAGATTGCTCCTGATATCGTTTAGCGAGACTTTCACTGGTCGCAAGCAAAGGCACCGTCTTCGGATTCTTGCAAACGAGTAAATTTCGAAAATGAGCAGACAAGCCATTAATCATTTGATTGCCTTCAAAGCCGCGATTGAGCACCTCATCAAAATGCAGCAGAACAGCACTCACATCCTCCGCCAGCAAGGCATCCGTAATCTTGAAAAAGTAATCATAATCCAGAATATTCAGACTCGTCATCGCATGCTCCGAAGTCAATGGGCCTTGGCTAAAACTAGCCAAACGATCAAATATGCTTAATGAATCACGTAAAGCCCCATCCGCCTTTTGAGCGATCAAATGCAGGGCTTCATCTTCCGCCTCAATGCCTTCCGAGGCACAAATCCCCTTCAGATGATTCACAATATCTGGTACCTGAATCCTCGAAAAGTCGAAGATCTGACATCGGGACAAAATCGTAGGGATAATCTTGTGCTTCTCTGTGGTCGCCAGAATAAAAATCGCATAGGGCGGCGGTTCCTCCAAAGTCTTCAGAAAGGCATTAAAAGCACTTGCACTCAGCATGTGGACCTCATCGATGATATACACCTTGTATTGTCCCTGCTGCGGAGCAAAACGAACTTGTTCGATCAGCTGCCTCATGTCATCCACGCTGTTGTTGGAAGCAGCATCCAGCTCAAAAATATTGAAGGAGGAGGAGGTCTCAGCCCCCTTACAAGAATTACATTCCCCGCAGGCTTCTTGATTATCGCTCAGGTTCTCACAATTGATCACCTTGGCCAAAATCCGGGCACAAGTTGTCTTACCCACACCTCTCGGACCACAAAACAAAAAGCTATGCGCCAGCTTGTTTTCCTTGATCGCATTCTTAAGTGTCTCAGTCACTTGTTGTTGTCCGACCACATCCTCAAATCGCTTCGGACGATACTTGATGGCAGATACCTGAAAGTTGCTACTCATAGCCCAAAGATACCCTTTTTCGAGCGCATTCGCATGGCCCTTTCTGCTACAAATAGGGTCATTTTGAGACTAGCGTTTATGGCCTTCGTATAGCTTATTGATTCAAGACTCAAGAGTGAAAGGGCGTGCAGCTTGTGCTATACTCCAAATGCCTGTCCTGGCTCTCATCGCGACCTCTCGTCTAAAAGTAGGCTGGAAGTTTCGAATTAATATGAAGGATATTTTTTGGGCGTGTCCCTACATTCGTTTCGGTCGCGCTACCGCGCTTCCTACGCTCATTTCGGGCCGGGCTCTCCGCTAATACTCCCCTTGTGCAGGCCGCTTCGGCTCCAGTCTGCTGGCGTCTCTCCACTGCGTTGCGAGCCACCATCAGCCGGGCCTCAGTCGTCCTGCCCCGCGGCTCGTTCCGCTGCGATCCCTCACGCGGGCTACAGCTTGTACCATGCCCCAATCGCTTGCTTCGGGCGTGCAGCGTGACGTCTCTTCGCGCTGATAGCTTGGTTAGATTAAGCTGGAAGTTTCGAATCTATCGTTTATGCTATGTAGTGCGTTGCTCGCATATTTTGGCAGGACCCGTTTAGATCCGGTGGTTGCTTGGTGCGAAAGTGTTGCTTCATTCTCGATGTTTCTTGCTAACATACTTTGATGCCGCTGGCATCATCTTCATTTGGACTCTTTGGCAGAGTGATTCCTCAATATTCATTGTAATTCGAAACGCAGGTGATGTTTACCTTTTTAGCATTTTCCGTTATATAGTTGGAGGCCATCAACACGCTGAAATGAGCCGTACACATGCTGAACCTCAAAAGTCCCTTTGCTCATGTAAGGGTTCAACATTGATTGCCTGAAATTGAAAAGGAGCAGTTGTAACAGCACTGTGCCCTTTAATTTTGATAATAAAGAAGTATCTTCACATTATATAAAGCTCATGGCCACGTAATTTCAATTATCTACACAATAGCGAAATTGCCGAACCTTGAGCATTTTTTTTGACTGCATGAAAAAGAAAACTGCCATTCTCGTTGATGGAGGATTTTTCCTGAAGCGCTACAGATCGATAAAGAAGATTAGAAATCCAGACGCAGTCAGGACAGCCACAGATCTTTGGGAGATGTGTTTGAGTCATCTGACTCAGGCGAAAGGCGAAACCTATGATCTGTATCGAATATTCTACTACGACTGTAAGCCCTACAGCAAGAAGCAACACAACCCGATTACGGGAAAGTCAATTGACTTTGCAAAGACTGATCAATACAATTTTCAGATTTCGTTTTTTGAAGAGTTGAAGAAGAAGAGAAAAGTGGCGCTTAGATTGGGCGTACTTGATGATGGGAGAAATTGGGTGATTAATCCAAGAAAGACCAAAGACCTTCTTTCCAAGAAAATTTCGATTGACGATTTGCAGGAGAGCGATGTATCTCTGCCATTTAGACAGAAGAGAGTAGATATTAAGATCGGTCTAGATATTGCATCTATTACCCTTAAGAAGCAAGTTGAACAAATTATATTGGTTTCTGGGGATAGTGATTTTGTACCTGCCGCTAAACTAGCAAGAACAGAAGGAGTTGACTTCATCCTGGATCCAATGTGGAATCCAATAAAGCCACATCTATTTGAACATATTGATGGCTTGTACTCCAAGATACCGAAGCCTCGGTAGCAATTTGATGGTAGGGATACGAGCAGCGTTGAGCAAAGTGCTTGCATATTTTCGCAGGCACTACTATGATCTGGTGATCGCTTGGTGCGAAAATGTTGTTTCATTCTCGATGTTTCTTGCTAACATTCTTTGATGCCGCTGGCATCATATTTCAGATGGATTTTTGGAAGCTCGATCCCTTGCTTCGATCCTTACAGCCAGCTTCTCTAGAGCTGAAATCCCCCTTGATGATTGCCGACAAATTAAGAGTCGTGCCACAGTGTCAATGGCAGAAAAAGAAAAAGGGAGCATCCAAAACGGATCCTCCCTCACTGGTCATAATAGGTACTTGAGTTTTCAACAAACTCGATCTTGGTTTTTACTGCCCAACAACGATCATGCTGTTGCTAGCTAGTTGAGCACCATCTACAATCAAGGTGTAGAGGTAGTTGGCAGCTGGTAGATCGCTGGCGTCGAAGTCGATGCTTTGAGCACCTTCGCTCATTTCTTCGTTTGCGATTTCTGTTACCAGGCGACCTTGTGTATCGTAAAGCTGGATGCTTAC
>JAHDDV010000187.1:3404-10906 GCA_020629205.1 Chitinophagales bacterium | reverse complement strand
AGCGCGCTAAATCGACCTGGCTAATTAGCCCTGATAGAAACGGAAATGGAGGCGCTGCTCAGCCGCTGAGTCGCTCCGGAGGCGAGGCTGCATTAGCAAGACTCGCCTCCGGATGCAGCGAAGCAGCTGAGCAGCGCCTCCATTGTAGTGGATAGCAGGCAGCAAGTTGCGCGGGCCTATTGGCTGGGCTCCAAAAGATTAATAAGTACGTTCTGCGATTAGATAGCGATTTTTATCAGGATCGGTGCGACTGATGAGCTCACCCAGAAAGCCGGCCAGAAACAGCTGTACGCCAATGATAATAGCGACGAGAGCAAGATAGAAAAGTGGTTGCTCCGTGACCTCGCGAAATGGCTGATCGCGTGCTATAGACACGATCTTTTGAATGATGAGCCAAAGCGTGACAGCGAAGCCAAGAAGAAAGGCAAGTGATCCGATCGTACCAAAAAAGTGCATAGGTCGCTTGCCGAAGCGGCTGATAAACATGATGCTTGCCAGATCTAGATAGCCATTGATGAAGCGATCCCAGCCAAATTTTGTGTTGCCGTATTTCCTGGCTTGATGTTGTACCACCTTCTCCCCGATATTGGGAAAGCCGGCCCATTTGGCAATAACTGGAATGTAACGATGCATTTCACCGTAGACTTCAATACTTTTTACGACACGCTTCCTGTAAGCTTTTAGTCCGCAGTTGAAGTCATTGAGCTTGATGCCCGATGCTAGTCTGGTAGTTGCATTATAGATCTTGGTTGGTAAGGTCTTGGTAATGGGATCGTAGCGCTTCTGTTTCCAACCGGAGACCAGATCATAACCCTCTTCCATCACCATTCGGTATAGTTCCGGAATCTCATCCGGGCTGTCTTGAAGATCTGCATCCATCGTGATGACGACTTCTCCCTCTACTGCTGCGAAACCTTCGTTCAGTGCGGCGGACTTGCCGTAGTTGCGTTGAAAGCGGATGCCTTTGACCGGATAGCTTTGGCTGAGTTCTTGAATAATTTCCCAGGAACGGTCCTTACTTCCATCATCTATCATCACCACTTCATAGCTGAAGGCATTTTGCTTGCAGACGCGGTCTATCCATGCGACCAATTCGGGCAGCGATTCTTCTTCATCAAGCAAGGGCACGACAACGGAAATGTTCATGGGCAGGACTTTCAACAGGGGTGAAGATACTAGCGAAAATAGGAACCTCGTCTCTTCCTACGAAATATTAGCCCTAGAATCAGTGACAGGATCAGTCCTTGGAATGCCAGAACGACGATATTGCGCAGGCTATTACTGAAGTTCCAAAGGTTGGGGTTGGCTCTACTGCTATCGACAAATTGCTCGATGCGTTTGGGAGAAAACTTGAAGCTTTTCATCCAATCGATGGTGACATCGCTGTACATTTCGTAGAGGGTGGGGGCCAGACTGCTATCCACAAAATTGTACATGATTACATTGAACATGCCTTTGGCCAGAAGTATGGTCAGGCAGCATAGAAAGCAGGTGGAGACGGCTTTCCAATAGGGAATTTGACCCAGATTGGATTGTTTGAGACTGATACCAGCCAGTATCATTGCAGAAGGTACTGCAATGATATGTAAGGCAAAATTAGCTCGTGAAAAAAACAGATTTGTACCGATGATGTACAGCATGAGATCGATGATGATCAGCATTCCTCCCATCACCAAACCGTATTTCAATCCTTTCTTTATGAAAGGGCTATTGGCCATAATTTTTCATTGACAGATTAGCGCCAAAACCGGAGTAGCAGGATCTCGAAAAAAAGAAATGCCAGAGCCGCGATAATGCACCATTTCCACAGTACCCAGCCTTTGTCAATTTCTCCCACTTCCATAGACAAATCTTTATTGGCAGCGTCCAGAAATTGCACATTGCCCTCCGGATATTTTTGCTTTAGCTGATCGGTAGTAAAGTAGTCCAGAATAGATTCCTTTCGGTCGAAATTGAATCCGAAGTAGGCCAAAGGACTTCCTTCCTCCATAAACAGCTCGTAAATACCTGCATTCTTCAACTGATTGTTTAGCGATAAAAACAGCTTCGAGCCCAAGGTACGTTGACCGGGAATAAATTCCTCAGTTTTGCCTTTTAGTTTATAGACGGATTCAGACTTTTTGTTGTTGTTTTCATATTCGACAAAGTCATCTTTGCCGATGGTATAGGCCAATTGTCGATCGCGGCCAGCCATCAAGGTGATTTTGTGGATCATAGGAGCAAAGATGCCATGTGCAGGAATGTTGGTTATCTTGTTGTCCATCGGAGCAGCACTGAGGTAGAGTTTACCCGAGCCCACTGTGTACTTGCTGAGGAATGAATTGCCATCTCGCAGACGTAATAACACTTGCTCATTCGTAGCCGTATATCTCGTCATTGGGAAGCTCTTCTTCACCGAGGGCAGATCAATATTTTTAGGCATCTTTTCGAAGACACCAGCAAATACTTCTTGCTTGACATTGATATAGTCGATGCGCTTTTCTACGTCTTCCCTTGCTGAATAGCTGTTTGCGCCACAATTGCGAAGGAAGGAGTTGTAGGAGGCTATGTCAGCATCGATACCGGGGAATACCATGACAGATCCACCATCTTGTAGAAACTGTTTTAGTTCATTAGCCAGACCACTGGGCATAGCATTCAATTCATTGAGAATGATCAACTGATTACCAGCGATCGTCTGATAGTTGAGTTGTCCTATGTTTTGATTTTCCAATTGGAAGCTGGGTTCCTCCTGAAACAATGCCCGAAGGAAGGCATTTTCCCGCGACTGATTGATGCTCAAAACCTTCAGCTTTTCTTCGACATTAAAAGTGAAGAAATAGCTGTCATCTGTCGTGATTGGGTAGTCGGTCAAGGCAAGCTCTCCATTATGCCATCCTGCTTCCGTTATCGTATAGGTGATGGTATCCTCAATGCTGGACATTGCATTTACAGAGAATTCTTCAAATGCTTTTGTCTGATCGTTAATCTTAAGTGTGAGACGAGAATTGTCTACCCTGGCATTGCCTGTATTGCGTATGCGCACCAATATCTGGTTGGGTTGATTGATCATTTGCACTGGCGAGGCAAACCAGATCGAGTCGATGAACACATTTTGCTGCTCTACAGATTGCAGGGGTACAAAGAAGATGTTTAGACTGGTGTCGTTTTTGAAGTCCACGACATTCTTTTGGAAATCCGAGATCAGAAAAGAGTTATTGACTTCGGATTCGCCTGACTCCATGGCCTGCTTTTGTCTCTCGATGACAGATGAAAGCAGCTGCACATTTGGGCTGATCTGGATTTCGTCGACATAGGCCAGGAAATCCTCTTTATTCAATAGTCTCTGGTGTTTTCCTTCAAAATCATTGGTTACAACCTGAAACTGATCAGACTCCCCATATGCATTGGCGATCTCGCGCGCTTTAAACTTGGCCTTTTCGAAAAGGGAGACATCGTCCGACAAGGCGTTCATGCTAAAGGAATTGTCTACATAGACGCTTACCGTCTTGGCGCCTTTAACCACTTTAGTTTCGTCCTTTGGAATGAAAGGCTGGGCAAAGGCAAAGACCAGGAAAGCCAGGGCCAGACATCGAGAAAGCAGGACCATCAAGTGCTTGAGCTTGTTTCTTGATGTTGTTTCTTCTTTTACCTGCTTTAAAAAACGGACATTGGTGAAATACACGGTCTTGTAGCGCCTGAAGTTGAACAGGTGAATAATGATCGGTATAGCGAGGGCTAACAATGCCCACAAGAAAGAAGGATAAAGAAAACTCATAGTCTGATGGGATTTACCCGAATTTTGGTCACTCAGAAAAGCCTGGGCGAGCTCGATTCGGGGTTTCTGCTCAATGATCTCAACCTTTATAGCAAAAGCAACATTATCAAGGTCTTAGAGCCACTATTGCCTAGCCAAATTTGTGCCATTACTGCTGCAGAGCTTCCAAAATGACCTACAAAGTAAATAAATAATGTACACTTCACTTCAGTGTATGCAGCGCATCAGTAATGATCACTCAAAAGCAGCTGATTTTTTCCTGCTGGAATGCATCGAATAAGGCTGCAAATACAGCTGGATAAACGGTCAGACAGCCATAATACCGGAAAAGCAGCGCCTCTGGCAAGCATTAGGGAAACTCTGCACTCCTAGACTACGAAATCCAAGGCTTTTGGTTCTGTTGTTGAGTGGAGATTCGGGAGCGAAATCAGGCAATCGCTTCGCCATTGCCGTGATTGAATAGTTCTGTTTCAAAATACGAACGTTCAGCACGGAAAGACAAGGAGGGCCAATCCTCCTCCAATTGCTTCAGAAAGAGCAATTGATGCTTTAGAAAGCTAATATGAGCATTGGAACGAGGGTTTCTTGGACGATGACTCATAGCTTTGTGTAGCTTCTCGATTCCAACCATGGCTCCATAACAGTCCGGCGCAATACTACTTCGGATAAACTTCTTGAAGATGTACTCTACAGCGGTTTCGTTTGGATGCAACATATCGCCCTTATAGAAGCGATAATCTCGCAGATCATCCATCATTAGCTCATAGGCTGGAAAGTAATGCACAAAAGCATGCTGTTCTGCTAATTGGTGAACTGCCGTCAAGAGTGCAGCCTTACTTTGCATATTCGCTACCGCTCCCTCTCGCCAATGGCGCACCGGGCTCACAGTAAAGATGATCTGTAGCTCAGGTCGTAGTTCCCGCACTCTGGCAATGGTATGATCCAATGACCACACTATTTCATCAACCTCCATCATGTTCTTGCTGAATGCATCTGCTGGTAGCCGATGGCAATTGGCGACCACTTGTTCGCTTTGCTTGTGGAAGAAGGTAAAAGCCGTGCCCAGAGTTAGATAGAGCCATTTGCAGTCCTGAAGTACCACTCTTGCCTTTTGTAGGTGCTGATTGATATTATCCAGGCATTTGCGCTTGCTCTTATCCGAAAAGTGGCTATGGTGATCCAGACTGAGATATTGCTCATTGTGAAATAGAAGATCTTGAACCTGATACTTCTTTTCGGTAATCAATTGATCCAAACCACGTGCAATAGAAGCAGGATTGTAAACGATCCCAAACGGATTGATCATCCCGGCAAACTTGAAGTCGATCATTCGTTTTCCAATCTCCTCGCTAAAACAGGAGCCTATAAACAGCATGTTGTCACCATACCTGATTAGGCTATCCTGAGTTTCGATGTCAACTTCGGTTCGAAACATATCGCTTGTTTGTGTTGTGAAAACGAGCAGATCGAAAGGCTCTGGAGCCCAACAGCCGCCGCAATTTGCACCGAATTATCCCTTTTCTTCTACCTCTTTTTTCGCTTCCGGTGGCTGCATGACAGTACCGCAATTATTGCAGGTCCGCAATTCTTCAGATTCGTAGAAAGTAGACATCACTTTGGGCAGCTGATTAACTATGTCGGTGAGTTCAAAGAACTCCTTGTATAATTGATGATCGCAGTTTTCACAAAACCACATGAAACCGTCCAATTCCCCTTCCTTGCGATATCGCTCAATCACCAGACCAATGGAGCCTTCACTCCGTTGGGGAGAATGAGGGATTTTTGCAGGCAATAGGAAAATTTCGCCTTCTTTGATCGGTATATCTACCTGCTTTCCTTCTTCTACGATCTTTAGCACGATGTCTCCCTTTAGCTGGTAGAAAAACTCCTCGCCTTCTTCATAGTGATAATCCTTTCGGGAATTGGGGCCACCCACAACCATAACGATAAAGTCATCGTTGTCAAGGAAGACCTGTTTATTGCCTACAGGTGGTTTCAATAAGTGTCTGTGCTCGTCGATCCAAGCCTGAAAGTTGAAGGGTCTGCTGATTGCCATTGTCGTCTACTTTAAATTGTAAAGAGGGTTAATACAGTGCCCTGTATTGAAAGCAAAAGATAAGCCTAATTTTTTGTTTTCTCCGACAAGGTAACATTATTGATCAGCGAAGGTCATAAGTTTGGCGAATGCTTGTCCCTCAAAAAAAATGTCGGAACTACCTTAGCTTCGTGCTTGCTTTGCGCCTTTATCCATTATCTTTAAGTCCGATTGTGGCGTGAATTTTTCTTAACCCTGATGCAATTCCTGATATATGTTGCGTAGCCTTTTGATAATGTCTGTTTTACTATCTATCCTTCAGTATTGTACAGCTCAGGATGCGACTAGTTACGCCCTCAAGCAAAGGCAATGGGTAGATGCGCGCATGCAGGAAATGAACCAGGAGGATCGCATCGGGCAGCTCTTTATGGTAGCTGCTCATCCTGAAAAAGGTGCGGAAGGAGAGGCCAAAGTCAAAAAACTAATCCGGGACCACAACATCGGTGGTGTGATCTTCTTTAAGGGTACGGCACTCGAACAGGCCAGACAAACCAATCTGTATCAATCGATGGCAAGAGTCCCCCTACTCGTGTCAATCGATGGAGAATGGGGGATCAGTATGCGGGTTAAGGACGCACCGAAGTTTCCCAGGCAGTTGATGTTAGGAGCCATTCAAAACGATCGCTTGATCTACAATATGGGCAAGGAAGTTGCTCGCCAATGCAAGCGCATGGGCATCCATGTTAACCTCGCCCCAGTGGTCGATGTCAACAACAACCCAAATAATCCGGTGATCAACGATCGCTCCTTCGGGGAAAGCCGTTTGAACGTAGCCAAGAAGGGCGTCGCCTATATGCAAGGAATGGAGATGAACGGAATTCTGGCTTGCGCCAAGCACTTCCCTGGTCATGGAGATACCGATCAGGACTCTCACAAGACCTTACCCGTGATTCGACATAGCGAATCACGACTCGACAGTATCGAACTTTATCCTTTTAAAGAAATGATCAAGCGCGGTGTCTCCGGCATGATGATCGCCCACCTTTCGATTCCTGCCTATGATGGCACCCCAATCAACGGATTGATCTCCCCTGACTCTCCAACGATTCCGGCTACCTTGTCTAAAGGCATAGTGACCAATCTACTCAAAGACCAGCTGCGTTATGATGGGCTAATCTTCACCGATGCCCTCAATATGAAGGGAGTAACCAACTATTACAAACCCGGAGAAGTGGACCTCAAAGCGCTGCTTGCCGGAAATGATGTGCTGCTCTTTCCGGAGGATGTGGCTAAGGCAGTTGAGGAGATTCGGAAAGCAGTAGATCAAGGCCTAATTACCATGGACGAGATCGACCGTCGAGTGGAGAAAATCTTAAAGGCCAAGTATCGGGTGGGCTTACATCAAAAGCCAGAAGTAGTACTCGACAATCTGGTTGAAGAACTCAATCAGCCAGCTATTCACACGCTGATCAGACAGCTGATTGCCGAGGCACTGACCGTAGCAAGAAACGATCATGACCTGCTGCCGATTAGAGAAGTCAAAGCTAAGTCTTTCGCTTCTGTGGCCATTGGGACTGAAGAAACCAACGCCTTTCAGGAAGGGCTCGGAAAGTACACCAGATTCGATCATTTCAATATTCCCAAAGACGCCTCGACTGCCGCTTTCAATGAGATATACGAAAAAGTAAAGGGTTATGATCAGGTAGTCCT
>JAHDDV010000187.1:0-3304 GCA_020629205.1 Chitinophagales bacterium | reverse complement strand
TGGACAAGGAGTTATGACGCCCGCTTTGGAAAGGCTTCGTTACGGAATCCCCGAAGACGTAGGGCTGGATAGCGAGAAGCTCCTGAAGATTGATGATCTGGTAGCTGAGGCCATCAATGCCAAAGCCACACCAGGTGCTCAGGTCTTGGTAGCAAAGGATGGAGTTGTGGTTTATGAGAAGGCATTTGGCCACCATACTTATGCGAAGAAGAAGGATGTACGCCTGACCGATATCTACGATCTGGCCTCTCTTACAAAAATCAATGCCAGCCTGCTTGGCATCATGGACATGTACGAAAACCGCGCCCTCTCCCTCGACTCCAAAATGGGAGATCTCCTTCCAAGCCTGAAAGGAAGCAACAAAGCCAACCTGCAAGTCCGAAAAGTGCTAACCCATACCGCAGGACTTACCAGCTGGATTCCCTTCTTTGAGGAAACACTGGATCAAAGAGGCACCATATACAAGAAGGAGAAGACGGAGGAGTACAGCATACAAGTAGCTGAAAACATGTACATGCGAGATAGCTATCAGCAGGAAATGCAGAAGATTCTGCTGGACTCAGATCTGCCCAACAAACGCCGCTATAAGTACAGCGATCTCGGCTTTTATATGTTCAAACAAATGATCGAAGCCTATGCAAAAAAGCCGATGCAGCACTACCTGGAGGAACAGTATTATTCAGAGATCGGAATGCCAAGTCTGTGTTTCTTACCAAGGGAGAAGTTTGATCTGGACATGATCGTACCTACAGAACAAGATGACAATTTCCGAAAGCAATTGCTCCAGGGGCATGTGCATGATATGGGGGCAGCAATGCAAGGAGGAGTTGGAGGTCATGCTGGTCTGTTTGGCTCAGCCAACGATGTGGCCATCTTGATGCAGCTATTTCTAAATCGCGGCTTCTACGGAGGTAAGACCTACTTCGAAGAACCTACCATTGATTTATTTACGTCCAAGCAGTTTCCCGATTGCCGTCGTGGACTCTGTTTCGACAAACCCACTGAACCACACATTGACGGACCCACCGGGAAGCTTGTCAGTCCGGCTACTTACGGCCACTCTGGTTTCACGGGCACCTGCGCCTGGGTTGACCCGGTTCACAATCTCGTTTATGTGTTCATATCCAATCGTATTCACCCAAACATGAACAATACAAAACTGTGGTCGATGGACACTCGTACAAAGATCCAGGATGCCATCTATAAAGCAATGACAGAACAGGTGAAGTAAACTGCAGAGCATCAATTGAGCAATATTTCAAAGTATAACATATTGTAACTATCATCTTTGTGATTGCCGCTCTCCCTCCAGTCTCAGTGTCAATAGAGCATTTTGCAGTCAATTTTGGCATTTATCTTAGCATTTCACCGTATTTTAAGCCAGTATGAACGGCCTTTATGCCAATCACTCTATTAACTGCTACAGATGAATACAAAAGCCATTATATTTTTGATTGTCCTTAGTCTGGGGACTATTCTGTTTTCTACTCCAATAGTTGCCCAGTACGATATTGGAACAACAAGCATCACATTTGTGGATGCGTCCAGAGGCAATCGCAGCATTCCCTGCGATGTGTATTATCCTGCCACAGCCGCAGGTGCCAATACCCCAATCGCCGGAGCTGGCATGGATCAATTTCCCGTCTTTGTGATGGGCCATGGTTTTACCATCGGTGTTGATTCCTATTCTTACATTTCAGACCGACTGACCCCACTGGGATATATTGTAGTCTTGCCGGATACTGAAGGCAGCACTGGCCCTTCACACGGTGATTTTGGTGCCGATTTGCTCTTCGCTGTGGATGGGATGCAAGCTGAAGGTGCAGATCCAGCTTCTTTCTTTTTTGGATCAGTAAAAGATCGCAGTGCCGTCGGTGGGCATTCCATGGGTGGAGGCTCTAGCTTCCTGGCAGCAGAAAACGACCCGGCTAATGTTACCACTCTGGTCAATTTTGCCGCAGCAGAAACGACCCCTTCGGCAGTAGCAGCTGCCGGAAACATCACGATGCCGACCCTGGTGATTGCCGCGACAGAAGACTGTGTGGCTCCGGTTGACGAACATCAAGAACCTATGTACAATGCAAGTGCCGCTGGCTGTAAGGTTTACTACGAAATTACTGGCGGTGCACACTGCCAGTTTGCCGACGGTAATGCGTCGAGTTGCCTTTTGGCAGAAGGTCTGGTCTGCCTCTTCGGATGGGGACCTTTCATAAGTGCAGCAGAACAAAAAGACCGTGTGATGGACATCCTGATCCCCTGGTTTGACTATTACCTAATGGAGGATTGCGATGCCTACGCAGAAGTAGACAACCTCCTGGCTACGGGTTCAGGATTTACGTATACAGATGGCTGTCCCACACCAGACCCCTGCACGGTAGCTGTTGCTCCAGGGGTAGAGTTGGAACTGAAAGCAGCCCTTGAAGGTCCATTTGACGGTAGCGCTATGACCACAAATCTATCGACCTCAGCTTTGATGCCACTGAGCCATCCCTACGGTGCCGCGCCCTGGTCATACACGGGCACAGAGAGCATTACAAGCTATCCTGCAGATGCCGTAGACTGGGTGCTGGTGGAGCTGCGATCTAATCGTGCAGGACCAGCTGATGCCACCAAGGCTGCCGTATTAACAGCCGACGGTACGATCCTGGATATTGATGGGACTCCGCAACTTAAGTTTGCGACAACCCTTCCCGGCGATTATGTTGTTGTTGTTCGCCACAAAGGACATATCGACGTGATGAGCGATCAAGCTGTTTCGCTATCAGCAACTGCCGTTTTATACGATTTCACCACTGCAGTGACACAAGCATTTGGAAGCAATCAAATGGTGGTGATCGGAAGCACTGCTTGCCTGCTCGCCGGAGATTTTGATGGTAATGGCGTAGTGACTTTCGCTGACTATAATACCTATATGACGGCCACCTCCAGTATCTATTATTACGACAATTGGGAAGTCGATTTTGATGGCATCATCACGGTAGCTGATTACAATCTGTACCGTAAGAATGCTGCAGCAATAGGCGTTCCTGAAATTCAACTATAAACAATCTTGGTCTATCCTGCTATCGGGGAAAGCGTAAACATCTCTGCACAATTATGCTGCTGGTTGTTTACGCTTTTTTTGGGCAGCAGAAGATCATTCAGTCGCGGTACCGATCTGCCCGTGCTCCACTCTCACTCGGCACCCGGCTAGCTGCTCGTTGCTCAGCCTGTTGCGTCTCTCCTATCGTCGAGCCACCACAGGCTGGCACTCACGACGCTATCCAGGCACCTCATACCGCTTCGCCCGGGGCTGCTTTTCACC
>JAHDDV010000186.1:2604-10944 GCA_020629205.1 Chitinophagales bacterium | reverse complement strand
CGAATATGCTACTGAGCTTTGATAAACTTTCGGGTGGAGCGCTTGTCCCCTTGAATTAGATTTAGGATATATGCACCAGCTGGTAGCGCACTTATATCGATAAAGAAATTGTCTATCTGCTGGGCAGGAAGATCGAATGAGTTGACAATAAGGTGGCCGGCCAGATCGAAAAGCTCGATGCGAACGCTTGTTTGAGAATCTGTGGCGTATTCTACGTAGATAAAATCGGAGGCAGGATTCGGGAATAGATTGATGGTGGTGAATCCCAGATCACCGTAGTACACACGAATCGACTTGGAACATAGGGCTTCGCCGTCTGGCCCGACCAATTCGAGCCGATAGTAGTTGAAGCCTTGACCGGGATTGCTATCCGTGAATAGATAGGACTGATTACTAGTCCCATTGACCTGGCCAACGGTCTCCCAGTTATTTTCGTTGTTGATCGAGCGGGAGATGCGGTACTGATCGAAGTAATAGCCATCTTCCACAACCCAGGCCATACGGATGGCGGATTGATCGGCTGTACCCACAAAATTGAACAGTTCGTCGTAGGGGACTTCGTAATTGAGCTGATACTCGCAAAGATCGCCAGCAAAGCCGTCTACCATGAAGTAGTAGCGCTGACCAATTGTTAGGTCGCGAAGTGGAATGATGCCATTGCTACCTGGCGGACCAGTGGGGCTAAGACAGTAGACTGACTCCCAAACACCATTTGGATTGTCACAAGGCTCGGTTGTAGTAAGCACTTGAAACTGCAATCCCCGATCGCAAAAGCTGCCGGATAGCACCCACCATGGGATATCAATATCTGGCGTATCGGCGATGAATTGGTAGAAGGCGTTGTTGTGAAGCCCACCGCAAAAGACCTGTTCCAGATTACCCCAATGATCGGCGGTATAACCTACAGAGCTGGCACAAATCGGCACATCGAACTGCATCGGCACGGCGGTGTCGCAGACGTTGGAGGGAGCAGGGTGCTGATCGCATGGATCAAAACACTGGGCCTGTAAACCGCTATAGAAAGCGAGGCAAAACAAGAGTGGAATCAGGTGATTGATCTGAAAATTGCGGAGAGTGATGCTAGCTTGCTGCATGGATAGAAGGGGCATTGTGGACGTGAAATTAGTCTTATCTGCCAGTTCCCGCAAATAAAAAATTGTCTACTGGTATCGGCCGAAATATTGCCAATACGATTCACGCCTCTGCTGCTTGTCAATGCAATGGAATTTGTTGAAGGAGGATTGGGCCTCCTGTGAAAATATCTTCGATTCTTTTACGCCATTTACTAGAATACCCGTATCTTGAGAGAAGCAGTATGGACACATCACATTGATTGTCAGCATACTGTGCTACACCAAGAACATTATTAGAACAAGATGAGCAGTGAACGACTGAGTCAGATAATTGACTTTGCGTGCAAGGAAAGGCATCATGGGTCTAGCTATACCGATATTCGTTTGGCTTTGGGGACTTATGATCTGAGCAAAGAGTCTATTACGTATGTGATGAAGAAGGTTGAGGACTTTGACCGTAAAAAGCGCATCCGAAATAAGGGGCGCAACAAAGGGGTGTTCAAGATCTTGATTGGGTGTCTGGCTCTTTTGGGCAGTGCTGCGATTGTTTATCTGGTCAGTCAACGACTGATGTCTTTTCAAGTAGGTCTGGCTATTGGAGCACTGGCTTTGATCTTATTGGGTGTACTGTTTATATTTCTGGGGACTAAGCAAATCCGGGATTTAAAGCCCTTATTCAAATAGGTGCTTAGGAGTTTGACACAAAAAAAAAGCGGCTCCAAAGTAAAACTGGAGCCGCTTTCTTGTTTTGAAATGCCTGCGCTAAGGGATATAGAATCAATCCCTTAGTACTTAAGCTCCATTTTGTCCAATACTTTCATTACGTTTTTCACGGCATCAGCTGATTTCTTTAGCAGCTTCTTTTCGCCAGCACGCAGATCCAATTCGTAGATTTTCTCTACTCCATTTCGACCTAGCATAACTGGTACGCCAAGGAAGATGTTCTTCATTCCATACTCGCCGTTAAGACGTACACAGCAAGGGAAGATTCTCTTTTCGTCCTTGATGATGGCTTCAGCCATTTGAGCAGCTGCAGCACCTGGAGCATACCAAGCAGAAGTACCCATCAGCTTCACCAATTCTCCACCACCTTTTTTGGTTCTTTCGATGATGGCCTTGAGCTTGTCTTTTTCGATTAGCTCTGTTACAGGAATACCGGCAACAGTCGTGTAACGAGGTAGGGGCACCATAGTATCACCGTGACCACCCATTAGGACCGCCTGTACTTCCTTCGGCGAACAACCAACTTCCAAAGCAATGAAAGACTTGTATCGGGAGATATCGAGGATACCGGCCATTCCCATTACCCGGGAGCGATCTACTTTTGCGGTTTTGAATGCGCAGTAGGTCATTACATCAAGTGGATTGGAAACAACAATAATCTTGGCTTTTGGAGAAGCCTTGATCACCTTCTTGGTAACCTGATGTACGATGCCAGCATTGGTAGCGATAAGGTCATCGCGGCTCATGCCCGGCTTACGCGGGATACCAGAGGTGATGATAACAACTTCTGACTTTGCAGTCGCTTTGTAATTGTTGGTAACACCTGTAGTTCTTGTGCTGTACATGTTGATTGGAGATGTTTCCCACATATCCAATGCTTTACCTTCAGACAATCCTTCTTTGATATCCAGAAGCACGACCTCATTACAAAAATCGCCATGAGCAAGTACATTGGCTGCCGTAGCTCCAACATTACCCGCACCGATCACAGATACTTTCATAAGTTTTCTTTTTTTGATTCGCGCAAAGGTAAAAAAGAAATACACAATATTCGCAGCTAAATTGCTGGATGTCAGCTTGCCTGCTTGTCGTCTATTGCCCTGTGACCCATTTGATTTCCAATAGCTCTTTGGTACTAGCTTTTATGCGGAATCTTTCGTCCATTCGCAGACCTGCCAGCCAGAGAATCTTTCCGGACTGATCTTGTAGTACCCAGTACTTGTCCTTCTCATGGATGGGTACTTTGTGATCCTTGAAAACCTGACTTACTTTCTTCTTTTTGCGCTTCATACCGAGCGGATAGAAGTAGTCACCCTGCTTCCAGGTACGTAGCAACAATGGCCAGGAGATCTGATGATAATCAACAGCGGCAATGAATGGATCTCGTTTGATTTGATATTGATCGGCCTTCTTTTGTGAGAGCTTGAAAGAGCCATTGGCCGTATCAATTTTTGCGCTATGTTCTTCGATCAGGTAAGTATCCACCTGCTTTTCCTTCAGCTCCGTGATGATTAGGAACTTTCGATCTCTGATGATTTGGTGGCTGGGACTGAGGTAGCGCTTTCCGGGCTGCCCATCCAGATCTTTTAGTACTTGTTGACATTGGTCTGCATGGAAATCGAAGGGGCGAAGTACTTCAAACAAGAGGGAGCTCTTGACATTCATTTGCTGTATAAGCGCAATCGAAATCTTCCAGGCTGTCTTGTCTTGCTTCAGTAGCTTCTTACGGTATTGTTGTAAACCTACATGGTAGAGCACTTCCATTTCCTGAAAGCGCTGTGCATGATTCTGAAGCGTCTCTACTACTTTGGGATTGATTTGCTTCAGCACTGGCAACACCTCATGACGAATCTTGTTTCTACTGTACTTGCTGCTGGCATTGGAGCTGTCTTCTCTGTAATTGAGTTGATGCTCATGAACATAGTGCTCGATTTGTTGGGGGCTTGCAGTAAGTAGAGGTCGTATGACCTTTCCGTTTTTTAGTGGAATGCCTTTCATGCCAGCGAATCCTGTTCCTTTGATCAGGTTGTATAGGATGGTTTCGGCCAGATCTTGTTGATGATGAGCGGTGGCAATGAAGGTGCAATTGTGTTTTTGCCGAGCTTCTTCCAGAAAAGCGTAGCGTAGATTTCTGGCAGCTACTTGAATGCTCAATTTGTGCTCAGCGGCATAGCCTTTGGTATCAAAAGTCTTGTGCTCAAAGGGTACACCGTATTGTTCGGCTATGCGCATGACGAAATTTTGATCTTCGTCGGACTCCTGCCCTCTTAGGCAAAAATTGCAATGGGCAATCGCAATTGGCTGGCCAGATAGGTGTAACAGATGAGCAAGAGTCATCGAGTCCTTACCTCCACTAAGCGCACAGAGGATGCGATCTCCGGCTTGGTAGATTTGGCTGTGTCTGAGGAAATTTTCGTAATGCGACCGAAGAGGGATCATGGCTCAGATTATGGCCTAAGTTCAGGCGATGAGAAATCTGCCACAAAATAGTGAAAACTACACACTGGTCTTGCTGACGATGGCTAGTCCATCTTCGTAATCTTCGATCATCACATCAGCCCCGGCTTCAATTTTAACTCCATCGTGTGTGATGGCTTTCATTTCTCGCAGTTGGCCATTTACGACTACTTGCACACTGCCTTGTCCATCCAGTGGAATAGACCGATGGATTTGCCCAACTTTGTAGAGGGCATTTTGAGGATTCCAGGAAGTCGCATCTTTTTTCTTGTACTTTGCTCTCAGAGGCGGTACAATGATGGCTACGGCTAGGATACCCGCGATGGCTGCTGTTGCTGCTCCGAACATAGCTTAGGTGTTTTTGAATTGTTTGCCTGTTATAGTTTGCAATCTCTGCTTATGACGGATCAATGCCAGCTTGTTACATAGAAGCTGTTTACAACAACCAATTTCTAGCTAACAATCTCAATATGACTATGCCCAAGGCTGCTCTTTTCCAATCTGATCTGTGTGGTAATCCGTTCTTTAAGGGACTCTACGTGAGAAATCACTCCAATAGTCTTGCCAGCTTTAGATTGGAGTTTCTCCAGCGTATTGAGGGCTTCATCAAGTGTTTCGTGATCCAGGGTTCCAAAGCCTTCATCAATAAAGAGGCTTTCGAGGCGCACATTCTGAGAAGCCAGCTCGCTTAGACTGAGGGCCAGAGCCAGACTGACAATGAAAGTCTCTCCTCCGGAGAGGGTTGATACTGATCTCTTAGAATCCCCTTGATAGCTGTCAATTACTTGAAGGTCGCCGATATCTGCTGGCTTGGCTAGTCGATAGCGATCGGTTAGTTCACCCAGTTGCTTGTTGGCCAATTGTAGGAGATGTCGGAGGGTGAGGGTCTGGGCAAAGTTGGCAAACTTGTTTCCAGTGCTATCTCCGATGTATTGGCTGAGCAAGGCCCATTTGCGCTGTGCCTGCTCCATCTTGTGGATCTTCTTTTGAATCTGTTCTGCTTTCTTTCTGCTTCTTTCATCAGCCTTCAAAGCATTATCGTTTGCACCTATTTGTTGATTGAGTTGATCTCGCTCGATCTCGAGTTCGCCGATTTCGAGCAGCAGTTCACCATGATTGGCCTTCTGATCGTCTTTCTTTTGTTGTTCAATTAACTTCTTCTGCGCCGATTCTACCATGGTCTTCACCTCCGTCAATTGTGCTTCGAGGCTTAGCTTTTGCTTTCGGATTTGCTCTAGTTCTTCCTCTTGAATTAGCCAGGACTTTGCATCCAGAATTCTTGAGAAGCCCCACTCAGTTGTGTAAGGTGTGAGCTTCTTTTCCAGCTCTTTCATGGCCTTCTGATCCTTCTTTAGCTCCTTTCCAAGCAGAGATAACTGATTCTCGGCCATTTTTCGATTCTCTCTAGCGGCGGCGAAGGCATCCTGAATATCATTTACCTCTCCTGCGAAGTCACTTCCCTGGTATAGAGCATCCAGCGCTTCTTTTGTCTTTGCATGTTGTTTTAGCGTCTTTTGCAATTTGTCGAATGCCAGGATTGCCTCGGACAGAAAAATGCTCTCAGACAAGTGATCCGCTGCTTGTTTCAATACAGAAATTCGTTCTTTGCATTGAGTCATATGACCCAGCAGCTCGAGTTCGCTCTTTAGCTTGCCCTGTTTCAACATGCTCTTTATCAGGGTCTGATAGCTTTCCGTCTCCTTCTTTAGTTCAGCTTGTCTAGGACTCGCCAAAGCTAGTGTTTGGTCTTCTCTAGCCAGACTTTGACTATTAATCTGATGTCGCTCCCGACTTAGTTTCAGTTGATTTTTTAGTTTCTGTCGTTCCAACTCCAATTTCCCTACTTCTGCAAGTTTCTTGCTGGCATAGGGATGCTCTAGCGAGCCACATAGAGGACAGGGATCTCCGGCAGCTAAATGAGCGCGATGCTCTTCAAACTCTGCTTCCTTGATGGCCTGGTTGCGTTGCTTTTCCAGCTGCTCTAACTGACCTTCGTACTTTGAGATTTGTTTCGACTCCTGCTCTACGGACTCTTTAAGGCTCTTTTTGTTCTTCTCAGCATTTTTCACTTGCTCACTGAGTTCTTTTGCTTCTGCGACCAGGGTATCTCGATGCTGAATTTTATGCTCGAGCGTCTCCAGGCCCTTGTATTCTTCAGCCAGCTTTTCTACCTGCCGTAGAAGTTTTTTAGGTTTTTCGTCTGCAGCTACTTTTGCCTTCTTGATGTCTTTCTTCAGGACCTTCAAACGCTGTTTACAATCATCCAGCGCCTTTTGCGGATCTACTTTCTTGCTAAATTCTCTAGTGATCGCAAAGTCAACCTTTGCCAGCAATTCATTGATATCACTTCGTTCTCTCTTGCCGTTTTCAACATGGGTTTTGAGCTCATAGTCCAGGTCCTTGACTTTCTTTTCGAAAATCTTCATTTTGGGCATAAAACTGTCTTCTGTGACAGACTCGCCGATCATGTCCGCCATGGCCTTGATGGCTTCTTGCAGTTTGATTTGTGCTTGTTTGAGTTGGAGTTGTTTTTCTTTTTCCTCTGCCTTACGAGACTCCGCGCTTATCCAGTGCTTTTCGTAGAGAGCGATATCCCCTTGCCAAATACTGACGGTTTCGTGTTGCTTTATCTTTTGCTGCTGTGGCTTAAAGTGGCTCCACAAGCGATCAGCCTCTTTCTGCTGCTTGCTAAAGGTATTGAGCTCTTCTTTGTACTTTTCAATTTTTTCCTTGACATCTCGTTTTTCCGTTAGAAGCTGCAAATGCTTGAGCAACTTTTTCAGCTTGGCAGCAAGCTTCTTGTTTTGTCCTTGCAGTTCTTTTTGTTGGGTCTCTGATAGTACTTCCAGGCCTTCAAGAGACTTGCGTTCTGCCTGTAACTGCTGCAGCTCGTCTTTGTTTTTCTCGAAAGCTGCGATACCCAGGTTTCTGAATATCTCCCCCCCCGTAATACTTTCCAGCAAACTGGTACGTTCATTTCGCTCAGCTCTTAGAAATTTGGAAAACTGACCTTGCGAAAGAATGATGGATTTGACAAATTGCTGATAGTTGAGACCGATTCTTTGCTCGTTCAAATCTGCAACTTCTCGCTTCTTGTCGGAGAGGATTTCGTTGTCCGGCAAGGCGACCAGTTCCATATCATAGTCCTTCCAATTTCCATTTCGATTCTTTTCTATAGACCAGTGGGATCTAAACACCTGGCGGTTTACCTCATAGCTGACTTCAGCATAAGCAGACTTGCAATGATGGGTCACAATGGAGCCCTGACCGTCAATAGCTTTCTTGGTCATTCTGGACTTGTCGGTGCGCTTTGGGTCATCGCTTTCGAATCTTGGCACTCGATTGAAGAGCGCGAGCGTAATCACATCCAGCAAGGTAGACTTACCTGCACCCGTGGCTCCCGTAATGGCGAAAATACCCGCAGTGGCCAGTCTTGGATCTTCGAAGTCGACTTCGTGCTCGCCTTTCAGACTGTTAATATTGGAAAACTTAATTTTCAAAATCTTCATGGCCGGCTCTAGTCTTCTTGGAAAGTATCTTCCAGTTCACGAAATGCATCTATCAGGAGGTCTTTGGTATCATCATCCATAACTTCCGTATCGATACGCTGTAGAAAGACAGCTAATGGGCTTAATGTTCGCAGATCTACTTCGTCATCATAAATCTCATCAGCATCCCGATTGCCTCGATCGAAGGAGACCCTGGACTTGATGATGCTAAACGCATCACAATTGTATTGAGCAGCTAATTCCTGAGCGTCTTCGATTGTAGCAGGACTATAATCTGGTTCCGAAATACTGACCTCAACAAATGAGGCCAATGGCAGATCAGGGGCGTATTGATCCAGCTTTTCACGCACCTCAGATAAGCTTCCTGAAAAACGCTTCAATTCCCTGAATTGAGGAATTGGTACTTTTCGAATTTCCTGGATTCCGGAGCTATCAAGCTGCAGAAGCATCAGGGACTTTGCATCTTTGGATTCACTAAAGCTCAGTGGAATCGGAGAGCCACTGTACCGAATGTGCTCCTGCTTGTTGATGATCTGCGGGCGGTGAATATGACCTAGTGCCAGGTAGTCGAATTCAGC
>JAHDDV010000186.1:0-2504 GCA_020629205.1 Chitinophagales bacterium | reverse complement strand
AGCAGCTCTTTGGGTGCATTGAGCACGCCAATGGAATCATGATTGCCTCCAGTAATGATTACCTGAATTCCAAGTTGAAAGAAATCACTCAGTGCCTGATAGTATCTAGCCCGGTCTGCCTGAGCAGGATTGGCCAAATCAAAGATATCGCCGGCGACCAGCAAGAGATCAACGGATTCTGTTTTGATCAGCTCTTTGAGCCACTTAAAAAAAAGCAGATGATCTTCTGCCAGCTCTGCCTTATACAGCTTTTTACCTAGGTGCCAATCGGCAGTGTGGATTATCTTCATTGAGCATAGTTGTAGAGGAGCGGGAAAATAATCAACGATGAGGGAAGAAGCAATATTTGAGAATATTACTCCCATAAAGAAGAAAGGGCCTGCCACGATGTGACAAGCCCTTTCCTTTTTCGATTAGCATGTATTAGCCATAGAATGACTCCTGCTTCAGCTTTTTAACCAGCAGGTAGTAGAAAATAGCTCGATACTTGTTTCTGTTGCTCTTTCCAAACTTTTCAATTACGCCATCAATTGCCTTGTCAAGTTTTGGACCGTCTTCCAGGCCAAGTTTTTTGATAAGGAAATTCTTCTTAACTCGTTCCAGCTCAGACTTGTCTGAACTAGAAACTTTAGCAGCATCTTCGCGATAGATTGAAGGGCCCAGTCCTTTGGCAACCTTTCTTAGCAATTCGGCATCAGGTCGAACGCCAATCTTTTTCATTTCGGCTGTGTATTTTTCCAGCGCTTCCTCAAACTTACTCATTGAATCTGTTTAAATGGTTATTCGAATACTGGCGTGAATTTACTGCTTTTTCTTCTAATGTGTTTAAGAAAAGCTGTGAATTTATCCGGCATCAGAAAGCCCATCAAAAATTGCTCAAGGGTCAAAAAGGCAAGTGAATTGCTAGCTTTTAACTGGTTGCTGATTTAAGTTTATGAGTATCAACTGTTTACTGAATTGTACTTAAAGAAAGGCTAGCTTTTCTTCTTCTTTTTCCAGAATGGCCGCTTACGACGACGCTTTGAAGCGGTACCTGTATCTGATCCGCCAGTAGTCTGTGGGCCGGAAGACTTCGATTGCTCCGTCTTTTTGCCTGAATTGGGTTTGTTGACAGCTGGCTTGTTCCGTCTGTTTCCCGAGCGCCGACGAGGTTGACGGCTTCTCTCCTGCTGGCGTTTGGCTCGCATCTTTGCTGCCGGCTCCAAACGCTCCTGCTCCAGCTCTTCCATGAGATCATCGGTGTAGTCGTGATCCGAAATGACAGGTATCTTTTGCTTGATCAACTTCTCGATGTCCTTGAGATAGGCCCGTTCTTCAGCGTTACAGAAAGAAATAGCCACTCCGCTTGCATTGGCACGCCCTGTACGACCGATTCGGTGTACATAACTCTCTGGCACATTTGGAAGATCATAATTGATCACACAGGCCAGTTCATCTACATCAATGCCTCGTGCTGCTATATCCGTCGCCACTAGCACCTTGATTTTTCCATCTTTGAATTCTCCCAGAGCTCTCTGTCTAGCACCCTGAGATTTGTTTCCATGGATAGCGGCAGACTGAATATCTGCCTTGGTCAACTGCTTAACAATCTTGTTGGCCCCGTGCTTGGTTCGGGAAAATACAAGCGTCGAAGCCCCCTTATTGTCATAGAGCAAATCGATGAGTAAATTGGTCTTCTGCTTCTTTGTTACGTAGTAAAGTGACTGACTAACTCGTTCTGCTGTTGTTTGTTCTGGTCTAACTGTTACTCTGGCAGGGTTACCCAGCATCTTCTTCGACAAAGCGACAATTGTGGGTGCCATGGTTGCTGAGAAAAACAGCGACTGCCGTCCTTCCGGAAGCAAAGCAATGATCCTTCGCATGTCGTGAATGAAGCCCATATCAAGCATTCGATCCGCTTCATCCAGTACGCAGTAGTCGATATCTCGCAGATCTATAAAGCCTTGACCAATCAAATCAAGCAACCTTCCCGGAGTGGCTACAAGAATATCGACTCCTTTTTGCAGGATGCGTGTTTGAGGGCCTTGTTTTACGCCCCCAAATATCACGGTATTGTTGATTCCTGTGTGTTTTCCGTAAGCTGTGAAACTTTCTCCTATTTGGATGGCAAGCTCACGGGTTGGGGTCAAAACAAGGGCTTTTATCCTCCTTTTGCCTTTTGGACGGTTTCTGGTCGCCTTGTACAGTAGCTGAAGTATGGGAATGGCGAAGGCCGCTGTCTTTCCGGTACCCGTTTGTGCACATCCCAATAAGTCCTTGCCTTTCAACAAGATAGGAATGGATTGTGCTTGAATGGGCGTTGGTTTGCTGTATCCTTCTGCTTCTAATGCTTTCAGGATGGGTGGAACTAGTCCTAATTCTTTAAAGGTCATATATCTTGGATAAGGAGCTGCAAAGGTAGCCTATTTGCTGATAGTTCAAAGGCGGCACTGAATACTGATGACTGGTTACTGATGACTGATGACTGATGGATTTTGACTGCTTGAGGCAAAAGCCTTGCCAAT
>JAHDDV010000185.1 GCA_020629205.1 Chitinophagales bacterium | reverse complement strand
GTGGCAGAAATAGAAGCCATCTAAACTGTCCATCAATTAGGTCCCTAGGCTCTAGCCCAGACGAAAAAATTCTGAAGGAGCAAGCGATCGATTATTCTGGCAAAACAATTCTGCTCAAGGACAAAAAGAAATTTGCTAATAGCCCCCTAATGCCCTTACTTTTGCGGCAGAGAATTCAGCCTTAAAGCCAGCCTTCTGAAAAGCCTATTGACAGGGATCTTTTATAGCTTCCCGGTACAACTCTTATTGCTTCATCTACGCAAGAATTTGATACTGCTATTCTTGTGGGCACTTATTCTAGGAGTGATTACAGGCGCTATTGCAGGTGGCTTTGGTGGGCATCACCTGTTCCTCAATCCAGAATACCTTGGTAGTATCAATTTTTGGGGCTTCTTCTTTCAAGGTATGTCCTTCGGTCTGTTTATCATGACCTGGAACATAACAACCTACATACTGCATAGTCATCGCTTTCCCTTTCTAGCGACCCTGCATCGACCATTCTTTGTGTATTGCCTCAACAATGCATTCATTCCTATTCTGGTGGGTTTGTTTTATACCTATCGAATGACCATCTACCAGCGGGAAAACCAGTTTGAAATGCCGGAGTCTATCTTCTTTTATGTAGAAGGATTTTTGGTGGGCCTACTACTCAGCATCTTCCTGATCACGATGTACTTCAACTTTACCAATAAGAATATCCTTTCCTTCAACAAGGGGCGATTTAGGGTAAAGAAGAAGGCACCCAGGAATCGTACGGGTGTGGTGAAACGAGAAGAAGAATGGAACAATGCCATTGGCAAAACTGAAGTGAGTCCGGTCAACTTCTACCTCAATTACAAGCTAAGGCCCAAGATAGCCAGGTCAGTCAATCACTATGATAGTTCACTCATCAAGGCCGTGCAATCCCAACACCACAACAATGCATTGTTTATCCAGATTGGTAGCATACTATTGCTGATGGCCCTTGGCTTGTTGATCGAGATTCCGATGTTTAGTTTGCCAGCAGCCGCCAGTTTGACCTTAGTGGCCACAACCCTGGTAGCTCTCACCGGAAGCTTCAACTTTTGGCTTCGGGAGTGGAGTACTCCTGCCCTGATTGTCATCGTGATTCTCCTCAATCTGGCGACTAGCTATGATTTCATCAATTACAAAAACAAGGCATATGGCTTAGACTATGATGGCGCCAAGACGCCCTACAGTGTTGATCATATGAATAGTCTTGCGGCTGATTCTATACTCGAGCATGACAAGCGGCATACGATGGAAATTCTGGAGAATTGGAAGAGAAAAGTCAGCAGCAGGTATGGCAATGAGCGACCACCGATCGTTTTCCTAAATTTTAGTGGTGGTGGCTCCACGGCATTTAGCTGGTCGATGCGAGTGATGCAAAAGGCCGATAGTCTGTTCAATGGGCAATTGATGGACCATACTATATTAGTGAGCGGTGCTTCCGGCGGCATGCTTGGCGCTGCCTTTTTCCGGGAGCTGTATCATCAGGAGCAATTGGGTAAGCAGATCGATCCCAGCGACTCTAGGTTTTGGTTTCAGGCCAGTGATGACCTTTTAAACCCAATCGCCGGTTCCATTCCGACCAATGATCTATTCTATCCCACCCAGTCTTTTGAAGTGAATGGGCATAGATACCAGAAAGATCGTGCCTACTACTTTGAGCGCGCCTACAATGATGCTACCGACTTTTTGCTGGATCAACCACTCTCCTACTATGCCGAACCAGAGTATCAAGCCACCGTACCGATGATGGTAATCGCTCCGACAGTGGTAGACGATAGCCGGCGCTTAATCATATCCGCACAGCCAGCCTCCTATCTGACAAAACCTGCATCGGCTTTCAAGGCAGATGTTCCGGGACTGGAAACAGACGGGTTGGAGTTCGCCAGATATTTCGAAGAGCAAGGTTCTTCAGAACTTCGCATGACTTCGGCTTTGCGAATGAGCGCGACTTATCCCTATATCCTTCCAAACGTGTACATGCCCACAGAGCCGCCCATTCAGATCATGGATGCAGGCTTTCGCGACAACCTTGGTTTTGAATCGGCACTGAGATTTATGCAAGCCTTTCGATCCTGGTTAAAACAAAACACTGACAGGGTCATACTTGTAAATGTGCGTGCCTTTGTAAAGGTGGAAGAGATCAAGAAAGACAGCTATGAGAGTTTCATCTCCAAACTCATCAATCCCTTGATGGGCTTTGTAGGCATGGTGGGACAATTGCAGGATTTTCAGGAAGATAATGAGATCACTTTGCTCAATGACTTGCTGGGCGATCGCCTTGAAGTCATTAGCTTCCAGTATGTGCCCAACAAATACACACAAGATCCCAGCATGAGTTTCCATCTTACCACTGCGGAAAAACTTGACATCCGTAATGCCATAGATCTGCCGGTCAATCAAGCGGAGATGGATCGGCTTCGTGGCCTCCTAATACCAGATACTAGTCTCACCGATCACTGAAGCATTAGGTAGATACAGCAGATAGTCGTCATAGTTGACATTGCCATCGAAATTGATATCTCCCACGAAGTAACCGGACGACCCGAGCAAAGCAAATCGTTTGTAGAGATCAAAGTCATCGACACTAATTACGCCGGAAGCATTGCAATCTCCTGCGTATTGTGCCCAGGCTCCATTGCTCAATTGCTTCATTGGAGCCATGCCCAATGCTTGACCACTGGAGGTACTGAAGTCGTAGTATTGACCATTCAACACAGGTAGACTCACTGGGCCACTTGAGACAGTGGCCACGTGGTTTCTGCTACGCACCACAATGCTATAGCTTCTTGCAGGAGCAATGTTACTAAAGCTTAGCCCACAAGTTGAACCTCCGGTTCCAGCATCGATGATCTTACCATCGTTTAGCAGGATACCAGCTGCTTGATCTACCACTGTGGTCCCATCCCACAATTCCACCAATACCCAATCTACAGCATTGGCAGGAATATCTGCATATGCCGCGAATTGCTCAGAACCAAAGTAGGACCATGGACCGACATTGAAAGGCTGTGCCAAAGGCAAACGCATTCCCGTATTGAGCTGTGTTGACATGAGTCCCGAAGCCGCATCAAAAGGACCCTCCAACAGTACCTTTATGTTTGCCACAACCTTTGGAGCAGGAGCAGCCGTGGGTGGTGGAGTCCCAAGCGAATTCAATGCTAGAGGACCAGTAGCAGTACTTAGATGATTGTCACCATCCAGCGTCTGATAGGCCACATCCATATTTGCAGTACCACTTTGATTGCTGATTGTTGATACTTTGTAGAATTCGTTATGTGCTCGATTGTGATCCAAATCCAAAACCATAAATCCATGATCTGTAAGCGATACGTGCTTCATGTGATCATTGGCTAGCTTTATGATGTTTTCACCAATTGGGAAAGGGAAATTTGGGGAGGTAACCGAACTGGTGACAAATTCTACTCCGGCTGAATTGGCTCCGGTATTGTCATCATAACCGGAAAGCGGGAGATCATTGGCCCATGCCGTATGAATATCCCCAGTCAGGACTACAAGATTGTCTATATTATTGTTGGCTACATAGTTCAAAAGATTTTCCCGTTCTGCGGGGTATCCATCCCATTGATCCAAATTGAAAGGTTGTCCGAAAACTTCCAGCGGAGCCATCATTACTTGTTGGCCCAATACCTTCCATTTCGCTGTTGAAGTACCCAGCTCATTAACAAGCCAATTGTATTGCGTTTGCCCAAGTAGGGTATAATTAGGATCATCATAATCCGAATCAAAGATAGAGCTGGGTTGTTCCTCTCTCTCTTCGTAGCGGGTATCAAGCATCACCAGATCCAGCAGATCGCCGTAATTGAAGGAACGATAGATCCGTTGATCATCTGATGGGTCAGGCTGTCGGAGTGGCATCCATTCATTGTATGCCTGAATTCCGACCGACTTTCTATCAAACCAATCGCCTTCGCCGGCGTCGTGATTTTGAGCTCCACCAAACCAACCATCATTGGCAACTTCGTGATCATCCCATACAGCCATCATTGGATACAGCTGATGCATCCTACGCAAATCCTCATCCAGCTTATAATGTGAGTGTCTTGTACGATAGTCGCTGAGGCTGAGAATCTCAGTTGGTGGCTCAGCTGGTCTTACAATTCCAGCAAGCCCTCCGTTTTCGTATTCATATATATAGTCACCGAGGTGAATCACCGCGTCAATGTCATTTCTATTGGCAATCTCCTTGTATACATTGTAGTATCCATTTTCATATTCCGCGCAGGAAACCACAGCAAATCGAGCATTGGCAACCGCACCGACAGGTGCCGTTTTAGTTCGCCCTACAATGGAGTACTTGCCCAAGGCATGAAATCTATAGAAATAGATGGCATCAGCATTGAGGCCTGTTACATCTACTTTCACCGTATAGGCCTGAAGTGCATCAGTGCTGACAAGTCCGCTTTGCACCACATTGCAAAAGCCTATGTCAGTGGCAACTTCCCAAGCTACTTCTATACTAGCTGGATTGCTCGAATCTGTGACCTTGGTCCAGATGATCACCGCCGAAGCAGTGGGATCACCAGAGGCAACACCATGGTAGAAAGGCTCAAGGGCGGGATCGAGCACAGAGCGCTGTTGATACTGAGTTTGCTCGGACAAGGGAAAATCCTTATCGCGATCCATGACCACTTCCGTTTTGATTTTTTGCGTCTCTGTTTCTTGGGCAATCAGGAGAATTTGCGTAAACAAGAGACAAAGTACGAGAGGGAGAACGAATCGAATGCAGGCCATATCACAATATTTAGAAGGCTTTAAGGGATAGAGAATCCCTTAATGAACTTGTTATCAACAAAGCCCTCAAAGATAAGCAATGCATGCATTACAAAAAAGCCAGACCGGCTATTGCCATTAGACAAAAGGTTTCTTTACAACAATGGCTTGCACCAGCTTATTGCGAATCTTTATACGCAAATCGGTGCCTTTGCCTGCCAGCTGCCTTGGCACATAGGCAAGACCTATTGCCTTGTCCATTGTGGGAGACATAGTACCTGAAGTAACCTCTCCAATCACGTCTTCATTGACATCGACGATGGGATTGCCCTTTCGGGCGATCCCTCTTTCCAGGAGTTCAAAGGCTATTAGTTGGCGTTGAACACCTGCGCTCTTTTGCTTTAGAAGTGCTTCACGACCAACAAATTCTGTATCAAGGGCAGTGATCCATCCCAAACCAGCTTCCAATGGAGTGGTTTCTTCTGTGATGTCATTACCATACAAGCAATATGCTTTCTCCAGTCTCAGGGTATCGCGGCTGGCAAGTCCAGCTGGCTTCATGCCTAGTGGCTTTCCCTTTTCCATCAGTGCATCCCAGATGGCAGGACCATCTTTTGCATAAGAGTAGATTTCGAATCCACCGGCCCCCGTATAACCGGTAGCGGAAACGACTACCTTTTCACAGCCATGAAACACTCCTTTTTCAAAGTGGTAATACCTCATACCTTCAAGGTCCATGGTGGTAAGATCTTTAAGGACTTTCACCGCATTGGGTCCTTGAACTGCAATCATTGCGGTCTTTTCCGAGATATCCAGAACCTCTACAGCTGCATCCTGCTTCTGCTGTAGAATCCACTTGAAGTCCTTTTCTATATTGGCAGCGTTTACCACCATCATATAGGCTCCATCCGGCAGATGGTAAATCAATAGATCGTCAACAATTCCACCTCTGTCATTAATCAGACAACTGTATTGAGCCTGTCCCTTATCCAAAGAGCCGATATCATTGCAGCAAAGCCGCTGAATCAGGGCTGCACTGTCCTTTCCGCGCAATATGAATTGCCCCATATGCGAAACGTCGAAAATCCCCACGTTTTCCCTAACATTCCGGTGCTCATCCTTGATGCTTGAATACATTACAGGCATCATAAAACCAGCAAAATCCACCATACGAGCACCCAATGCAAGGTGCCTGGAGTAGAAAGGTGTCATTTTCATATATGAGGATTTAAGGGGCAAAAACTGAGGAAATATGGGGTGTTTGAGCACTTTTTCGCCCTTATAAAGCTCCGTGAACTCGTTTTCTTTTGCAAATTACACCTAAAAATCTATTTTTGCGACGCCTAAGAATTTCAATAACAAAAAAAGGTAGAAATGAATAAATCAGAGTTGATAAGCAAGATTGCCGAAGACGCAAGCCTAACAAAGGCTCAGGCCACGGATGCATTGGAGTCATTCTTTGATGCTGTCACAACGACTTTGAACAAAGACGAGAAATTGTCTTTGATCGGTTTTGGCACCTTCTCAAGAACTCACAGAAAGGCGAGAGAGGCTAAAAACCCTCGTAACCCTAGTGAAACCATTCAGATTCCGGCTAAAAAAGTAGCCAAGTTCAAGGCAGGAAAGAAGCTTACTGAAAGTATAGCCTAACCTGTTTGAAGAAAAAGAGGCGGCAATTGAATTGCCGCCTCTTTTTTTGCCCCTACGAGATTGATTTTTGAGCGCTATACCTCCCTTTGTGCCAATAGGCTTGGTTTTTGCCCCTGCAAGCTGATTTTTTGCTGTAAAACCAACAACATAGCGCAATTCCCATCGTTATAGAGTCACAGTAAATCGTACACCCCGATGTCCCTTAAAAGCTCAATTTCAGTTCTTTTTTCCCTTCTAGCCATACTATTCCTTTCCCAGCCAGTTCAAGCCCAGCATCAAGAAGTGGGCCTCTGGGTAGGTGCATCCAACTATGTTGGTGATCTAAACAACAACTTCAGTGCAAAGGGAGTACGTCCCGCTGGAGGTTTTGTGTATCGCTATCACCTGATGGAATACATCGCATTCAAAGGAACCTTAAGCTATGCATCTTTGGGATTTAGAGACGAGTGGTCTAGCTTTCCCTATCACGAAGCCCGTAATCTAAGCTTTCGGACCAACCTGTACGAGTTTACCGCTCAAGTAGAACTCAACTTTAAGCAGTTCGTGCCAGGTGACCGGGCCAGATCCTATACGCCCTATATCACAGCAGGAATAGGAGCATTCCGATTTAATCCGAAAGCAAAACTGGATGGAGAATGGTATAACCTAATCGAAGCGGGCACCGAAGGCCAACAGGCCACCCAGATCAGCGGAGAGAAGAAGTACCGACAAACCCAACTGACCATTCCAATTGGAATTGGGTTCAAATGGTGGGTCAAGGGCCCCTGGACCTTTTCGGCTGAGGCCAATTACCGAAGTACCTTCACCGATTACCTCGATGATGTTAGTAAGCGCTATGTAGATAACATTCTGTTTGTGGATGGAAGTAGCGAAGCTGCCTTGGCTGATCGATCGGGTGAAGTTGGACCTGTGATCGGAGATGAAGGACAACAACGGGGAGATAGTGTGTCAAAAGATGGTTATTTATTTACCTCATTTTCCTTTACCTATACCTTGTTCGCAAATAGCTGTCCGGGTAACGCCGGCTTTAAAGCAAAAACCCGCAACGTACTCTTTTAATTCTTATCTTTGTGGCCTCGCGGGAGGCCTAAATGAATCATCTCCCCTGGTTCTAAATCACCAAGTCTAAAGTGGGAAATGAGCTACAAAAATCAATTAATCCCCTCTAAGATTCCCAAGCATGTTGCCATCACTATGGATGGCAATGGCCGTTGGGCGAAAAAACAGAACCTGAAGGATCGGATATTTGGTCATAGAAATGGCACAAAGTCGGTCCGGGAGGTCATTGAAGCCAGCCGGGAAATCGGTGTATCCTATCTTACCCTCTACGCATTTTCTACCGAAAATTGGTCCAGACCTAAGCGAGAAGTAAACGCTTTGATGGAATTGCTTGTAAAAAGTCTAAAAGACGAATGCGAGCAACTGATCCGCAATGGCGTACGTTTAAATGCTATTGGCGACTTGGCCTCACTACCTAAGAATTGTCAGACAGAACTTACCAAGGTCATGGAGCTAACCAGCCTCAATAATAAGCTGGTCGTTACACTGGCATTAAGCTACAGTTCTCGATGGGAATTGACTTCCGTGATCAGAAAGATTGCTGAAGATGCCGCAAATGGCAAAATCAAGGCTGAAGAGGTGGACGAAGCCTTTATCAATGATCGCTTGATGACACACGGAATCCCCGATCCTGAATTGTTGATCAGGACAAGTGGAGAACAAAGAATCAGCAATTATCTGCTTTGGCAAATTGCCTACACAGAACTGTACTTTACAGAAACCCTGTGGCCGGACTTTCATCGGGAAGAATACTACAAGGCCTTGTTTGAATACCAGCAACGCGAGCGTAGATTCGGAAAAATTAGTGAACAACTCAAGGCTTAATGAAAATGTGGGCAAACCACAGAGAAATTAGATACTACATGCAAAAACCCATTGCTATTTTCTTCTGCTTGCTATGTCTTTGTCTGGTTCCAGTGACCAGTGTCAAAGCACAACCAGCGAGCAATGTTGATAAACTTGATTACAGTACACCAAGCACCTACGAAATCGGCGGCATCACGATCAGCGGCACGGAATACCTCGATGAGGGCGTGCTGCTTTCCCATGCCGGCCTTGTAGTGGGTGATCCAATCAACATTCCAGGGGAAGAAATTCCCGCTGCAATCAAGAATCTCTGGAAGCTAGGTCTGTTTTCTGATGTGGAAGTCAATGCCACCAAGATCATCAATGATGTGATCTTTCTTGATATTGCAGTGACAGAGAGAGCCAGAATGTCCAAATTTGCTTTGAAAGGAGTTAAAAAGGCAGATGCGGATGATATTCGAGAACGCATCAAGCTCTACACTGGGCGTATTCTCGATGAGAATCTCTTGAACAATACCCGAAACACAGTATTAGATTATTACCACGACAAAGGTTATTATAGCGCCGAGGTAGACTTTGATACACGTGAGGACGAGAAAAAAGAAAACTATGTCATCCTAGATGTCAAGGTCGATCGGGGAAGTCGAATCCGAATCAATGAAATCAATATCGAAGGCAATGAACATGTCTTCGACCATAAGCTCAAGAAGAGCATGAAAGAAACGGTGCAGAAGACCAAAGTCAATTACAAAGCACCTAAGATGATCTTCAATGATCTGAAGAACACCAATATCCCACATGCATTAGGGAATGTTTCCTGGGCAGCTGCAATGAATTATCTCGACGATAAGTTCAAGCTACGCATCTTCAATTCCTCCAAGTTTCAAGAAGATCCCTATGAGGCGGACAAAGAAATGCTGATTGCCTATTATAATTCGCTTGGTTACCGGGATGCCCGCATCATTCAAGACACCGTCTACTTTGTCGATGAGCGAAATGTGAATATCGATATGACCATCGATGAAGGTACTCAATACCATTTTGGAGACATCGTTTGGCGAGGCAATCAGAAATACAGCGATGATACGCTGACCAATATTCTAAAAATTCAAAGAGGCGATATCTACAATCAGGAACTACTACAGACTCGTCTGTTTATGGATCCTGCGCAGAATGACATCTCTACACTATATATGGACGATGGCTACCTGTTCTTTCAAGTAAACCCCATTGAAACAAGAGTAGATAATGATACCATCGATTTGGAAATGCGGATTTATGAGGGTCCGCAAGCCACAATTAATAATATCATCATACGCGGAAATGACCGAACGAATGAACATGTGATTCGAAGGGAGCTGTTTTCGCTACCAGGTAGCAAGTTTCGTCGTTCTGATTTGATTCGTTCGCAGCAGCAGATTGCTGGTCTGGGTTACTTTGATCCGGAGGGTATTGGCATCAATCCCATCCCAAATCCGGCGGATGGAACTGTAGACATCGAATACACCGTAGCCGAAAGACCTTCTGACCAATTGGAGCTCTCCGCTGGTTGGGGAGGGCGATCTGTGATCGGAAGTATCGGTGTTACCTTCAATAACTTTGCTTTGGGCGGCTTGTTTAAGCGAAGTGCCTGGGACCCTATTCCGCAAGGGAACGGCCAACGTCTTTCCGTCAGATTTCAAACATACGGTCCCGGTTACCTGTCATTGAATGCCTCCTTTACCGAACCTTGGCTGGGAGGCAAGCGACCAAACTCTTTGACAGTCTCCACTTCACGGACTCGCTTATCGAATCAAAACTTTCGTGGGGACATTCCTGCTGGTCAAGACAAGCAATTGCTCAACATATCTTCCGTAGCAGTAGGCTTAGGGCGTAGATTGAGTTGGCCAGACAACTTCTTTGTGCTGAACAATACCGTGTCTTACCAGCGATATAAAATGGAGAATTATCCAAACTTCATTTACGACAATGGTCAGTCCAACATCATCAGTTTGACAACCACCTTATCGAGGTATTCACTGGATAGTCCGATCTACCCAAGAAGCGGATCCAACTTTGTGGCTTCACTACAGTTGACTCCGCCATGGTCTCAGTTTAACGACATCAACTACTACGAGGCAACGGACGATGAGAAATACAAACTGGCTGAGTTTCATAAATGGAAATTCAAAGCAGAGTGGTACACGCCATTGGACCGAGCCAGAAAGTTAGTTATGATGGCATCTGTTAAGATGGGGCTGATGGGCTATTACAATGCAGGTATCGGTCATACTCCATTCGAGCGATTTAGATTGGGAGGCGATGGCTTCTCCAATACCGGTACCGGTGGATTCTTGTTGGGCGAGGAAATCATCGCCTTAAGGGGTTATGATGAGCTGGGCACAAGCCAGCCCTACTTCAATAAGTTTACGCTAGAGCTGCGTTACCCATTGAGCTTGAATCCGAGTTCAACCATCTATACGCTGGCCTTTTTGCAAGCCGGTGATTCCTTTGCAAAATTCCGGGACTTCACGCCATACGAATTGAACAGAGCTGCCGGTATGGGCTTTAGAATCTTCCTTCCAATGTTTGGTACGCTTGGATTTGACTACGGTGTTGGCTTTGACAAAAACGGTGACCAGAATCAACGCTTCTGGGATTATCTATCCAGCTTTGGTAAGTTCAGTATTGTTCTTGGGGTGGAACCGGAGTAGATTACTGGTGACT